>NZ_JARVSV010000055.1:0-15501 GCF_030209025.1 Pseudomonas sp. MEJ086
CAATTCGCGAAGGTGGTCGTACCGTTGGTGCTGGCGTGGTTGCCAAGATCGTCGAATAATCGATTGATCTGTCCCCCTCGGGCCGGCATAATGGTCGGCCTGATTTTTCAGGGTCAGTAGCTCAATTGGCAGAGCGGCGGTCTCCAAAACCGCAGGTTGGGGGTTCGATTCCCTCCTGGCCCGCCATTTTCATAGTGATTTTGGCGTGTCTTCCCACAGGATTCTAGTTCATGAATGCTAAGTCTGAAGCCAAAGACTCTCGCTTCGATCTGCTCAAGTGGATTGCAGCGGCCCTGCTCGTTGTTGCTGGGGTGGTCGGTAATCAGTACTTCTCTGGTGAGCCGATTCTGTACCGTGTCGTCGTGTTGCTGGTGCTCGCGGTGGTTGCCGCTGCCATTGCATTGCAGACGGCAAAGGGTCAGGCCTTCTTTGGTCTGGTGAAAGAAGCTCGCGTCGAGATTCGCAAGGTTGTCTGGCCTACTCGTCAGGAAACCACGCAAACCACGCTGATCGTCGTCTTGGTCGTGCTCGTCATGGCTCTGATGTTGTGGGGGCTTGATTCGCTCCTGGGTTGGCTTGTGTCGTTTATCGTAAGTTGAGATAGGGTGTCCCGTGGCTAAGCGTTGGTACGTTGTGCATGCTTACTCGGGTTACGAGAAGCATGTAATGCGTTCGCTCATCGAGCGCGTAAAATTCGCCGGAATGGAAGATGATTTCGGCGAAATTCTGGTCCCCACCGAAGAAGTGGTGGAAATGCGTAATGGCCAGAAGCGCAAGAGCGAGCGAAAGTTCTTTCCGGGCTATGTGTTGGTCCAGATGGAAATGAACGAGGCGACTTGGCACTTGATCAAGGATACGCCGCGTGTGATGGGCTTCATCGGCGGTACTGCCGACAAGCCTGCACCGATTACCGAGAAAGAGGCTGACGCCATTCTGCGTCGCGTTGCCGATAGCGGTGACAAGCCCAAGCCCAAGACGCTGTTCGAGCCGGGCGAGATGGTTCGTGTCACCGATGGTCCGTTCGCTGATTTCAGTGGCGTAGTCGAAGAAGTGAATTACGAGAAGAGCCGCATCCAGGTAGCGGTGACCATTTTCGGTCGCTCTACCCCGGTCGAGCTGGAGTTCAGTCAGGTCGAGAAGTCGTAACTGACAACCGCATCCCTTACCCCGCAGTCACAGGCTGCGGGGTTTTGTTGTCACTGGGATAAACAGGCAATAGTCGGGGAGCCGCAAGGCGCTAGAACCCGTAACTGGAGTAGCTAATGGCTAAGAAAATCACGGCTTATATCAAGCTGCAAGTAAAGGCCGCTCAGGCCAACCCGTCGCCACCCGTCGGCCCAGCTCTGGGTCAGCACGGCGTGAACATCATGGAATTCTGCAAGGCGTTCAACGCCAAGACTCAGGGCATGGAACCTGGTCTGCCGACTCCAGTGATCATCACTGTATACAGCGACCGTAGCTTCACCTTCGAAACCAAGAGCACCCCGGCCTCCGTGCTGCTGAAGAAAGCAGCCGGTCTGACCAGCGGTTCGGCTCGTCCGAACACCGTCAAGGTCGGCACCGTTACCCGTGCCCAGCTCGAAGAGATCGCCAAGACCAAACAGGCCGATCTGACTGCAGCTGATATGGATGCGGCCGTACGTACCATCGCCGGTTCCGCTCGTAGCATGGGCCTCAACGTGGAGGGTGTGTAATGGCTAAGCTGACCAAGCGCCAAAAGGCTATCGCGGCCAAGATCGAGCCGGGCAAAGCCTACAGCTTCACCGACGCTGCTGCGTTGCTGGCTGAAATCTCCGCTGTCAAATTCTCCGAGTCCGTTGATATCGCTATCAACCTCGGCGTTGACCCGCGTAAATCCGACCAGGTCGTTCGTGGCGCTACCGTGCTGCCAAACGGCACTGGCAAGACCGTTCGCGTTGCCGTCTTCACCCAGGGCCCGGGCGCTGAAGCCGCTCTGGCTGCCGGTGCTGACCGCGTAGGTATGGACGATCTGGCTGCCGAAATGAAAGGCGGCGATCTGAACTATGACGTGGTCATCGCTTCTCCGGACGCCATGCGCGTCGTCGGCCAGCTGGGTCAGGTTCTCGGCCCGCGCGGTCTGATGCCGAACCCGAAAGTCGGTACCGTGACTCCGGACGTCGCTACTGCGGTCAAGAACGCCAAAGCTGGTCAAGTACGTTTCCGTACCGACAAGAACGGCATCATCCACAGTTCCGTCGGCAAGGTTGGCTTCGACGCCGACAAGCTGAAGCAGAACGTGGAAGCGCTGCTGTCTGATCTGAAGCGCCTGAAGCCTTCAACCTCGAAAGGCATCTACGTCAAGCGCGTGACGCTGAGCACCACCATGGGCCCAGGTCTGCTGATCGACCAAGGTTCGCTGGACGCTTAATGAATGACTGCAGGCGCACCTGGTGCGTCTGCAGCGATAAATTGGGGTCCCTGCCTGGCGGGGGCTATCCAAGACCGTAGGGGACGCAAGTCTCAAACCCGAAGAGCAATCTTCAACCCTACGCAGATGGTGCTCCCGATTCTTACCGAATCAGACACCAAAACGCCGTCCGGCTCAGGTCGGGCGAAACGGTAACATCCAGGAGTAAACCCGTGGCAATTAAGCTCGAAGACAAGAAGGCCATCGTCGCTGAAGTCAACGAGGCTGCCCAAGTAGCTCTGTCCGCTGTCGTGGCTGATGCCCGTGGTGTGACAGTAAGCGCTATGACCGGACTCCGTAAAGAGGCCCGCGAAGCTGGCGTATACGTACGTGTTGTACGTAACACCCTGCTCAAGCGCGCCGTTGAAGGCACCGAGTATTCGGTTCTCAACGACGTGTTCAAAGGCCCGACCCTGATTGCATTCTCCAAGGAACATCCGGGCGCTGCTGCTCGTATTTTCAAAGAGTTCGCCAAGGGTCAGGACAAGTTCGAGATCAAGGCAGCTGCGTTCGAGGGCAAGTTCCTCGCAGCAAACGAGATCGACGTGTTGGCTTCCCTGCCAACTCGCGACGAAGCTATCGCGAAACTGATGAGCGTGATTCAAGGCGCTACCAGCAAGCTGGCTCGTACTCTGGCGGCCATTCGCGACCAAAAAGAAGCCACCGCTGCCTAAGGCATCGTGGTTTCTTTTCAACGTCATTTATTTTGATGGCCGCGTAGGCTGCCATTCACATACAGGATTTAAGTCATGTCTCTGACTAACGAACAAATCATCGAAGCAATTGGCCAGAAAACCGTTCTGGAAGTTGTTGAACTGATCAAGGCAATGGAAGACACCTTCGGCGTTACCGCCGCTGTTGCTGCCGCTGGCCCAGCTGCTGCTGCCGCTGTTGTCGAAGAGCAAACCGAGTTCAACGTCATCCTGACCGAAGCCGGCGAGAAGAAAGTGAACGTCATCAAGGCCGTTCGCGAACTGACCGGCCTGGGTCTGAAAGAAGCTAAAGCAGTTGTTGACGGCGCTCCTGGCGTGGTCAAAGAAGGCGTGTCGAAAGACGAAGCCGAAGCTGCCAAGAAAGCTCTGGAAGAAGCAGGCGCCAAAGTCGAGCTCAAGTAAGCGACGACCTTGCGTCTACAGCCCGCGCGACTCGCATAAGGCTGACGGCTGGTGGCTCTTGCCACCGGCCTTTTTCCGTTCTGACTCGGCTGTTCACTGGCCCAGGCTTGGAACGTGAAAGACCCACCAACGAGGTGGAGCAAACCTAGGGTTTGCACGAGTTTCTGGCTGCTCCCGTCGGAGAAGCCAAATAAGCAGGTGACCAAGCTGGGGAACGCTGATGGCTTACTCATACACTGAGAAAAAACGTATCCGCAAGGACTTTAGCAAGTTGCCGGATGTCATGGATGTGCCTTACCTCCTGGCCATCCAGCTGGATTCGTACCGCGAATTCCTGCAGCAAGGCGCGAGCAAGGAACAGTTCCGCGACATCGGCCTGCATGCGGCCTTCAAATCTGTATTCCCGATCATCAGCTACTCCGGCAACGCTGCTCTGGAATACGTCGGTTATCGCCTGGGCGAGCCGGCGTTCGACGTCAAGGAGTGCGTGCTGCGTGGCGTGACCTTCGCCGTCCCGCTGCGCGTGAAAGTGCGCCTGATCATTTTCGACAAAGAATCGTCGAACAAAGCGATCAAGGACATCAAGGAGCAGGAAGTGTACATGGGCGAAATTCCGCTCATGACCGAGAACGGTACCTTCGTCATCAACGGTACCGAGCGAGTGATCGTTTCCCAGCTGCACCGTTCCCCAGGTGTGTTCTTCGACCACGACCGTGGCAAGACTCACAGCTCGGGCAAGCTGCTGTACTCCGCGCGCATCATCCCTTACCGCGGTTCGTGGTTGGACTTCGAGTTCGATCCGAAGGACGCCGTATTCGTACGTATCGACCGTCGCCGCAAACTGCCGGCCTCGGTACTGCTGCGCGCGCTGGGCTACAGCACTGAAGAAGTGCTCGATGCCTTCTACACCACCAACGTTTTCCACGTGAAAGGCGAAGGCCTGAGCCTGGAGCTCGTACCGCAGCGCCTGCGAGGCGAGATCGCCAGCCAGGACATCCTGGACGGCAACGGCAAGGTGATCGTCGAGCAGGGTCGTCGTATTACCGCTCGCCACATCAATCAGTTGGACAAGGCTGGCATCAAGGAACTGGACGTACCGTTCGATTACCTGATCGGCCGCACCACCGCCAAGGCGATCGTGCACCCGGCTACCGGTGAAATTCTCAGCGAGTGCAACACCGAGCTGTCGGTCGAGCTGCTGGCCAAGATCGCCAAGGCTCAGGTCGTCCGCATCGAGACGCTGTACACCAACGACATCGACTGTGGTCCTTTCATCAGCGACACGCTGAAGATCGACAGCACCACCAATCAGCTCGAAGCGCTGGTCGAAATCTACCGCATGATGCGTCCTGGCGAGCCACCTACAAAGGATGCTGCCGAAACGTTGTTCAACAACCTGTTCTTCAGTGCCGAGCGTTACGACCTGTCCGCCGTAGGCCGCATGAAGTTCAACCGTCGTATCGGTCGTACCGAGATCGAAGGTTCGGGTGTGTTGAGCCGCGAAGACATCGTCGAAGTTCTCAAGACGCTGGTCGACATCCGTAACGGCAAAGGTATCGTCGATGACATCGACCACCTGGGTAACCGCCGTGTACGTTGCGTCGGCGAGATGGCCGAGAACCAGTTCCGCGTTGGCCTGGTGCGCGTCGAGCGTGCGGTCAAGGAACGTCTGTCGATGGCCGAAAGCGAAGGCCTGATGCCGCAGGATCTGATCAACGCCAAGCCGGTCGCGGCTGCGGTGAAGGAGTTCTTCGGTTCCAGCCAGCTGTCGCAGTTCATGGACCAGAACAACCCGCTCTCCGAGATCACCCACAAGCGCCGCGTTTCCGCACTCGGCCCGGGCGGTCTGACCCGTGAGCGCGCAGGCTTCGAAGTCCGTGACGTACACCCGACCCACTACGGCCGTGTGTGCCCGATCGAAACGCCGGAAGGCCCGAACATCGGTCTGATCAACTCCCTGGCAGCCTATGCCCGCACCAACCAGTACGGCTTCCTGGAAAGCCCGTACCGCGTCGTGCAGGAAGGCAAGGTCACCGACGAGATCGTGTTCCTGTCTGCCATCGAAGAGGCCGATCACGTTATCGCCCAGGCATCCGCGACCCTGAACGACAAGGGTCAGCTGATCGACGAGCTGGTAGCCGTGCGTCACCTCAACGAGTTCACCGTGAAGGCGCCGGAAGACGTCACGCTGATGGACGTATCGCCGAAGCAGGTCGTTTCCGTCGCTGCCTCGCTGATCCCGTTCCTCGAGCACGACGACGCCAACCGTGCACTCATGGGCTCGAACATGCAGCGTCAGGCTGTTCCGACCCTGCGTTCGGACAAGCCGCTGGTCGGTACCGGCATGGAGCGCAACGTCGCCCGTGACTCCGGCGTCTGCGTCGTGGCGCGTCGCGGTGGTGTGATCGACTCCGTCGATGCCAGCCGTATCGTGGTCCGCGTTGCCAACGATGAAGTCGAAACCGGTGAAGCCGGTGTGGACATCTACAACCTGACCAAATACACCCGCTCCAACCAGAACACCTGCATCAACCAGCGTCCGCTGGTGCAGAAAGGTGATGTGGTCGCGCGTGGCGACATCATGGCCGACGGCCCGTCCACCGACATGGGTGAGCTGGCACTGGGTCAGAACATGCGCGTCGCGTTCATGCCCTGGAACGGTTACAACTTCGAAGACTCCATCCTGCTCTCCGAGCGCGTGGTTCAGGAAGACCGCTTCACCACGATCCACATCCAGGAACTGACCTGTGTGGCACGTGACACCAAGCTCGGCCCAGAGGAAATCTCTGCGGACATCCCGAACGTGGGTGAAGCTGCACTGAACAAGCTCGACGAAGCCGGTATCGTCTACGTGGGCGCTGAAGTCGGCCCTGGCGACATTCTGGTCGGCAAGGTCACGCCGAAGGGCGAAACCCAGCTGACGCCGGAAGAGAAGCTGCTGCGCGCGATCTTCGGCGAGAAGGCCAGCGACGTTAAGGACACCTCCCTGCGCGTGCCGACCGGTACCAAAGGTACTGTCATCGACGTACAGGTCTTCACCCGTGACGGCGTCGAGCGCGATGCGCGTGCTCTGTCGATCGAGAAGAGCCAGCTGGACGAGATCCGCAAGGACCTGAACGAAGAGTTCCGCATCGTCGAAGGCGCGACCTTCGAGCGTCTGCGTGCCGCTCTGGTTGGCAAGGTCGCCGAAGGCGGCGCCGGCCTGAAGAAAGGTGCTGCGATCACTGACGAAGTGCTCGACGGTCTGGAGCGTGGCCAGTGGTTCAAGCTGCGGATGGCTGAAGACGCACTGAACGAGCAGTTGGAAAAGGCTCAGGCCTACATCTCCGACCGCCGTCAGCTGCTCGACGACAAGTTCGAAGACAAGAAGCGCAAGCTGCAGCAGGGCGATGACCTGGCTCCGGGCGTACTGAAGATCGTCAAGGTCTACCTGGCCATCCGCCGTCGCATCCAGCCGGGTGACAAGATGGCGGGTCGTCACGGTAACAAGGGTGTGGTCTCGGTGATCATGCCGGTCGAAGACATGCCGCATGACGTGCATGGCACGCCGGTCGACATCGTCCTCAACCCGCTCGGCGTACCGTCTCGTATGAACGTCGGTCAGATCCTCGAAACTCACCTCGGCCTCGCGGCCAAGGGCCTGGGCGAGAAGATCAACCTGATGCTCGAAGAGCAGCGCAAGATCGCTGATCTGCGCAAGTTCCTCAACGAGATCTACAACGAGATCGGTGGGCGTCAGGAGAACCTCGACGAGCTGAGCGATCAGGAAGTGCTGGCCCTGGCCAACAACCTGCGCAAAGGCGTGCCGATGGCTACCCCGGTGTTCGACGGTGCCAAGGAAAGCGAAATCAAGGCCATGCTGAAGCTGGCAGATCTGCCGGAAAGCGGCCAGATGCGCCTGATCGACGGCCGTACCGGCAACCAGTTCGAGCGCCCGACCACGGTCGGTTACATGTACATGCTGAAACTGAACCACCTGGTGGACGACAAGATGCACGCTCGTTCTACCGGTTCCTACAGCCTGGTTACTCAGCAGCCGCTGGGTGGTAAGGCGCAGTTCGGTGGTCAGCGCTTCGGGGAGATGGAGGTCTGGGCTCTGGAAGCTTACGGCGCCGCCTACACCCTGCAGGAAATGTTGACCGTCAAGTCGGACGACGTGAACGGCCGTACCAAGATGTACAAGAACATCGTGGATGGCGATCACCGCATGGAGCCGGGCATGCCCGAGTCCTTCAACGTGTTGATCAAAGAGATCCGTTCGCTCGGTATCGATATCGATCTGGAAACCGAATAACACGACGTGAATCGGCAGCGGGGCAATATGCCCGCTGCCTGCTCCGCCAGGAGGAAAGGCCTTGAAAGACCTACTGAATTTGCTGAAAAACCAGGGTCAAGTCGAAGAGTTCGATGCCATTCGCATCGGCCTTGCTTCGCCTGAGATGATCCGTTCGTGGTCGTTCGGTGAAGTTAAAAAGCCGGAAACCATCAACTACCGTACGTTCAAGCCTGAGCGTGACGGCCTGTTCTGCGCCAAGATCTTTGGCCCGGTAAAGGATTACGAGTGCCTGTGCGGTAAGTACAAGCGCCTCAAGCATCGTGGTGTGATCTGCGAGAAGTGCGGTGTTGAAGTCGCTCTGGCCAAGGTTCGTCGTGAGCGCATGGCGCACATCGAGCTGGCATCTCCAGTTGCCCACATCTGGTTCCTGAAGTCCCTGCCGAGCCGTATCGGCCTGCTGATGGACATGACCCTGCGTGATATCGAGCGCGTTCTCTATTTCGAGAGCTACGTCGTTATCGATCCGGGCATGACCACCCTCGAGAAGGGTCAGCTGCTCAATGACGAGCAGTACTTCGAAGCGCTGGAAGAGTTCGGTGACGACTTCGACGCCCGTATGGGCGCAGAGGCCGTTCGCGAGCTGCTGCACGCTATCGACCTGGAGCACGAGATCGGCCGCCTGCGCGAAGAAATTCCGCAGACCAACTCGGAAACCAAGATCAAGAAGCTGTCCAAGCGTCTGAAGTTGATGGAAGCCTTCCAGGGTTCCGGCAACCTGCCAGAGTGGATGGTGCTGACCGTTCTGCCGGTTCTGCCGCCAGACCTGCGTCCGCTCGTTCCTCTGGATGGTGGTCGTTTCGCCACCTCCGACCTGAACGACCTGTATCGCCGTGTCATCAACCGTAACAACCGTCTGAAGCGTCTGCTCGACCTCTCGGCTCCCGACATCATCGTGCGCAACGAAAAGCGCATGCTGCAGGAAGCTGTCGACGCACTGCTCGACAACGGTCGTCGCGGTCGCGCCATCACGGGCTCGAACAAGCGTCCTCTGAAATCCCTGGCTGACATGATCAAGGGTAAGCAGGGTCGTTTCCGTCAGAACTTGCTCGGCAAGCGCGTCGACTACTCCGGCCGTTCGGTAATTACCGTTGGCCCGGCACTGCGTCTGCACCAGTGCGGTCTGCCGAAGAAGATGGCCCTCGAGCTGTTCAAGCCGTTCATTTTCGGCAAGCTGGAAATGCGTGGTCTGGCGACCACCATCAAGGCCGCCAAGAAGATGGTCGAGCGCGAGCTGCCAGAGGTGTGGGACGTTCTCGCCGAAGTGATTCGCGAACACCCCGTACTGCTCAACCGTGCACCGACTCTCCACCGTCTGGGCATCCAGGCGTTCGAGCCGGTACTGATCGAAGGTAAGGCCATTCAGCTGCACCCGCTGGTCTGCGCCGCGTACAACGCCGACTTCGACGGTGACCAGATGGCCGTTCACGTGCCGCTGACGCTGGAAGCCCAGCTCGAAGCGCGCGCGCTGATGATGTCGACCAACAACATCCTGTCGCCTGCCAACGGTGAGCCGATCATCGTTCCGTCCCAGGACGTTGTACTGGGTCTGTACTACATGACCCGTGAGGCCATCAACGCCAAAGGCGAAGGTCGCGTGTTCGCCGACCTGCAGGAAGTCGACCGCGTATTCCGCGCCGGCGAAGCGTCCCTGCACGCCCGTGTGAAAGTGCGTATCAACGAAGTCATCAAAGACCGTGACGGCACCATCACCAAGAACACCCGTATCGTCGACACCACTGTCGGCCGTGCGCTGCTGTTCCAGGTTGTGCCTGCTGGCCTGTCGTACGACGTGGTCAACCAGTCGATGAAGAAGAAGGCGATCTCCCGTCTGATCAACCAGTGCTACCGCACCGTTGGTCTGAAGGACACCGTGATCTTCGCTGACCAGCTGATGTACACCGGTTTCGCCTATTCGACCATTTCTGGTGTGTCGATCGGCGTGAACGACTTCGTCATTCCGGACGAGAAGGCGCGCATCATCGACGCCGCTACCGAGGAAGTGAAGGAAATCGAATCGCAGTACGCCTCCGGCCTTGTAACCCAGGGCGAGAAGTACAACAAGGTGATCGACCTGTGGTCGAAGGCCAACGATGAAGTTTCCAAGGCGATGATGTCGAACCTCTCGAAAGAGAAGGTCATCGACCGCGACGGAAACGAAGTCGATCAGGAGTCCTTCAACTCCATGTACATGATGGCCGACTCCGGTGCTCGTGGTTCCGCCGCGCAGATCCGTCAGCTGGCTGGTATGCGTGGTCTGATGGCCAAGCCGGACGGCTCGATCATCGAGACGCCGATCACCGCGAACTTCCGTGAAGGTCTGTCGGTACTGCAGTACTTCATCTCCACTCACGGTGCACGTAAAGGTCTGGCGGATACCGCACTGAAGACCGCGAACTCCGGTTACCTGACTCGTCGTCTCGTCGACGTGGCCCAGGATCTGGTAGTGACCGAGATCGATTGCGGCACCGAGCAGGGTCTGTACATGACTCCGCACATCGAAGGCGGCGACGTGGTCGAGCCGCTCGGTGAGCGCGTTCTGGGTCGTGTCATTGCCCGTGACGTGTTCAAGCCTGGCACCGAAGAAGTCATCGTTCCGGCCGGTACCCTGGTCGACGAGCAGTGGGTCGAGTTCATCGAGCTGAACAGCATCGACGAAGTGGTCGTGCGTTCGCCGATCAGCTGTGAAACCCGCTACGGCATCTGCGCCAAGTGCTACGGTCGTGACCTGGCTCGTGGTCATCAGATCAACATCGGTGAAGCCGTCGGCGTCATCGCTGCACAGTCGATCGGTGAGCCGGGTACCCAGCTGACCATGCGTACGTTCCACATCGGTGGTGCGGCAAGCCGGACCTCGGCTGCCGACAGCGTCCAGGTGAAGAACGGCGGTGCGGTTCGTCTGCACAACCTGAAGCACGTCGAGCGTCTGGACGGCAACCTGATCGCGGTATCGCGTTCCGGTGAGCTGGCTATCGCCGACGAGTTCGGTCGTGAGCGCGAGCGCTACAAGCTGCCTTACGGTGCGGTCATCTCCGTCAAGGAAGGTGACAAGGTCGACGCTGGCGCCATCGTCGCCAAGTGGGACCCGCACACCCACCCGATCGTTACCGAGATGAAAGGTACCGTCACCTTCGTGGGTATGGAGGAAGGTATCACCATCAAGCGTCAGACCGACGAACTGACCGGTCTGACCAACATCGAAGTGCTCGATGCCAAGGACCGTCCGGCTGCCGGCAAGGACATCCGTCCTGCCGTTAAACTGGTCGATGCAAGTGGCAAGGATCTGATGCTGCCAGGTACTGACGTGCCGGCGCAGTACTTCCTGCCCGCCAACGCCCTGGTCGGTGTTGCCGACGGTGCGCAGGTTGCGGTCGGTGACGTTATCGCCCGTATCCCGCAGGAAACGTCGAAGACCCGTGACATCACCGGTGGTCTGCCGCGCGTTGCCGACCTGTTCGAAGCGCGTCGTCCGAAAGAAGCCTCGATTCTGGCTGAAATCAGCGGCACCATCGCGTTCGGCAAGGAGACCAAGGGCAAGCGCCGTCTGGTCATCACGCCGACCGATGGCAGCGATCCGTACGAAGAGCTGATCCCGAAATGGCGCCACCTGAACGTGTTCGAAGGTGAGCAGGTCAACAAGGGTGAAGTCATCTCCGACGGTCCGAGCGATCCGCACGACATTCTGCGTCTGCTGGGCGTGAGCGCGCTGGCCAAGTACATCGTCAACGAAATCCAGGACGTTTACCGTCTGCAAGGCGTGAAGATCAACGACAAACACATCGAGACCATCCTGCGCCAGATGCTGCGCAAGGTCGAGATCGCCGAGTCGGGTGATTCCACCTTCATCAAAGGCGACCAGATGGAGCTCACTCAGGTTCTGGGTGAGAACGAGCGCCTGGCCGAAGAAGACAAGTTCATCGCCAAGTACACTCGCGTTCTGCTGGGTATCACCAAGGCGTCGCTGTCCACCGAGTCGTTCATCTCGGCGGCATCCTTCCAGGAAACCACTCGCGTTCTCACCGAGGCAGCGGTTACTGGCAAGCGCGACTTCCTGCGTGGCCTGAAGGAAAACGTGGTCGTGGGTCGTCTGATCCCGGCTGGTACCGGCCTTGCTTACCACAGCGAGCGCAAACGTCGTCGCGAGGCTGACAAGCCTGTGCGTGTGAGCGCGAGCGAAGTGGAAGCAGCGCTGACCGAAGCGTTGAACTCCAGCGAAAATTGAGAACGTGCCCCGGCCGCCTGGCGGTTGGGGCTCGTGTCTTGACTGGGGGGGCTAGTCTCTTTAGACTCATGCACCCCTAAATATGGCAGGGCATAAGCCCTGCCATTTATTTATGGTGTAAATAAATAGCGTCGAAAGACGGACAGTGGAGCTAGTAGATGGCAACTATCAACCAGCTGGTGCGTCAGCCGCGCAAGCGTATCGTCGAGAAATCCGACGTACCTGCGCTGCAGAACTGCCCCCAGCGTCGTGGCGTATGCACTCGCGTGTATACCACCACGCCGAAAAAACCTAACTCGGCACTGCGTAAAGTTTGCCGTGTTCGCCTGACCAACGGTTTCGAGGTTTCCTCGTACATCGGTGGTGAAGGCCACAACCTGCAAGAGCACAGCGTCGTGCTGATCCGTGGCGGTCGTGTAAAAGACTTGCCAGGTGTGCGTTATCACACCGTTCGCGGCTCGCTGGACACCTCGGGTGTCAAAGGCCGTAACCAGGGTCGTTCGAAGTACGGTACCAAGCGTCCGAAGTGATCGGCCGTCGGTACTGAATGCAGTTTCTAATTTTATTGAGTCGATAAGAGTAAGGTCGGGCGTAACCAGATGGTTACAGTTCCGGGCTAACCTGAAGACCGTTTGAGGGCTTATCAAATGCCAAGACGTCGTGTAGCAGCCAAGCGCGAAGTGCTTGACGATCCAAAATACGGAAGCCAAATCCTGGCCAAGTTCATGAACCACGTGATGGAAAGCGGCAAGAAAGCCGTTGCCGAGCGTATCGTTTATGGCGCCCTGGACAAGGTTAAAGAGCGTAAGAACAGCGATCCCCTGGAAATCTTCGAGAAAGCTCTCGACGCCATCGCTCCGCTGGTCGAAGTGAAGTCGCGCCGTGTAGGCGGTGCTACTTACCAGGTTCCGGTCGAAGTTCGTCCGTCCCGTCGTAACGCCCTGGCCATGCGCTGGTTGGTGGATTTCGCCCGTAAGCGCGGCGAGAAATCCATGGCCCTGCGCTTGGCAGGTGAACTGTTGGATGCTGCAGAAGGCAAAGGTGCTGCAGTTAAGAAGCGTGAAGACGTGCACCGTATGGCTGAAGCCAACAAGGCTTTCTCGCACTACCGCTTCTAATTTTAGCGTCACTCAATTTGCGAGGGCTTTATGGCTCGTACTACACCGATTAATCGCTACCGTAACATCGGTATCGTGGCTCACGTGGATGCTGGTAAAACCACTACCACCGAGCGCGTCCTTTTTTACACCGGCAAAAGCCACAAAATGGGCGAGGTGCATGATGGCGCCGCGACCACGGACTGGATGGTGCAGGAGCAGGAGCGTGGTATTACCATTACTTCCGCTGCTATCACCGCCTTCTGGAAAGGCTCCGAGAAGCAGTACAAGGACGAGCACCGTTTCAACGTCATCGACACCCCGGGGCACGTAGACTTCACCATTGAAGTTGAGCGTTCCCTGCGCGTACTCGACGGCGCGGTCGTTGTGTTCTGCGGTACCTCGGGCGTTGAGCCTCAGTCGGAAACCGTATGGCGCCAAGCCAACAAGTACGGCGTTCCGCGTCTTGTTTACGTAAACAAGATGGACCGTGCCGGTGCTGACTTCCTGCGTGTCATCGGTCAGATCAAGCAGCGTCTGGGTCACACTCCGGTGCCGATCCAACTGGCTATCGGTTCGGAAGACAACTTCCAGGGCCAGATCGACCTGATCAACATGCAAGCTGTGTACTGGAACGATTCCGACAAGGGTATGGTTCCTGTTCGCAAGGAAATCCCTGCCGAGTTGCTGGCAGACGCCGAAAAATGGCGCGGCAACATGGTCGAGGCTGCGGCCGAAGCCAACGAAGAGCTGATGAACAAGTACCTCGAAGGTGAAGAACTCACCAACGACGAAATCAAGCTCGCTCTGCGTCAGCGCACCATCGCTGGTGAGATCGTTCTGGCCGTTTGCGGTTCTTCCTTCAAGAACAAGGGCGTTCCCCTGGTTCTCGACGCCGTCATCGACTTCCTGCCGGCTCCTACCGACATTCCTGCTATCAAGGGCTCCAACCCAGATAACGAGGAAGAGGAAATGGAGCGTCACGCCGATGACAGCGAGCCGTTCTCGGCTCTGGCGTTCAAGATCGCTACCGACCCATTCGTGGGTACTCTGACCTTCGTCCGCGTTTACTCGGGCGTGTTGGCCTCCGGCGACGGCGTGATCAACTCGGTCAAGGGCAAGAAAGAGCGTGTGGGTCGTATGGTGCAGATGCACGCAAACGCCCGCGAAGAGATCAAAGAAGTGCGCGCTGGCGACATCGCTGCTCTGATCGGCATGAAGGACGTCACCACTGGTGAGACTCTGTGCAACGCTGACAAGCCAATCATCCTCGTTCGTATGGACTTCCCGGAGCCGGTTATTTCGGTTGCCGTAGAGCCCAAGACCAAGGACGACCAGGAAAAAATGGGTATCGCTCTGGGCAAGCTCGCTCAGGAAGACCCATCTTTCCGCGTCAAGACCGACGAAGAGACTGGTCAGACGATCATCTCCGGCATGGGCGAGTTGCACCTGGACATCCTGGTCGACCGTATGCGCCGCGAGTTCAACGTCGAAGCCAACATCGGCAAGCCTCAGGTTTCCTATCGTGAGCGCATCACGAAGAATTGCGAAATCGAAGGCAAGTTCGTGCGTCAGTCCGGTGGTCGTGGTCAGTTCGGCCATTGCTGGATCCGTTTTGCTCCTGCTGACGAAGGTCAGGAAGGTCTGCAATTCGTGAACGAGGTTGTGGGTGGTGTGGTTCCGAAGGAATACATCCCGGCTATCCAGAAAGGTATCGAAGAGCAGATGAAGAACGGCGTTGTCGCCGGCTATCCGCTGATCGGCCTGAAGGCTACCGTGTTCGATGGTTCCTACCACGACGTCGACTCCAACGAGATGGCGTTCAAGGTGGCGGCTTCCATGGCGACCAAGCAGCTGGCCCAGAAGGGCGGTGGTGAGTTGCTCGAGCCGATCATGGCGGTAGAAGTTGTTACCCCTGAAGATTACATGGGTGACGTGATGGGCGACCTCAACCGCCGTCGCGGCATGATCCTGGGTATGGAAGACACGATCTCCGGTAAGGTGATCCGTGCTGAAGTTCCGCTGGGTGAGATGTTCGGTTACGCAACCGACGTCCGTTCCATGTCTCAGGGTCGCGCAAGCTACTCCATGGAATTCAAGAAATACAACACAGCTCCGTCGCATATCGTCGAGTCTGTAACCAAAAAACAAGGCTGATTCAGCCCCTTTAAGCTAGGAGTTAATTGTCGTGGCTAAAGAAAAATTCGAACGTAACAAACCGCACGTCAACGTTGGCACCATCGGTCACGTTGACCACGGTAAAACCACTCTGACCGCTGCTCTGACCCGCGTCTGCTCCGAAGTAT
>NZ_JARVSV010000049.1:0-15331 GCF_030209025.1 Pseudomonas sp. MEJ086
GCGCACTTGGCGTCCTCACCGCAGGACTGGGGTAGGGTGGGCTTCAGCCCACCAATCGGATCGAGCTGTCCGCCTACGGCAGGGTGACATCCAGCACGCGAATGCAGCCGGGTTGTGGGTAGTGCCAATGCACCTCGACATCCCACAGGCGCACGCCGTAGCGGCGCTCCGGCTGGGGCTGCTGGTAGGCGGGGCGCGGGTCCTGCGCCAGGCACTGTTCGATCAGCTTGACCAGTGGCTCGTCGAGGCGCAGGCCGTGTTCGTGGGCCTGGGCCAATGCGCTGTCCTGCCATTGCACCTCGATCCGCACGGGAGCGTGCGCAGCGATATGGTTGTGGGCATCGGGCACGCAGTCGGCATAGGGCACGTAGGGTTTGACGTCGAGCACCGGGGTGCCGTCGAGCAGGTCGATGCCCGACAACCACAGGCGTCCGCTCTCGACACGATCCAGGCGCACCACCGATTGACCGATCCCGTTGGGGCGATGGGTCGCCCGGGTCGCGAACACGCCGATTGCACGGTTGCCGCCCAAACGGGGAGGGCGCACCTTGAGCCTGGGCTTGTCTTCCAGCGCCTGGTGGAAGAGAAACAGCAGCCAGACATGGCTGACCTGCTCCAGGCCCTGCACTGCATCGCCCTGATCGAACGGCGGGCACAGCTCAAGCACGCCGCGTGCAGCGGGTGCCAGCTGCGGCTGGCGCGGTATGGCGAACTTCTCCTTGAAGCAGGAGCGCACATGACCGATGGGCGAAACCTGGTAGCTCATGGGCTGTCAGTCACGCAGGCGCTGGGTCAGGCCCTTGAGAAAGTTGCGCAGGAACTGATCGCCACAGACGCGATAGTTACTGGTGCCCTGCTTGCGGAACAGCGCGCTCATTTCCGGTTTCGATACGGGGAAATCGACGCTGCGCATGATGGCATGCACGTCGTCTTCCTTGAGCTCGAAAGCCACGCGAAGCTTCTTCAGCACCTGATTGTTGCTGACTGGCAGCTCCAGAGCCGGAGCCGGGCGGCTGTCATCCTTGCCACGTTTGAAGTACACCAGGCCATCGAGGGCATGGGCCAGCAGATCGTCGCTGCAATCCTGATAGCCCGGCTCGTCATCCTTCTTCAGTACCGCCGCGATTTCTTCAGCGGTTACCGTTTTGCCACCCAACTGAACGATCTCGGCCAGTTGTGCATCGCTGACATCGAGCATGTAGCGCAGGCTGCGCAGCACATCATTATTGAGCATGAAGATTCCTGATTGGAGAGGCCCGCGCCAGATGGCGAGGCCGGAAAATAGTGGTTGGGAGCCGATTGCGACGCCGCGCTAGCTGGCGTCGACGGGTCCCTAGAAACGTTCTTTGGCGCCCAGATAGCGCCACTGCCCCGGTTGCACCTTGGACATCGGTACCGCGCCGATGCGGATGCGCTTCATGCCCAGTACCTTGAGGCCAACGCTGTTGCACATGAACACCAACTGACCCGGCAGTGGGTTCTTCAGGGCGAAACGCAGGCGGGTCTCGTTTTGCCAGCTGACCTTGCAGGGCGCCAGCGGCGTGCCGTTGAACACCAGGCCGTGATTGAGTCGCTTGAGGTCTCGATCCGACAATTCACCGCTGACCTCGACCACGTATTCCTGCTCCAGCTTGCTCAGGTCGTCCTTGAGCTTGCGCTCGATACGCCAGTCCTGAGTCAGCACATGCAGACCGTCGGCGCCCGCTTGCAGGGGGATACAGGGCGTCAGGTTGGTGAAGTGACCCTTCAGCGTGCGCTGCTCGGAGCGGTCTTCCGGCCAGCGGCTGTCCGGGCCGATTTCTTCGGCTGCACGTTCGGGAAAACGGCCGCTGGGGATGTGCAGCAGCAGGGTGACCGGTACCAGAGGTTCAGCGACGGCATCCGGGAGCAGCGCCACCGTTTCGTCGGTCACCTTGCGCTGAGGTTCGTCGACCACCTCGCCGTCGACCGTGACCCAGCCGCCTTCGATATACAGTTCGGCCTCGCGGCGCGAGCAGCCGGTCAGTTCGATCAGGCGTTTGGAGAGGCGTAAGGGTTCGGTCATGGCAGGACATCGTCAGCGAGTAGATGCCCATTGTACCGCCGCGAGGCGTGTCATGCGCGTGGCATGAACAAAGCCGGGCAGGGCGCCCGGCTCGCAGGTTCTGCCGATCAGAAAATCAGCGAGAAAATGCCGATCACGACCAGCAGGCCGATAAGGAAGATGATACCGATGGTGCTGCCGAGGAACTTCAGCATGGGGGCTACTCCTGTTTTCGTCCGTTCAGTATTGGGACTGGAGTGCCGCCGGCATCGTTCAGGGTAAATCTGCCCGGCGGCCATTGCGGCCGCAGGGCATCGGCAAGACAAGCAGGGTGTCGAAAACGTGGATCGTTTCCGAAAGCCTGTTAGCCGCCCAGGTAGGCGTCACGCACCTTCGGATCGTTCAACAGATCATGACCACTGCCTTGCATGACGATCCGGCCGTTTTCCAGTACGTAGCCACGGTCGGCCAGCTTGAGCGCCTGGTTGGCGTTCTGCTCGACCAGGAACACGGTCACACCGTCCTTGCGCAGCTGTTCGATGATGTCGAAGATCTGCTGGATGATGATCGGTGCCAGGCCCAGAGATGGCTCGTCGAGCAGCAGCAGCTTGGGCTTGCTCATCAGCGCACGGCCGATGGCGAGCATCTGCTGTTCGCCACCGGACATGGTGCCGGCGCGCTGTACAAGGCGTTCCTTGAGGCGCGGGAACAGGTGTAGCACCTTGTCCAGTTGCTCCTGATTGTCCGCCTTGCTGCCGAAGAAGCCGCCCATGGCGAGGTTCTCCTCGACGGTCAGGCGCGCGAACACGCGGCGGCCTTCCGGCACCACGGCGATGCTCTTGCGCATGATCAGCGGGGTTTCCATGCCGACCAGTTCTTCACCCTGATAACGGATGCTGCCGCTGGTGGCCTGAGGAGTGCCGCAAAGGGTCATCAGCAGGGTGGATTTGCCGGCGCCGTTGGCACCGATCAGGGTCACGATCTCACCCTGGCGCACTTCCACGCTGACCCCGTGCAGCGCCTGGATCTTGCCGTAGAAGGTGGAAACGTTGTCGAAATACAGCATTTACGCTTCCCCCAGGTAGGCTTTGATCACGTCCGGATTGTCGCGGATCTGCTCCGGCGTGCCGTCGGCCAGGGGCGTGCCCTGGTTGATCACGAAGATATGGTCGGAAATGCTCATGACCAGCTTCATGTCGTGTTCGATCAGCAGCACGGTCACGTTGTGCTCGTCACGCAGCACGCCGATCAGCGCTTTCAGGTCGTCGGTTTCCCGTGGGTTGAGGCCAGCGGCCGGCTCGTCGAGCATGAGGATGCTCGGTCGGGTCATCATGCAGCGGGCGATCTCCAGGCGGCGCTGCTGGCCGTAGGCCAGGGTACCGGCGGTGCGGTTGGCGAATTCGGTCAGGTTGACCTGTTCCAGCCAATGCGCCGCGTAATCCATGGCCTCGCGCTCACTGCGGCGAAACGCCGGGGTCTTGAACAGGCCGGAGAGGAAGTTGGTGTTGATGTGGCGGTGCTGGGCGACCAGCAGGTTTTCCACCGCGGTCATTTCCTTGAACAGGCGAACGTTCTGGAAGGTACGCACCACACCCTTGCGAGCGATCTTGTGGCCCGGCAGGCCTTCGATCTGTTCGCCGTTGAGGCGGATGCTGCCCGAGGTCGGTTTGTAGAAACCGGTCAGGCAGTTGAACACCGTGGTCTTGCCGGCACCGTTCGGGCCGATCATCGACACAACCTGTTTTTCATTGACCGAGAGGCTGACCCCGTTGACGGCCAGCAGGCCGCCAAAACGCATGGACAGGCCGCTCACTTCTAGAATCGGGCGGCTCATCGTTGTTTCAACTCCAGGTGTGGGCGCTGCATGGGCATGAGGCCCTGCGGACGCCAGATCATCATCACGATCATGGTCAGACCGAATATCAGCATGCGGTACTCGTTGAAGTCGCGCATCTCCTGCAACAGGGTCATCACGATGGCCGCGAATATGATGCCGAGCTGCGAGCCCATGCCACCCAGCACGACGATGGCGAGGATCATCGCCGACTCGATGAAGGTGAACGACTCCGGCGTCACCAGCCCCTGGCGGGCGGCGAAGAAGCTGCCGGCGAAACCGGCGAAGCTGGCGCCGATGGTGAAGGCCGAGAGCTTGACCGTGGTCGGGTTGAGGCCCAGGGCACGGCAGGCGATTTCATCTTCGCGCAAGGCTTCCCAGGCGCGGCCGATCGGCATGCGCATCAGGCGGTTGATCACGAAGATGGCCAGCAGCACCAGAAGCAGGGCGATCAGGTAGAGAAAGATCACCTTGTAGGTGGAGTTGTAGGCGATGCCGAGGAAGTCATGCAGGGTCTGGCCACCATCCGGTGCGCGACGATCCAGCGACAGGCCGAACAGTTCCGGCTTGGGAATCGAGCTGATGCCGTTCGGGCCGCCGGTGATGTCGGTGAGGTTGCGCAGCATGATGCGGATGATCTCACCGAAACCCAGGGTCACGATGGCCAGATAGTCACCGCGTAGCCTGAGTACCGGGAAGCCCAGCAAGCAGCCGAAGGTGGCCGCCATCAGCCCGGCTATCGGCAATGCCGTCCAGAAACCGAAGCCTGCGTACTCGGCGAGCAGCGCATAGGTGTAGGCACCCACCGCGTAGAAGCCGACGTAACCCAGGTCGAGCAGCCCGGCGAGCCCGACCACGATGTTCAGGCCGATGCCCAGCATCACGTAGATGAGGATCAACGTGGCGATGTCCACCGCCGCGCGGGAGCCGAAGAACGGCCAGGCCAACGCCACCACGAACAGCGCCAGCATGATCCAGCGCTGCACGCTGGGCAGGGTCAGCGAGTCCTTCAGGTTCTGCGGCACGGCCGGCAGAACACCTTTGAGCCTGTCACCGCCGAGCAGGCGATCACGCAGCACCAGATGCCAGACGAACAGCAGCGCAGCGGCGATGCCGATAGTCCACAGGGTCTTGGCGCTGGCGCCGCTCACCTGCAGGCTGATGCCGACGACGCTGAGCTTGAGGCCGAGGATCGGGTAGGAGATCAGCAGCAGAAGGATGCTGCTGAACAGGGCGGTCTTGAGGTTCTTGCTCATACCTTTTCAACCTCCGGACGGCCGAGGATACCGGTCGGGCGGAACAGCAGTACCAGTACCAGCAGGCTGAAGGCGACGACATCCTTGTACTGATCACCGAAGATATCGGCGCCGAAGGCTTCGGCAACGCCCAGCACCAGGCCGCCAAGCACGGCCCCCGGGATGCTGCCGATGCCGCCGAGTACTGCGGCAGTGAACGCCTTGATGCCGGCGAGGAAGCCCAGGTGCGGGTTGATCACGCCGTATTGCATGCCCAGCAGCACGGCGGCGACGGCTGCCAGTGCGGCGCCGATGACGAAGGTCAGGGCGATGATGTTGTTGGTGTTGATGCCGAGCAGGTTGGCCATCTTCAGGTCCTCGGCACAGGCGCGGCAGGCGCGGCCCAGGCGGGAGCGGGAGATGAACAGGGTGAGGCCGATCATGGTCAGGAAGGTGACCACGAAGATCAGCACCTGCATATAAGAGATCACCACGCCATTCATGGCGCTTTCGCCAAAGATGAAGTTGCCCGGCAGCGGGTTGGTGATGGCCTTGTCTTTCGAGTCCTGGGAAAGCATGACGGCGTTCTGCAGGAAGATCGACATGCCGATCGCGGAAATCAGCGGGATCAGCCGGTTACCGCCGCGTAGCGGCCGGTAGGCAACCCGTTCGATGCTGTAACCGAAAGCACTGGTGACGATGATGCTCGCCGCGAAGGCGCAGATCATGATCAGGGGCAGGCTGTCGAGTCCCATCATGGCCAGCAGCGTGATGGCGATGAAGGCGACGTAGGAACCGATCATGTACACCTCGCCATGGGCGAAGTTGATCATGCCGATGATGCCGTAGACCATCGTGTAGCCGATGGCGATCAGGGCATAGGTACTGCCGACGGTAAGACCGTTGAGCAGCTGTTGCAGGTAGTGATAAAGATCAGGCATTGCCTAACTCCTGGGTCGTCGCGCACGGCAGCGCTTGTGGCGCAGCGCGAAACCGGAATTCTTTCAATAAACAAAGCCCACTGCGTGTGCAGTGGGCTTTAGGCTCAGGCGGGGGGACTTACTTGGCTTCGGACTTGGTGCCGTCCTGGTGCCATTCGTAAACCACGAAGTTGAAGTCCTTCAGGTCACCCTTCTCGTCGAAGCCAAGGGTGCCGGTCGGGGTGTCGAAGGTGTTGGCGCGCAGGGCGGCCGCTACTTCGGCGGTGTCGGTGCTGCCGGCTTTCTCGATACCACCGGCAATGACCTGAACGGCAGCGTAGGCCGGGAACACGAATGGACCGGTTGGGTCTTCGTTCTTGGCCTTGAACGCATCAACCAGCGCCTTGTTCTTCGGATCCTGGTCGAAGGATTGCGGCAGGGTGACCAGCATGCCTTCGGAAGCCGGGCCAGCGATGGCCGAGATTTCCTTGTTGCCTACGCCTTCCGGACCCATGAAGCGAACGTCGAGGCCTTTTTCCTTGGACTGACGCAGCAGCAGGCCCAGCTCTGGGTGATAGCCGCCGTAGTAGACGAAATCAACGCCCTGTTGCTTGAGCTTGGCGATCAGCGAGGAGAAGTCCTTGTCGCCGGCATTGATGCCTTCGAACACGCCGACTTTCACGCCTTTGGATTCCAGGGTCTGCTTGACCGCACTGGCGATGCCTTCACCGTACTGCTGCTTGTCATGGATGACGGCAACGTTCTTCGGCTTGATCTTGTCGGCAATGAAGTTGCCAGCGGTCGGGCCCTGGAGGCTGTCCAGGCCGATGGTGCGGAAGATCAGCTCGTAGCCACGGGCGGTGATTTCCGGGCTGGTAGCGGCCGGAGTGATCATCAGAATGCCTTCGTCTTCGTAAATGTCCGAAGCCGGCTGAGTGGAGCTGGAGCACAGGTGGCCAACGACGAACTTGGCGCCATCGTTGACGATCTTGTTGGCAACGGCCACGGCTTGCTTGGGATCGCAGGCGTCGTCGTAGACCACGCCTTCGAGCTGAGCACCGTTGACGCCACCGGCCTTGTTGATCTGTTCGATGGCCATCTTGGCACCGATGAACTGCATCTCGCCGTACTGGGCAACAGCACCGGTCACCGGGCCAGCCATGGCGATCTTGATGGTGTCTGCGGCGACCGAGTAGCTGGCAGCGCCAGCCAGGGCCATAGCGGCGAACAGCTTGGAAATCTGCTTAGTAGCGTTGTTCATTAGTGCTCCACTCGTTGTGTTCATTGTTGTAGTTCTGGCAGCCAAAGCAGCAGAACCGGAGTCGACTTTTCCGGCCATACCCCCGGCAACTGTACCGATACAGTGTAGAGCGCTGATTTGCGCCTTGGAAAGTCGGCAGTCGAGGAAGAAGAGTAGGAATGTCGCGTAATTGCAAGAAATGTATAGAAAAACGGCGGATTCCTGACTGACGGGTGGTTGACACGGCTTGCCTGTCAGTCGCCCGTCGTTATCATGGCGGCCGTCAGAAATACGACCCTTCACGATGGAACCTGCCATGAACGAACAACCAAGCACCCTCTATGCCAAATTGCTCGGCGAAACCGCCCCCATCCGTTGGCAGGAGCTGCAACCGTTCTTCGCGCGCGGCTCGCTGCTGTGGGTCGACAGCGATGAGGACCTGATCGCGGTGGCCGAGGCGGTTGCCGAAAATCGTCGCGACGACGTCGCTGCCTGGCTGGATTCGGGGCGCGTCGCGCTGTTGAACGATGTACGCGCCGAGGATCTGCTCACCCGTGATCCGTCGCTTTGGGCTGTGGTCGTTGCGCCCTGGGTTCTGGTGCAGGAGCGCGCCGAAAAGTAGCGTCGACTTCGAACGCGCGTTTCAATCGCTCTGGAATGGTGTTTTCGAAGACGGATAAAGCGGCTTTAGTGATTCATTTTGGTGCTTTTAATGCACTGATTTGGTTCGCAGGGTGGCTGGGATCATCTCTGAGGCCAGGTGTCTATGCTCAGGAGCCCGGAAGCGGATTGACGTTTCCGGCAATCCTTCAGCTCAGGAGACCACTTATGTTCGAGCCCGGCCATTTATTTCGCGGCAACAGCCTGGCGGTGGGTGAGATACCCACCTATGCCATCGACCTGCATTACGACGTGCGTCAGGATGCGGCCGAAGGGCCAATGCTGCACATGTCCCTCAAGGGTGAAATCGCTGGAGCGGCTTTCGACGAGTCGTTCGAGCTGCACCGTGACACCGCCTTCAACTTCGCCAGTGTGGTCAGCCGCCTGGCTCACAAGCATGGTTTGCCGACCAGCGTGGTGCTGATCAGTCACGAGCATGAAGAGTTCGACCAGATGTTCGAGGATATCCGCCAGCGTCTGGGTGCCCACAGTGGCGATCCGGTAGATCTCGATCATCTCGAGAAGGATGGTCTGTAAGCGCTGCAGATTGCGTTGTCACATCTGATTCATCGCCGCCAGCGCCGCTATGTGGCGAGCTGGTTCATTCATTTCGAGGCCGGTCGGTGCATCGGCTGGCACCAGTCTGGAGTCGTGCATGAAACTATCCGCCAACCTGACGATGCTGTTCACCGAGCGGCCGTTGCTCGAGCGTATCGTCGCCGCCGCTGCGGCGGGTTTCGAGGGCGTGGAAATCCAGTTCCCCTACGAAGTCCCTGCGCTTCGCTTGAAGGACGAACTGGCACGGGCGGGCATGCCGCTGGCGCTGATGAATTTTCCGGCTGGCGACTTCATGGCTGGCGGGCCTGGGCTGGCGGCGGTGCCTGCACGTCAGGCGGCGTTCGACGAAGCGTTGCAGGAGGCGCTGACCTACGCCGCCATGGTTCGACCGCAGTCCATCAACGTCCTGTCCGGACGGCTGGCTGCAGGGCTCGAGCGGGAGCAGGCGCTGACCACCTTGAGCAACAACATCCGCAAGGCGTCAGAGGCGTTCCAGACGCTGGGGATCGGCGTGGTCAGCGAGGCGATCAACCCCATCGACATGCCGGGGTTTCTGGTCAACACGCCGGAACACCTGCAAGCACTGCTGGAGCGGGTCGACCACGGCAATTTCCGCGCTCAGCTGGATATCTATCACATGGCGCGACAGGGTATCGATCCGCTGGTGGCCGTCGAAGCACTGGTTGGCCGAATCGGCCATGTGCAATTCGCCGACTGTCCGGGGCGCGGTGCGCCGGGCAGTGGGGATGTCGATTTCGCTAGGGTGCGGCAGGCGCTGGAGGCGGGAGGGTACCGCGGCTGGCTGGGCGCCGAGTACCGCCTCGAAGACGGCGATACCCGTGCCAGCCTGGGCTGGTTGCGCGCGTGGCGGATGCCTGCGCTCAGTTGACCAGAGGAGCGGTTACGCCAACCTCGGGCAGCTTGAGCGCCAGGTTGCCGCGATCCGCCTGGGTGGGCGTGCTCTGGTTGTAAGCGTGGCGCCACAGCGGGTGCTGCTCGGCCTGCTGCCACAACTGCGCATGCAGGCGAGCGAGCAGTACCGGGTCACTGAGCAATGCCAGCTTGCTCTTGCCGTCGAGCTTTTTGGGGCCCAGTTCCAGTGCTTCACCGAGGGCACGTTGCCGTGCCTGTTCGATCAGCGCGGCGTTGCCGTGACGAGCCGTGGCCATGGCGCATGCCAGCGCATTGGGGAAGGGGCGCAGCACGGCTTCGATGAAACCGTTTTCCATGGCATGCTCGCGATTATGCCGGGTATAGGCATAGGTGGAGAGCAGCTCCTGAGGCGGGTTGGACTCCTCGGGAATCAGGAACAGGTTGCCCTTCTTGCTGCGCAGCCCCAGGCTCAGGCGGCTGGAGAACACCGACACCGGAATCGACAGCATCAGCGACACCACGATCGGCGACAGCCACCACAGGAAGTTCGGGTCGAGCCACGCCACGCCCGCTGTCCAGCCCACGCCCAGCAGGGCCTGCCAGCCATGGCGGCGTACGGCGTCGCCCCAGGTGGTGATGCCGTTGTCACGCTGCGGTGAGTTCCAGGTGGCGGACCAGCCCAGGAACGCGGCGCTGACGAACATGGTGTGGAACAGCATGCGCACCGGTGCCAGCAGCACCGAGAAGAGCATCTCCAGCAGCATGCTCAGGGTCGCCTTGAACGCACCGCCGTAAGCTTTGGCGCCCTTGATCCAGATGAGGATCACGGCCAGCAGCTTGGGCAGGAACAGCAGGGTCAGGGTGGTGGAGAACAGTGCGATGGCTTTTTCCGGGTTCCACCTTGGCCACACCGGGAACAACTGACCAGGTACCAGGAAGTACTGCGGCTCCATCAGCGTGTGAATGGCCAGCAGGGCAGTGGAGAGCAGCAGGAACATGAACCACAGCGGTGCCGACAGGTAGGACATCACCCCGGTGAGGAACACCGCACGGTGCACCGGGTGCATGCCCTTGACCAGAAACAGACGGAAGTTCATCAGGTTGCCGTGGCACCAGCGACGGTCGCGCTGCAACTCGTCGATCAGGTTCGGTGGTAACTCTTCGTAGCTGCCTTCCAGGTCGTAGGCGATCCACACCCCCCAGCCTGCACGTCGCATCAGCGACGCTTCGACGAAGTCGTGGGACATGATCGCGCCAGCGAACGAGCCTGTGCCCGGCAGCGGAGCCAGGGCGCAGTGCTCGATGAATGGCTGCATGCGGATGATCGCGTTGTGGCCCCAGTAGTGGGATTCACCCAGCTGCCAGTAGTGCAGGCCGGCAGTGAACAGTGGGCCGTAGGCGCGCGTGGCGAACTGCTGCAGGCGCGCGTACAGAGTATTCATGCCCGCCGCCTTGGGCGAGCTCTGGATGATGCCGGCCTGGGGATTGGCCTCCATCAGCCGAACCAGTTTGGTCAGGCATTCGCCGCTCATCACGCTGTCGGCATCGAGCACGATCATGTAGCGATAATCGCCGCCCCAGCGACGGCAGAAGTCGTCGATGTTGCCGCTCTTGCGCTTCACGCGGCGGCGGCGACGGCGGTAGAAGATATTGCCGAAACCCTTGGTCTCCTGGCACAGCTCCAGCCAGGCACGCTGCTCGGCCACGGCGATGTCGGCGTCGCCGGTATCACTGAGCACGAAGAAGTCGAACTGGTCGAGCTCGCCGGAGGCCTTCACCGACTCGTAGGTGGCGCGCAGGCCGGCGAAGACGCGAGGCACGTCCTCGTTGCAGATCGGCATGATGATCGCGGTACGCGCCTTGGCATCGATCGGCTCGTCACCGGCACTGCTGCCGGAAATACCGTAGCGGTCATAACCACGCAGCAATTCCCAGAAGCCCATCAGCGCCGTCCAGAAACCCGCCGACACCCAACAGAACAACAGCGAGAACAGGGCCAGAATACTGCCCTGCACCACATAGGGCAGTACCTGCAGCAGGCTTTCCTGCCAGCCTTGCTCCATGACTTCCTGCAGGTTGATCAGCGCCCAGCCCTGATAGGGCAGGATGCTGTTCATGTACCAGGTAGCGACGGCGGTCTGGCCCAGCATCAGCAGCAGCAACACGTAGCGACGCAGCGAGCCGACCCGGCGCCAGCGTGCTGGCTCGAGTTCGCGTTTGGGCGGGCGGGGCGGGTTGCTCTTGCCGAACAGGGCGCGCAAGCCACGGGTCAGCAGGTTGGTGCGCCACGGCTCGGGTGTCATCTTGGTGCGGTTGAGGGGCGGGGCTGCCCGCAGAACCGGTCGGCCGGCGGCATCCAGCGACAGCAGGCCGGTGGATTCCAGTGGTTCTCCGGCGCCCAGTTCGATACGTCGGGCAGCCGACTTGTGGACGGCCTCTTCGGCACTCGCGGCCTGCGCGCCGCCGAGGCGGCCGTGCAGTTCGGTGAAGTCACGGCAGTCGGCCAGTGCTTCACGCTCGGTTGCACTCAGCGGCAGGCTGTCCAGGTACTCGTCCAGGGCGGACTGCTCGGTGGTTTTCATGGGGCGGTAACCGTATTGGGTGGCAGTTGATAGCTCCAGGTTTCGCTGAGGGTCTTGTCACCCTCGACCAGAGCCGCGCGCATTTCCACGGCTTTCTTGGGGTCCTTGACCTTGAAGCGCAGCGTCAGGCGCCAGCCCTTGGTGGACGGGTTGTACTGCAGGCCGTTGTCCAGCAACTCGGCGTTGTCATTGACGCTGAAGTTGGACGTTACCGCCGCATCGGACTTGAGTTTGGCCAGTGCCGGGCCTTCGAAGTCCACCAGCAGGGCGATGCTGCCATCCAGCTTGCGGGTCAGATTGGGCTGCTTGACTTCGCCGGCACTGCGCATGGTCTGCTTGACCCAGGCGGTTTCCGCACCAAGTTGGGCGCGTTCGTCCTTGGTCCAGTGCATGCGGTAATCGAACTCCATCGGTTCGCCCGGTTTGGGCTGCTCGTCAGGTGTCCAGAACGCCACGATGTTGTCGTTGGTTTCGTCCGGGGTGGGGATTTCCACCAGCTCGACCTTGCCCTTGCCCCATTCGCCCTTGGGTTCGATCCACGCGCTTGGACGCTGCTCGTAGCGGTCTTCCAGGTCTTCGTATTGAGCGAAGTCGCGACCCCGCTGGAGCAGCCCGAAACCTTTC
This sequence comes from Pseudomonas sp. MEJ086, assembly GCF_030209025.1. Classification (NCBI taxonomy): domain Bacteria; kingdom Pseudomonadati; phylum Pseudomonadota; class Gammaproteobacteria; order Pseudomonadales; family Pseudomonadaceae; genus Pseudomonas; species Pseudomonas sp. MEJ086. The sequence goes on from NZ_JARVSV010000049.1 coordinate 12,550, forward strand.
GGGTTCTCCACTTCGAAGGTGCTCACTGCAAGGTTCTGCGGGTTGTTCAGCGGGCGCCAGATGTGCTCGTCGTTACCGGTATGGATCGCCAGGCCATTGGAGTCGTGCAGGGCAGGGCGGTAGTTGGGTTTGCTGGAGCGTTGACTGGAGCCGTACAGGAACATGCTGGTGAGCGGGGCGATGCCCAGCTTGTTGACGTTGTCACGCAGGAATACTCGCGACTGCACGTCGACCACCGAGTCCTTGCCCGGGCGCAGGATGAACCGATAGGCACCGGTGGCGCGCGGCGAGTCGAGCAGCGCGAAGATCACCAGATGCTTGTCTTCCGGCTTGGGGCGCTCGATCCAGAACTCGCGGAAATACGGAAACTCTTCACCACTCGGCAGTGCGGTGTCGATGGCCAGGCCGCGGGCCGAGGCGCCGTACACCTGATCCTTGCCGATCACCCGGAAATAGCTGGCGCCGAGCAGGCTCATGATCTCGTCGGACTTGCCCTTGGCGTTGATCGGGTACATCACGCGGAAACCGGCGTAGCCGAGATTCTTGACGGCATCCTTGTCGACCTTCAGGTCACCGAAATCGAAACGCGCAGGGTCGTACTTGATTTCCTTGACGCTGGTAGCGGTCACTTCGTTGATTTTCACCGGGCTGTCGAAGTGCATGCCCTGGTGATAGAAACTCAGTTTGAACGGGGTTTTGCTGTCGGCCCATTCGTACTTGTCTTCGAGCGATTTGATCTTCTGGTAGTCGGTGAACGGCAGGGTGCGCAGCTCACTGGGCAGGTTGACGGCTGGAGCAGCGTAAGGCTTGTCCAACAATTCCTTGGCTTCCGAAGCCACGTCATCGAGTGAAAACGCCAGTACCTGAGTACTGAACAATGAAGTGGTGCAGGCCAGGCACAGCGCGGCTGGAAGCATGCTGTGACGGACAGATGCCTTGACGGTTTTGAGGATCACGGATCCCTCCAGAAACAGTAAGAAACAGCGGCACGGTCGGCCGAACATCTCCTTCCGACCGTTATCGTTGCAGATGATTCCTGTGAATTTCCCGCCGCTTCGCTCTGAGCCTGTTCACGACCTCGCGAGCTGGATCCATACAAGGGCTGGGCGCCCCCGCAAGAACAGGCGAGGGTGCGGAGGTTGCGAGCTGTAACTGAGCAAACCGAGCCTGTTTTCAACGCGGCAGGGCAGGTTCTCAGGCTGTGCTGCGCTTCACAGGCAGAAACTTGAGGAGCTGCTTGCGGGTCGGCACCACGGCGTTCTCCTGGGCCCAGACGCAGAGGATCACGGTGAGCAGCAGGAACAGCGGGTAGAAGGCGATCGACAGGGTTTGCTCACCAGCCTGGACGGCGCATTGCGCCCAGTTGGCGAAGCACTCGGTCGACGCCACGCTGAGCACCTTCTCCGACCGTGAGAACAGGGTGAAGGCCGGCACGTGCAACACGAAAAGCGGCAGCGAAGCTGCACCCAGGCGTTGCGACCAGCGGCGTACCGGCTCACTGGTCGGCGATGGCGCCAGGGCGCACAGGTAGATCAGCATCATTTGCGACGGCAGCAGCAGGCCGTTGTGCAGCAGGTAATACCAGTACTGCTCGCCCTCGACCAACCAGGCGGCGCCGAAGAAGCAGGTCAGCACCGTGACGATCATCAGGCCGATACCTGCGCCGCCCGGCGAGCGGCCAGCGTCGCGCATGTCACGGAACAGGCCGTAGGCGAGGATGCCGGCAAGGAACTCCGGCAGGCGCACCAGGGGGTTGCGGTGCAGGATGCCGGTGAACGGCATGCCGTAGTCACCATTGAGAATCACCAGAATCGGCGGAATCATGTAGATCAGGGTGAGCACGCCCAGCCACAGCACCTTGTGCTTCAGGCGCGCCAGGCGTGGGGCCACGAAGGGAAAGGTGAGGTAGAAGAAGAACAGCGTGGAGATCGACCACAGTGGCGGATTGAAGGTCAGGTAGAACGGGTTCCAGGCCTGCAGCATGAACAGTTGCAGCACCGTATTGAGTGCCAGTTCGCCGTTGCCCATGAAATGTTCGAGGGTAGTGCGCGAGATCCCGGTCATGTCTTCGTTGGTGTCGTACACCACGAAACGGATGGTGGCCTTGGTCTCGTCCGGCGGGATGCCCAGGTTGCTGATGATGAAGATGACCGTGATGGTCAGCAGCAGGGAAAAGATGTGCAGTGGATAGAGGTTGGCGAAACGCCGGCTCCAGAAACTCACCGCCGGCTCACGCAGCTCACCGCGCTTGCAGTACACGTGGGCGAGCAGAAAACCGGACAGCACGAAGAACGTACTGGTGGCGAAGAAGCCGACACCGCTGAGCTGCTTGATGATCGGCAGCTTCTGTTCTGCGTAATTGTGCAGGGTATGGAAGACCACGATGTACAGGCCGAGTATGAAACGCAGCCACTCGAGCCCGATGAAATGTTCCTTGTCGGTTCGGGTCATCCCCGTTCTCCTTATATCGACATCTTCCGGGCACGAATCAGCCTGCGCAGACAGCTTCGCTGCGCAGCCTTGCGGCAGCCGGGTCAGCGTCTGACAGCGTCAATCGCATTTCGATCTATCTGATTGCCGGTTGTGGCCACCAGCGAGCGTTCAGACGACCCCGCATTAACAATGCTCGCTCGCGACAGTGGTGGCGAAATTCACCCCGGTGTCGCGCAAGAAATCGCCTCGCCAGCAAGCTGGCTCCTACGGATGGAGGCACGTTCAGGCTTTCCGGGATTGCCCCCAATTCCGACTGTAGGAGCGAGCTTGCTCGCGATGGCGGTTATGA
>NZ_JARVSV010000046.1:0-14700 GCF_030209025.1 Pseudomonas sp. MEJ086
GACCTACGTGCCGTTCATCTCGCTGGGGCTGCCGAACTGGCTGGGCATGAACTGACGCTTAGCGCGTAAAAACGAGAGCCCGGCCATAGTGCCGGGCTTCTTCGTTATGGCGATGCGCATCCGGTTCGTGCCGCCGCCCGCGATAACGGGTAACCTTGTATCAAGTCGTGACTTGTGGGTCATGGATCGCGTCACCATAGGCACCCGAATAGCCGTCATGGCGCCTTTCCGTCGAGAAATGCGCGCCTCGCCTCGATCCGCTGACCCGGTATGCGCCTGTTCCGCATGCCGATCTAATTAGTTGAAGGAGTGTCCGCGTGAAGTCTCGTTTGCCTGTGATCGTCGGTTTCGGTGGCTACAATGCCGCCGGCCGCAGCTCCTTCCACCACGGTTTCCGCCGCACGGTGATCGAATCGCTGGACGAACAGGCACGCCGCGAAACCCTCATCGGTCTGGCCGTGATGACCAAGCTGGTACGCGTGGTCGACGGCGCCTATCAGAGCCAAGACGGCGAGCCATTGTCCGGCGTGGAGATCGAGCGCCGCTATGCCGAGCAGGTACTGGCCTCCACCCTGGTGCGCCGCATCGAGAAACAGCACCTCGACCCCGACGCCGCCCACTGGCACAAGAGCATCGCCCTGAACGGCGAAGGCGGCAGCCTGACCTTCATCAGTACCCGCAAACAGCTGCCCGAGCCACTGCCAGCCAACTGGTCGGTCGACGAGCTCGATGGCAACGAGGTGCGCGTCACCCTGCACGACACCTGTGAATTCAAGGTCGACAGCTACCGCGCCCTGCCGGTGAAATCCGCGGGCCAGCTGCCAACCGGCTTCGAGCCGGGCGAACTGTACAACTCGCGCTTCCATCCCCGCGGCCTGCAGATGGCCGTGGTCGGCGTCACCGACGCCCTGCGCGCCACCGGCCTGCCCTGGCAGACCATCGTCGACCAGGTAGCGCCGGACGAAATCGCGGTATTCGCCGGCAGCATCATGAGCCAGCTCGACGAAAACGGCTTCGGCGGCCTGATGCAGTCGCGCCTCAAGGGCCATCGCGTCAGCTCCAAGCAACTGGCCCTGGGCCTGAACACCATGCCCGCTGACTTCATCAACGCCTATGTGCTGGGCAGCGTCGGCACCACCGGCAGCATCACCGGCGCCTGTGCCACGTTCCTCTACAACCTGCAGAAAGGCATCGAGCAGATCAATGCCGGCACCGCGCGGGTAGTGATCGTCGGCAACAGCGAGGCGCCGATCAACGCCGAGTGCATCGAGGGCTATGGCGCTATGGGCGCACTGGCCACCGAAGACGGCCTGCGCCTGATCGAAGGCAAGACCGACACGGCCCAGGGTGACGTCGACTTCCGTCGCGCCAGCCGCCCGTTCGGCGACAACTGCGGCTTCACCCTGTCGGAAGCCTGCCAGTTCGTGGTGTTGATGGACGATGAGCTGGCCCTGCAACTGGGTGCCGACATCCACGGCGCCGCCACCGATGTGTTCATCAACGCCGACGGCTTCAAGAAATCCATTTCCGCGCCCGGCCCAGGCAACTACCTGACCGTCGCCAAGGCCGTGGCCAGCGCCGTGCAGCTACTGGGTGTCGATGCCGTGCGTCAGCGCAGCTTCGTACATGCCCACGGTTCAAGCACCCCGGCCAACCGGGTCACCGAGTCCGAACTGCTGGATCGCGTAGCAGCGGCTTTCGCCATCGACAGCTGGCCGGTGGCCGCGGTCAAGGCGTTCGTCGGCCATTCCCTGGCAACCGCCAGTGGCGACCAGGTGATCTCCGCGCTGGGCACCTTCAAGTACGGCATCATTCCTGGCATCAAGACCATCGATGAAGTGGCTGCGGACGTGCACCAGCAGCACCTGAGCATCAGCAACGTGGACCGTCACGACCAGCGCATGGACGTGTGCTTCATCAACTCCAAGGGTTTTGGCGGCAACAACGCCAGCGCCGTGGTACTCGCCCCCCACGTGGTCGAGCGCATGCTGCGCAAGCGTCATGGCGAAGCGGCGTTCAGCGCCTACCAGCAGCGTCGCGAGCAGACCCGCGTGAATGCCCGTGCCTACGACGAGCAGGCAATGAAGGGCCAGCTGGATATCATCTACAACTTCGGCAACGACCTGATCGACGACACGCAGATCGATATCGGCAGCGAGCAGATCAAGGTACCGGGCTTCGCCCAGCCGCTGGTGTTCAAGCAGGATGATCGCTACCGCGACATGCTCGACTGAGGCATAAGCCACCATCCCCGCAGGAGCGTCGCCCCCGGCGCGAACGATTGTGGCCATGCCGCGATTTTCGCGCCGGCCAGACGATTCGCCGCGAGGTCGCGGCTCCTACACGAAGCACATCGCCACAACCCCGCAGGAGCGTCGCCCCCGGCGCGAACGGTTGTGGCCATGCCGCGCTTTTCGCGCTGGCCAAATGGCGGTTGCCGGGGTTGCGCTAATTAGCTGGGGTGAGCCGCTTGGCTTGCTCGACCAGCACCGCGCGCCACTCGACGTCAGCTGGCAACGCCAGGAAGAAGGGGTTGAGCAGCGACTCCTTCGCCTCATAGCGCAGCGGCTCGCCCTGCAGCGTCAGCACCACACCACCCGCCCCCTCCAGCACGCCCTGCGCCGCAGCGGTGTCCCACTGCGAAGTGGGTGCCAGGCGCGGATAGAAGTCGGCGCTGCCTTCGGCCAGTTGGCAAAACTTCAGCGAACTGCCGACGCTGACTCGCTCGATATCGCCAAAACGCGCAACCAGCGCAGCCAGCAATTGCTCCTGCAAGGCGCTGCCATGCCGGCGGCTGGCAACCACGGTCAGACCACTGGCCGGGGTTTCTCGTACGACGATCGCCTGCGGCTCCTCACCCGGCTCAGCGCGCCAGGCGCCCAGGCCGCTGCCGCCGTAATAAACAACGCCCGAGGCAGGAATGCCGACCACCCCGAACACCACCTGCCCACCCTCGATCAACGCCACGTTGACGGTGAACTCCTCGCTGTCGGCGATGAATTCCTTGGTGCCATCCAGTGGATCGACCAGCCACCAGCGCGCCCAGAGAGCACGTTCACTCAGGGCAATATCGGCATCCTCTTCGGACAGCACGGGAATGCTCGCATCCAGCGCCTGCAGGCCATCGGCGAGGATGCGATGGGCGGCCAGATCGGCGGCGGTCACTGGCGAGGAATCGGCCTTCTCGACCACCTGAACACCCTGGCGCCAGAACGGCAGAATGGCGGCCCCCGCCTGCTGCACCAGCGCCAGCACGGCAGGCAGTAACGGATGGCTCATCGGCTCAGTTCCCCACGCTGCTCCAGCAGATCGCGCACCAGATACAGGGCTGCCAGAGCGCGGCCTTCGCTGAACTGCGGATGCTGAATCAGGGCGGACAGCTCACGCAGACTGACTTTATCCACGCGCAATGGCTCCGGTTCGTCGCCGGGCAGCGTTTGTGGATACAGGTCGCGGGCCAGTACCACCTGGATCTTCTGGCTCATGTAGCCGGGAGACAGGCTCAGCTCGGTCAGATGCTCCAGCTTGCGGGCCCCGAAACCGGCCTCTTCCTGCAATTCTCGATTGGCAGCATCGAGTACATCCTCGTCCGGCTCGATCAATCCTTTGGGCAGGGAGATTTCGTAGTCGCCAGTGCCGCCGCAATATTCTTCGACCAGCAGGACGTGCTCGTCATCCACCATGGCCACGATCATCACCGCACCGTGCCCGGTGCCTCGCCCGACCAGCCGTTCATATGTGCGCTCGGCACCGTTGCTGAAGCGCAACTGGATTTCCTCGACACGGAACAGGCGGCTGCTGGCGACGATTTCTCGGGCGATGACGGTGGGCTTCTGACGCATGGGTGAGTCCTGCTGCTGGGCTGACCGGAACGGTTATCATACCGCGCCTGCCTGGATTGTCTGCGCTCTAAAAGCGCGCACTGACGACCAGCAAGCACCGTTCGCCCATTTCTACCTTAGAGAGCTGCCCCGCCATGAACCTGCCCTGGTCCGAGATCGACACCGTACTGCTGGACATGGACGGCACCCTGCTCGATCTGCATTTCGACAATCACTTCTGGCTCGAGCACCTGCCGCAGCGTTATGCCGAGCACCATGGCGTCAGCCGTGCCCTGGCCGATGCCGAGCTGCAGCCGTTGTTCGTCAAGCACGCCGGCCAGCTGAACTGGTACTGCACGGACTTCTGGAGCCGCGAACTGAACCTGTCGATCCGTGACCTCAAGCGTGAGGTCGCCGACCTGATCGCCCTGCGCCCGGACGCCGACACCTTTCTCGCCGCCATCCGCCAGGCCGGCAAACAGGTGGTGATGATCACCAACGCCCACCGCGACTCGCTGTCCCTGAAGCTGGAACGCATCGAACTGGCGCCCTACTTCGACCGCCTGATCAGCTCCCATGATTACGGTTTCCCCAAGGAGGACGCGCAGTTCTGGTTCGCCCTCCAGCAGGACCTGCCCTTCGATCCGGCGCGCAGCCTGTTCATCGACGATAACGTGCCGATCCTGCGCAGCGCCCAACGCTTCGGCGTGAAGCACTTGCTGGCGGTCCTCGAGCCGGATAGCCGCAAGGGCGTGAAGGACACCGAAGAGTTCGAGGCCGTGCGGGATTACCGGGCGCTACTGAACGGGCTGAGCGGCTGGTGAGTGGCGATAGCAGCCTTTCGTAGTCGGGGGACAATTGGTGGGCTAAAGCCCACCCTACGGCTAGATGCGCGGCTGTAGGGTGGGCTTCAGCCCACCAAACCGAAGGTCCGCTATCGCCTTATTCCTGCCCCTTATCCCATCTCACACCATACCGGTCGCCTGCGCACCAAAAGGCTTCAGCGCGGCTCCGCTACGGTGCAGGAATAGTCCTAACCCCCCCCCTTATAAAATAAAATTAATAAAAATCAGTTAGTTAAAAACTGGCACCGCTCTTGCTCTAGTAATTCCAACTTGGATACAAGATGGAATCTCAGAGCATGTCCAACGCCTCCTTCGCTTTTACCCTCGCCGACTGGCAACAGGCTTACCGTGATGCCGCGCAACCAGCGGAACTGCTGCGTGACCTGCTCGCGCAACTGAGCCGTGACGACAACGCCTGGATCTGCCTGGCCAGCGCTGCCCAGCTCGACGCCCAGTTGAGCCATCTGCAGGCCCTGCTCGACAAGGCTGAAGGCCAGCAGGACAAGCTGCCGCTGTACGGCGTGCCGTTCGCCATCAAGGACAACATCGACGCCGCAGGCTGGTCCACCACCGCCGCCTGCCCCGAATTCGCCTATGACGCCGAGGCCGATGCCACCGTGGTAGCGCGCCTGCGCGCCGCCGGGGCCATCCTTATCGGCAAGACCAATCTCGATCAGTTCGCTACCGGTCTGGTCGGCACCCGCTCGCCCCACGGCGCGGTCGCCAACTGCTTCAATCCGCAGTACGTCAGCGGCGGTTCCAGCTCCGGCTCGGCCAGCGTGGTCGCACGCGGCCTGGTGCCGTTCTCCCTGGGTACCGATACGGCCGGCTCGGGCCGAGTGCCAGCGGGCTTCAACAATATCGTCGGGCTCAAGCCGACCAAGGGCTGGCTACCGAATACCGGCCTGGTACCGGCGTGCCGTACCGTGGATTGCATCTCGGTGTTCGCCCTCACGGTCGGTGACGCCGAAACCGTCGCCTGCCTCGCGGGCGGTTACGACGCCGAGGACGGCTACTCGCGCCGCAACCCCAACAGCGCCCCTGTCGGCATGAAGTCCGCACCGACCTTCGCCGTGCCGGACAGCCTGGAGTTCTTTGGCGATACCCAGACCCAGGCCGTGTTCGAGCAGGCGCTGGAGCAACTGAAAAGCCTTGGTGTGACCCTCAAGACCATCGACTTCAGCGCCTTCCGTGAGCTCGCCGAGCAGCTGTATTACGGCCCATGGGTCGCCGAGCGCACCGTCGCAGTAGAAGGCGTGGCAGCGGAGCACCTCGATCCGGTGGTACGCGGCATCGTCGATAGCGGCCACCAGTACAGCGCCTGCGACGCCTACAAGGCCGAGTACCTGCGCGCCGAACTGAGCCGCAGGATCAATGACACGCTGGCAGGTTTCGACGCGCTGGTGGTGCCGACGTCTCCGACCATTCGCAGCCTCGACGAAATGCGTCAGGAGCCGGTGCTGTTCAACAGCCAGTTCGGCACCTACACCAACTTCACCAACCTCGCCGACCTTTCTGCTCTGGCACTGCCCGCCGGCCTGCGCGACGACGGCTTGCCCGCCGGCATCACCCTGCTCGCCCCCGCCTGGCATGATCTGGCCCTGGCGGCCTTCGGCAAGCGCTGGCAGGCCAGCGTGGAGCTGCCACTCGGCGCCACCGGTCGCACGCTGCCGCCACAAACCCCGGCCACGGCTGTGCCTGTCGGCAGCGTGCGAGTCGCCGTGGTAGGCGCACACCTGACAGGTATGCCGCTGAACTTCCAGCTGACCACCCGCAACGCGGTGCTGGTCGAGCAGACCCTGACCTCGCCGGACTATCGCCTCTACGCCCTGGCCGGCACCGTGCCGCCCAAACCCGGCCTGGCGCGCAGCAGCGACGGCACCTCGATCATCGTCGAGCTGTGGGACATCCCCCTGGCGCGCTTCGGCGAATTCGTCGCCGAAATCCCCGCGCCGCTGGGTATCGGCAACCTGACCCTGGCGGACGGGCGCAGCGTGAAGGGTTTCATCTGCGAGCCCTGGGCGCTGGCCGATGCCCGAGACATCACCAGTTTCGGTGGCTGGCGCGCCTTTATCGCCAGCACCAAGAAGTGAGCAGTGCCCTCTCCAGCAAAGGAGAGGGAGCGACTAACGACCTGCCGCCGAATCTGCCTGGAGAAACAAACCGATGTTCCATACCGTACTGATCGCCAACCGTGGCGAGATCGCCGTCCGCGCCATCCGCACCCTCAAGCGTCTCGGCGTGAAGAGCGTGGCGGTGTACTCGGACGCCGACCGCAATGCCCAGCATGTACGTGATGCCGACGTGGCCGTGGCGCTGGGCGGTGACAAGGCTGCCGACAGCTACCTGCGTATCGACAAGATTCTCGCTGCCGCCAAGGAAACTGGCGCCCAGGCGATCTATCCCGGTTATGGCTTCCTCTCGGAAAGCGCCGAATTCGCCGAGGCCTGTGAAAACGCGGGCATCGCCTTCGTCGGCCCGACGCCGACGCAGATCCGCGAGTTCGGCCTCAAGCACCGGGCTCGCGAGCTGGCCGCCGACGCGCAGGTGCCGATGGCGCCCGGCACCGGCCTGCTGCAGAGCCTCGACGAAGCCCTGGCGGCCGCCGAAGGCATCGGCTACCCGGTGATGCTCAAGACCACCGCGGGCGGCGGCGGTATCGGCCTGACCCGCTGCGCCGACGCCGTGGCCCTGGCCAGCGCCTATGACGGTGTCAAGCGCATGGGCGAGCAGTTCTTCAGTGATTCGGGGGTATTCCTCGAGCGCTTCGTCGACCAGGCGCGTCATGTCGAAGTGCAGATATTCGGTGATGGCAAAGGCCGCGTGGCAGCCCTGGGAGAGCGCGACTGCTCGCTGCAGCGGCGCAACCAGAAGGTGGTCGAGGAAACCCCGGCACCGAACCTGCCGCAAGCCACCCGCGAGCGCCTGCATGCCGCTGCTGTCGAGCTGGGCGAGTCGGTGAGCTACCGCAGTGCCGGCACCGTGGAGTTCATCTACGACGCCGCTCGCGACGATTTCTACTTTCTCGAAGTGAACACCCGCCTGCAGGTCGAGCACCCGGTGACCGAGATGGTCACCGGCCTGGATCTCATCGAGTGCATGCTGCGCGTGGCCGCAGGCGACGAGCTGGACTGGGTCGCTCTGAGCCGCGCCCCGCAAGGTGCGGCCATCGAAGTGCGCATCTATGCCGAAGACCCGCTGAAGAACTTCCAGCCCAGCCCGGGCGTGCTGACCGACGTGCACTTCCCGGACGACGTCCGTGTCGATGGCTGGGTCAGTACCGGTAGCGAAGTGTCGGCCTTCTACGACCCGATGATCGCCAAACTGATCGTCCACGCCGCCACGCGCGACGAGGCCATTGCCAAGCTACAGAAAGCGCTGGGCGAAACCCGTCTGCACGGTATCGCCAGCAACCTCGACTACCTGCGCCAGGTAGTTGCCGAGCCGCGCTTCCACGCCGCACAGATCTGGACCCGCCTGCTCGACACCTTCAGCTACGCGGCGCAGGTGGTCGAAGTGCTGGAGCCCGACACTTACAGCAGCGTGCAGGATTTCCCCGGTCGCCTCGGCTACTGGGACATCGGCGTGCCGCCATCCGGGCCGATGGACGACTACGCGTTCCGCCTGGCCAACCGCATCGTCGGCAACCACCAGAGCGCTGCCGGGCTGGAGTTCACCCTGCAGGGCCCGAGCCTGCGCTTCCACAGCGATGCGCTGATCGCCCTGGCCGGTGCTGACTGCCCGGCCGAGCTGGATGGTGAGAGCGTGCCCTATTGGGCGCCAATCGCCATCAAGGCAGGTCAAGTGCTCAAGCTCGGCCGCGCGCAAAGTGGCTGCCGTACTTACCTCGCCGTGCGCGGCGGCTTCGATGTGCCCGTGTATCTGGGCAGCCGCTCGACCTTCGCCCTCGGCCAATTCGGCGGCCATGCCGGGCGCACCCTGCGCACCGCCGACATGCTGGCCATCTCCCAGGATTTGCCCGCCTGCACCACGCCGGCGCCGGTCAGCGAGCCCCAGGCGCTGGATACCAGCCTGATTCCCGAGTACGGCACGACCTGGAACATCGGTGTGCTCTATGGCCCCCACGGTGCGCCGGACTTCTTCACGCCCGAAGCGATCGAGCAGTTCTTCGCCGCCGACTGGCAGGTGCACTACAACTCCAACCGCCTGGGCGTGCGCCTCTCCGGGCCGAAGCCGAGCTGGACCCGCGCCGACGGCGGCGAAGCCGGCCTGCATCCGTCCAACGTGCATGACTGCGAATACGCCATCGGCGCGATCAACTTCACCGGCGACTTCCCGGTGATTCTCACCAAGGACGGCCCGAGCCTGGGCGGCTTCGTCTGCCCGGTGACCATCGCCAAGGCCGAGCTGTGGAAAGTCGGCCAGGTCAAGCCAGGCGACACCCTGCGTTTTCATCCGATCAGCTTCGAGCAGGCTCAGGCGCTGGAGCAGGCGCAACTGGGCAGCCTCGAACGGCTCAGCGCGGTCAGCGCCGTACAGCTGCCGGCGCCTAGCCTGCAGCCGGGCGACACCGTGTCGGCCACCGTGCTGGCTGAGCTGCCAGCCGATGGCAGCCGCCCACGCGCGGTCTACCGCCAGGCTGGCGATGCCTACATCCTGCTCGAATACGGCGACAACGTGCTCGACCTGGCGCTGCGTCTGCGTGTGCACCTGCTGATGGAAGCGCTCAAGGCAGCACCGCTCGCGGGCCTCGAAGAGCTGGCGCCGGGTGTGCGCTCACTGCAACTGCGTTACGACAGCCGCGTGCTGCATCAACAGGCGCTGCTCGATCACCTGCTGCGCCTCGAGCGCGAGCTGGGTGATGTCAGCACGCTCAAGGTGCCGACCCGCATCGTTCACCTGCCGATGGCCTTCGAAGACAGCGCCATCCTCGCTGCCGTCACCCGTTACAGCGAGACCGTGCGCAGCCAGGCCCCGTGGCTGCCGAACAACGTCGACTTCATCCAACGCGCCAATGGCCTGGCCACCCGCGAGGACGTGCGCGATATCCTCTTCGAGGCCAGCTACCTGATCCTCGGCCTCGGCGACGTCTACCTCGACGCGCCCTGCGCCGTGCCGCTCGACCCGCGCCACCGACTGCTCAGTTCCAAGTACAACCCGGCACGTACCTACACCGCCGAAGGCACCGTGGGTATCGGCGGCATGTACATGTGCATCTACGGCATGGACTCGCCCGGCGGCTACCAGCTGGTCGGCCGTACCCTGCCGATCTGGAACAAGTTCGTGAAGAACCCACAGTTCGCCAACGGCCAGCCGTGGCTGCTGCACTTCTTCGATCAGGTGCGTTTCTACCCGGTCAGCGAAGCCGAGCTGGATGAATTCCGCGACGCCTTCCGTGAAGGCCGCGCGCAAATCCGTATCGAGCAGAGCACCTTCGATTTCGCCGAATACCAGCGCTTCCTGGCCGACAACGCCAGCAGCATCGCCAGCTTCCAGCAACTGCAGAAGCAGGCCTTCGACGCCGAAGTGCAGCTGTGGCGCGACGACGACGCCGACAGCCACGCCGCGCCCGTTGCCAGCAGCGAGGAGGACGAAGCCGTCGATGGTCAGGTGGTCAGCGCCGACATGTGCGGCAGCGTCTGGAAGGTGCTGGTCGAGCCTGGCCAGTATGTCGAAGCCGGTACGCCGTTGCTGGTGGTCGAGGCGATGAAGATGGAGCTGGCCGTGCTCGCGCCGGCAGCGGGAACTGTCAAGGCCGTGCGCTGCCAGCCGGGCAAGGCGGTCACCCCGGGCGACGTGCTGCTGATCCTCGACCCGAGCGAGGCGGCCTGACATGCAACTGGTCGACCCGATCAAGCGCGGCAAGGAGCGTCCGGAGAACCTCGCAGAGCGTATCTACGGGCAGCTCAAGGACGACATTTCCGAGTTCCGCCTGCTGCCGGGCGATCGTTTCAGCGAAGGTGAGGTGGCCGAGCGCATGGCCGCCAGCCGCACACCGGTGCGCCAGGCGCTCTATCGCCTGGAGCGCGAGGGTTACCTGGAGGTGTATTTCCGCAGCGGCTGGCAGGTCAAACCGTTCGACTTCCATCATTTCGAAGAGCTCTACGACGTGCGCATCGTGCTCGAGCTGGCGGCGGTTCGGCGCCTGTGCGACCGCCCGGCGGGTGAAACGCCAGAACAATTGGAAGAACTGCGCCACATCTGGACGGCACCGCCCGAGCAACGCCCGCCAGAAGGCCGCGAAGTGTCGCTGCTCGACGAACGCTTCCACTGCCAGCTGGTGGAGGCCACCGGCAACCGCGAGATGGCTCGCCTGCACCGCGAAATCAGCGAAAAAATTCGCATCGTCCGTCGCCTGGACTTCACCAAAACGCCTCGGGTGGAAGCCACCTACGAGGAGCACGCACGCATCCTCGGCGCGATCCTGTCGCGTCGTTGCGAAGAAGCACAGCTGTTGCTGAAGACCCACATAGAGGTCAGCAAGGCGGAAGTGCGCAAGATCACCCTGCACATGCTGCACAACGCCCGCGAGCGGGCCGTACAGGCGCAGGGCTGATGTGGTGTCCCTTGATCCACTGCCAACAACATAAAACTCGTCAGTCAATGGAGATCGTCCTATGCAACGTCGCAGCCTGATCAAGGCCTTCACCCTTTCCGCGTCCATCGTCGCCATGGGCCTGAGCTGGAGCATCCAGGCCGCCGAGACCATCAAGGTCGGCGTCCTGCACTCGCTGTCCGGCACCATGGCCATTTCGGAAACCTCGCTCAAAGACATGGCGCTGATGACCATCGACGAGATCAACGCCAAGGGCGGTGTGCTCGGCAAGCAGCTCGAAGCGGTGGTGGTCGACCCGGCCTCCAACTGGCCTCTGTTCGCCGAGCGTGGCCGTCAGTTGCTGACCCAGGACAAGGTCGCGGTGACTTTCGGCTGCTGGACGTCGGTATCGCGTAAATCGGTGCTGCCGGTCTATGAAGAACTCAATGGCCTGCTGTTCTACCCCGTGCAGTACGAAGGCGAAGAAATGTCGCCGAACGTGTTCTACACTGGCGCAGCGCCGAACCAGCAGGCGATCCCGGCGGTGGAGTACCTGCTCAGCGAAGACGGCGGCGCCGCCAAGCGTTTCTTCCTGCTCGGCACCGATTACGTCTACCCGCGCACCACCAACAAGATCCTGCGCGCCTTCCTGCACAGCAAGGGCGTTCAGGACAAGGACATCGAAGAGGTCTACACGCCGTTCGGCCACAGCGATTACCAGACCATCGTCGCCAACATCAAGAAGTTCTCCGCCGGCGGCAAGACCGCGGTGGTTTCCACCGTCAACGGTGACTCCAACGTGCCGTTCTACAAGGAACTGGCCAACCAGGGCATCGAAGCCACCGACGTACCGGTGGTGGCCTTCTCGGTAGGTGAAGAAGAACTGCGCGGTATCGACACCAAGCCGCTGGTCGGCCACCTGGCCGCATGGAACTACTTCCAGTCGGTGGAGAACCCGGTCAACGAGAAATTCGTCGCCGACTGGAAAGCCTACGCCAAGGCCAAGAAGCTGCCGAACGCCGACACCGTGGTCACCAACGACCCGATGGAAGCCACCTACGTGGGCATCCACATGTGGGCCCAGGCCGTCGAAAAGGCCGGTACCACCGACGTCGACAAGGTGCGTGCCGCCATGGCCGGCCAGGAGTTCGCCGCACCGAGCGGCTTCACCCTGAAGATGGACGAGAAGAATCACCACCTGCACAAGCCGGTGATGATCGGCGAAGTCCAGGACGACGGTCAGTTCTCCGTGGTCTGGGAAACCGACGGCCCGGTTCGCGCCCAGCCGTGGAGCCCTTACATCGAAGGCAACGACAAGAAAAGCGACACCCCGGTGAAGTCGAACTGATCCGACGCGTCAGCTATCAGTAGGAGCCAGCTTGCTGGCGATCGATCTTCAGAGCGACTCACTACTCAAGAGCGATCGCTGGCAAGCCAGCTCCTACGTTCCCCGGTTTTATCGGGCAACCTAGGACATCCCCATGCACAACACCTTTGTCCGACTATTTCTAGGCCTGCTGCTCCTGCTGCCGTTCGTCGCTCAGGCGGGCGAGGCCGACGATTTCGTCGCCGCCAGCCCGGCACAGCAGGCAAAGCTGCTGGAAAGTTGGGCCGCCATGCCCGACCCGAAGCGCCAGCCGCTGCTCGATGCACTGCAGCAGGGCCGCGTGGCTGCGGATAGCGAAAAGACCGCGTTCATCGAAACCAGAGACGGCTACCAGGCTGCCGAGGGTGAAGCATCCCCTGTGGACAACCCGCGCAAATTGCGCCTGAACAATCGCCTGCGTGGCCTGATCGCCAACGCCCAGGCCAGCCATCAGTTGCTTGCCGAAGAGCCGGCACAGCGGCTGAGTGCTGCAGTGCAGTTGCAGAAGAGCGCCCAGCCGGCACAGTTGCCCCTGCTCGCCCAGACGCTGGACCGCGAGGACGACGACGTGATTCGCGACGCCCTGACCCTGGCCCTGGCCAACCTGCAACTGGTCGACGCCAACCCTGCGGTGCGCCTCGCTGCCGTGCGCCTGCTCGGTGAAACCGGCGAGCCGCTGGCCCGTACCCGCCTGGAAAATCTGCTGGAGCCCGGCGTGGAAAGCGACGCAGCCGTGCGCACCGCCGCCGAAACCAGCCTGGCTCAGGTCAAGCGCAAGCTGCTGATCGGCGAGCTGCTCGGCCAGGCATTCAGTGGCATGAGCCTGGGATCGATTCTGTTGCTCGCCGCGCTTGGGCTGGCCATCACCTTCGGCCTGCTCGGGGTGATCAACATGGCCCACGGCGAGATGCTGATGCTCGGTGCCTATTCCACCTACATGGTGCAGATCCTCTTCCAGCGCTTCGCTCCCGAAGCCCTGGCGCTTTACCCGCTGGTGGCACTGCCGGTGGCTTTCTGCGTGACCGCCATCATCGGCATGGCGCTGGAGCGCACGGTGATTCGTCACCTCTACGGCCGGCCACTGGAAACCCTGCTCGCCACCTGGGGCATCAGCCTGATCCTGATCCAGCTGGTGCGCGTGCTGTTCGGTGCGCAGAACGTCGAGGTGGCTAACCCCTACTGGCTGTCCGGCGGCATCCAGGTGCTGCCCAACCTGGTGCTGCCGTACAACCGCATCGTGATCATCGGCTTCGCCCTGGCCGTGGTGGTGCTGACCTGGTTGCTGCTGAACAAGACCCGCCTGGGGCTCAACGTGCGCGCCGTCACCCAGAACCGCAACATGGCCGCCTGCTGCGGCGTACCCACCGGCCGAGTGGACATGATGGCCTTCGGTCTCGGCTCGGGTATCGCCGGCCTGGGCGGCGTGGCCCTCAGCCAGATCGGCAACGTCGGCCCGGATCTCGGCCAGAGCTACATCATCGATTCCTTCCTGGTGGTGGTACTCGGTGGCGTCGGCCAACTGGCCGGCAGCGTCATGGCGGCCTTCGGCCTGGGCATCGCCAACAAGATCCTGGAACCACAGATCGGCGCCGTGCTCGGCAAGATCCTCATCCTCGCGCTGATCATTCTGTTCATTCAGAAACGTCCGCAAGGCTTGTTCGCCCTGAAAGGGAGGGTGATCGATTGAGCACCATGACCTTCTGCACCGTGGCAGCTGGCCATGCCAGCGACTGCGTCACCACCATCGTTCGCGCGCATGGCGCGCTCCTACAGGCCGGCAGCACGCACTTGAACAACCCACCGCGCCCTGTGGGAGCTGGCCATGTCAGCGGCTGCATCCCCACCATCGTTCGCGCGCATGGCGCGCTCCCACAGGTCGGCAGCACGCACTTGGACAACCCGCCGCGCCCTGAGGGCGCTGGCCATGTCAGCGGCTGCATCCCCAACATCGTTCGCGCGCATGGCGCGCTCCCACAGGCTGGCAGCACTTACTTGAACAACCCGGCGCGCCCAGTGGCAGCTGGCCAAGCCAGCGACTGCGTCACCGCCATCGTTCGCGCGCATGGCGCGCTCCCACAGGCTGGCAGCACTTACTTGAACAACCCGGCGCGCCCTGAGGGAGCTGGCCATGCCAGCGACTGCGTCACCGCCATCGTTCGCGCGCATGGCGCG
>NZ_JARVSV010000040.1:0-13110 GCF_030209025.1 Pseudomonas sp. MEJ086
TCGCATCGCCCGCAAGCGGGCTCCTACATGGCGGTGCCGTGGACGACAGGGGCTGATCCTTGCTGGCATTGGAGGCCATGGCGCACGATTGCATAACGGCTACGACCGCATCGCCCGCAAGCGGGCTCCTACATGGCGGTGCTGCGGGCGGCAGGGGCTGGTCCCTACATGGCGGTGCCGCGGGCGGCAGGGGCTGGTCCTTTGTAGGAGCCAGCTTGCTGGCGATTGCTGGCCATTGCATGGCGGCTAAGACCGCATCGCCTGCAAGCGGGCTCCTGCAGGGTTGCGGCGGTACGGTTGCGTAGGGCTTCAGGATTCTCTGTGACCAGTTGCCTTGGCGCGCATCTTTTCGCACATGAGCGTCATTTCGTCATAGAGCAGTTGCGGGTTCTTCTGTTTCAGCGCCCAGGCCTGGCGGCCCTGCTCGTGGGGCAGGATCATGAACTGCCCGTCGGCCACCGCCTGGAAGATGTAATCGGCGATGAATTCGGCATTGATCGGCGAGCTCTCCAGCAGCTTGCCGACCTGAGCCTTCATGGCAGGCGTAGGGCCGCGGAAGGAATCGAGCAGGTTGGTCTGGAAGAACGACGGACACACCACGTGCACGCCAACCTGCAGCGGTTTGAGCTCGACCAGCAGGCTCTCCGACAACGCCACCACGCCAGCTTTGGCGACGTTGTAGTTGCTCATGCCCGGCCCCTGCATCAGTGCCGCCATCGAAGCGATGTTGACGATACGCCCCTGGCTGCGTTCGAGCAGCGGCAGGAAGGCTTTGCAGCCTTTCACCACGCCCATCAGGTTGATCGCCAGTTGCCAATCCCAGTCTTCGAGGGACAGCTCGGCGAAGAAGCCGCCCGAGGCGACACCGGCGTTGTTGACGATGATATCGATGCCACCCAGCTTCTCTTCGCACGCCTGAGCGAACGCGGTGAGCTGGCTGTAATCGCGCACGTCACAGCGTAGGGTGAAACCTTCCCCGCCGGCGTTACGTACCAGCTTCAGGGTCTCAGCCAGCCCCGCATCGTTGACGTCCGACAGCGCCAGGCGCCAGCCCTCACGGGCCCAACGCAGCGCGATCTCACGCCCCAAACCGGACCCGGCACCCGTGATCATCATGCGATTGTGCATACGCAACCTGCCCTGCTGGCCAATGAAAGACAGCCCGAGTGTAGCGAAGGCAAACCCAGGCCCCAGCCATCATCAGCCTGTTGAATGGGCAGACCGCGGGCCGGGTATGGCGGGGAGATCGTGTGTCGGTCATGTCGTTGGTATCGCTTCGCTCGACCCAGGCCGCCATTCCGACGGTTGCTCGCACGTAGCCGGGGTCGAGCGCCGCGACACCCGGGAGTGTTTTTCACGTCACTGAAACAGCCGCGTACTCAGCTCATGGCTGGCTTCCAGCAGGATCGGCAGGAAACGATTCTCCAGCTCCTGTCGCGAAACGCGGCCAACGTGGGTACCGACATTCAGCGCTGCCAGCACCTGGCCGGCAGAATCCTTGAGCGGTACAGCGATGGAGCGCAGGCTGACTTCCAGCTCCTGATCGATGATTACCCACCCCTGACGGCGAATCTCCTCGATATTGGCGCGCAGGTCTTCCGCCGTGTGCAGGGTGCGGCTGGTCTTTACCTGCAGGTCGGCATGGCTCAGGTAATCGTCCAGCGCCGCATCTCCCAAGGCTGCAAGCAGGATGCGGCCCATGGACGTGCAATACGCCGGCAGCCGGCTACCCACGCTGAGGTCAACGGAGATGAGCCGCTGCGGCGTGGCCGAACGGGCGATGTAGAGAATCTCGTCGCCCTCCAGCGTGGCCATGGAGCAGGCTTCGTGCAGTTGCTCGCTGAGCCGGTCGAGGATCGGCTGGGCAGTGACCGCCATGGGCGTCGAGGACAGATAGGCGTGGCCCAGCGTCAGCACCTTGGGCAGTAGCGAATAGACCCGCCCGTCGGTGGTCACGTAGCCCAGCTTCATCAGGGTGTGCAGGCAGCGGCGCACGGCGGCACGGGGAATCTCGGTACGGTGGCTGATCTGCGCGATGGTCAGGTGGCGCTTGCGCTCCTGAAAGGCATGAATGACCGCCAGCCCGCGCGCGAGCGAAGTCATGAAATTCGGATCGCCCGTGAACGCTTCGATACGCTTAGCCGGCGATGCAATGATCGGTGGCGCCATCGGGCTTGGCAGGGAACGGGATTCGGTCATGGCTATCAACTCATCCTGACGATATGCGCGATTATCGAACTGCGGTGCGATAATCGCAAGGCAATCGGCAGCGATCCTGAGCTTGCCCCTGTATTCGAGGCTCAAAACTGGCACTCGGTGACAGCGAGACTGTCACTGGCAGAGCAAGTCATGCCTCTAGGAAAAAGGAGTGAGACGAGTGACCTCCAGGGCCAAGATCATCGAGCGGGTGATGCACCCCACCGCCCGCCGCTGCCTGACGGTGGCACGGGTAGCGGATGTCACCCCACGCATGCGCCGCGTTACCTTCACTGGCGAGGCGCTCGAGGGTTTCGTTTCCGCCGCTGCGGATGACCACATCAAGCTACTGTTCGCACACAACGAAGACGAACAACGCCGCCTCGATGATTTTCTGGCGGGCTGCGATGGCGAACGACCGTTAACGCGGGACTACACGCCGCGCCGCCACGACCCGCAGGCTGGTGAACTGGACGTGGACTTCGTCCTGCACGGCGACGGGCCTGCTTCCACCTGGGCGAGTCAGGTGCAGCCGGGGCAGCAGTTGTATATCGCCGGGCCACGGAGCTCTCTGGTGGTGCCGGATATCTTCGATGCCTACCTGCTGATCGGCGACGAAACCGCCCTGCCCGCCATTGGTCGATGGCTGGAGGCGTTTACACCAGGGCGCAAGGCGACGGTGCTGGTGGAGATCGAGAACGAGGCGGAAAAACAGCGATTGCCCAGCGCGGCCGAGGTGCAACTGCACTGGCTGATTCGCGGCGAACGCAGTCTGCTCGACGCCGCGCGCGCGTTGCGCAAGCCTGAAGGCGAGCTGTACGCCTGGGTCGCCTGCGAGGCCAATCAGTCCCGCAAGGTTCGTCGCATGCTGATCGAAGAGCAGGAGATCGATGAGAAACGCATCAAGGCGGCGGGGTACTGGCGGCGGGATGACGCCTGATGCGAAACGCCAGTGTTGGTGGGCTGAAGCCCACCCTACGCCGCTGGACACCTATCTATTGCATCGCCCGCAAGCGGGCTCCTACGGGCCGTAGGGTGGGTCGCGCTTCATCGACCCACCAAGCCACTCACCATCGCAGTGGCTGGATACCTACAATCGCATCGCCCGCAAGCGGGCTCCTACGGGCCGTAGGGTGGGTCACGCTTCATCGACCCACCAAGCCACTCACCATCGCAGTGGCTGGATACCTACAATCGCATCGCCCGCAAGCGGGCTTCTACGGGCCGTAGCGTGGGTCACGCTTTATCGACCCACCAAGCCATCCACCATCGCAGTGGCTGGATACCCGCCATTGCATCGCCCGCAAGCGGGCTCCTACGGGCCGTAGGGTGGGTCGCGCTTCATCGACCCACCAAGCCATTCACCATCGCAGTGGCTGGGCACCTGCCATTGCATCGCCCGAAAGCAGGCTCCTACGACCGTAGGGTGGGTCACGCTTCATCGACCCACCAAGCCATTCAACGCGGTAGCGGCTGATGTTCACGCGGCGTCGGATACCGCGTCGAAGGCGACGCTTACTGGGCGTGATGCCGGTAGAGGGCTGGGGGTACGCCGCTGCTGTCCACGGTTTGCCATGGGCCCTGCAAGGTGCCAGCCCAGCTCCAGCCATCGCTCCAGCGGTAGAAGGTGCGCTCGCGGTAGTAGGTGTCCCGCTCGGAGTCGACGACATAGACCCCCAAACCGCCATCCCAATGGCTGGAGACGCCCGGCGGCGGTGCGAAGCGCGGGTGGGATTTGCTGGCTGGTGGTGAGCCAGCAGGTGCCGAGGGGCCATCGGTACCGGGTGCGGGGCTGTGAAAGGTACAGCCGGTGAGGCTCAACAGGGTGGCCGCAAGGGCAGCCGACATCAGTTTATTCATGGTTATTTGCCGTCAGCGCTATCGATGATCAGGCGTTGCACGGTCTGGGTGGTGCTGGACAACGGTTGCCCCTGGCCGACCCACTCGCCGCTCTTCGCATCGCCGGCGCGCGAAATGCGCGCTACCAGTTGAACCTGGTCGAACGCGGAAAGTTTCAGTTGCGGCATCATCGCATCGCTGTCCGAGAGGCTGACCTGCGCTGGCAGATCGGCCACGCTCAGGCGCTTGACCGCCAACGGCATGGGCGGCCCGGACGCAGCACGGGCGAAGACGAACACCGTGTCGCCCGGCTGCACCTTGTCACGCAGCGCATCCGCCAGTTCGACACGCACCTGCAGGCTGCCGATTTCCGGCGTCTGCGCGGTGGCGGCAGCGCCGGCTTGCGGGTCGATTTCCTGACGGGCACGAGCGATGCCGCCAGCGATTGCCTGACGGGACGGATCGCCCTCGGGCAAGATCGCGACGAGGCGTTCCCAGTAGCCGATGGCGTCCTGAAAGCGCTGCTCCTCGTAAGCGGCGATGCCCAGCAAGCCCAGGCTGGTGACTTCTTCCGGGTCGGCCTTCAAGGCTTCGCCGGTCAGCGCATCCAGTTGCGCGGTCCACTGTTTATTATCGGCAAAGTACAGCGCCTGAGCCCACTGCCCAAGCAGCTCGGGCTCGCGACCAGCGACCTTTACCGCCTGCTCGAACGCGCGCGCTGCATCCGCCGGGCGCTCCTGCGCCATGTAGCTGCGACCCAGGAAGTACCAGCCCTCTGGGGACTCCGGGTTGCCTTGCACGGCCTGCTCCAGGCGCGCGGTCATTTCCTCGATGCTGCGCGGCTCGCCAGTGAAGGTCCGCGCCCGCTCGACCTCGCCAATAGCGCCCCACTGCGCATAGAGCAGCACGCCAAGCAGCGGAACCAGCACGGCGGCGATCAGCGGCACGGTGCGCCCCAGGCGCCCAGCCTTCGTCTCACCGCTGCCTTCGGTATCGGCAATCAGCTCACGCGCGGCCTCGTCACGGGCCGTTTGCAATCGGGCGTCATCCAGCGTTCCGGCCTGGTGCTGCTGCTCCAGCTCGCGCAGGCGCTCCTGGTACAGGGTGACGTTCAGGGCGGTGCGATCCTCCTCGGTTTGAACCTTGCGACCGCGAAGGAGCGGGACCAGCAGAAAACTCACGGCGAGCAGACACAGCAGCCCGGCGGACAACCAGAATTCGATCATGGCTCTTTCTTATCCAGAGGCGCCTGCTCGAGCAGCTGCGCCAAACGTTGCTGTTCATCGCTCGACATACCGGTGGAGACCTCCCCGCCAGCCTTGCGACGGCGCAGGACGATCACCCCGAGCAGCACGAAGCCACCGACCAGAAGCGCTGCCGGGCCATACCAGAGCAACAGCGTGCGGCGGGTGACCGGCGGCTTGTAGAGCACGAAATCGCCATAACGGGCGACCAGGTAATCGATGATCTGCGCATTGCTGTCACCCGCCTCCAGCTTGCGGTAGATCTCGGCACGCAGGTC
The DNA here is from genome assembly GCF_030209025.1 of Pseudomonas sp. MEJ086. NCBI lineage: Bacteria > Pseudomonadati > Pseudomonadota > Gammaproteobacteria > Pseudomonadales > Pseudomonadaceae > Pseudomonas > Pseudomonas sp. MEJ086. The sequence continues at coordinate 5,558 of NZ_JARVSV010000040.1, forward strand.
CATGGCGATCGGCGCGTCGGAATCGGCAATGTTCTGGTTCTGGCATTTCGGGCAGCGCAGTTCTTCGGTGAGTTGGCGGTAGCGGGCGCGTTCGGCCTCACTGGCGAACTCGTAGGTATCGATGGCCGCGTGGGCGACACCGACCAGCACCAGCAACAGGCTCAGCCCGATCAACAGGCGCTTCATCGCCCGGCCTCGTCGACCATCTGCTGGTACAGCGGCGCGAGCTTCTCACGCCAGATCGCCTCGTCGATCACGCCGACGAACTTGTGACGGATGATGCCCTTGGCGTCGACGAAGAAGGTCTCCGGCGCGCCGTACACGCCCAGATCGAGGCCCAGCGTGCCCTTCGGATCGCTGATGTTTAGCTGATAAGGATCGTGGAAATCGCTCAGCCATTTCTGCGCGGCAGCGTTGTCGTCCTTGTAGTTGACGCCATGGATGGTCACGCCCAGGGCGGCCAGTTTGTTGAGCACCGGGTGCTCGACCTTGCAGGCGACGCACCAGGTGGCCCAGACGTTGACCAGCGAAGGCTTGCCCAGCAGGTTTTCCTGGGTGATCAGTTGGTGGCCCTGCACTGCTGGCAGGGAGAACGCAGGAAAAGGCTTGTCGATCAGCGCCGACGGCAGCTCGGCAGGGTCGAGAAACAGGCCGCGGTACAGAAACACCGCCACGCCGAGAAAGATCACCAGCGGTAGCAACAGAATCAGCCGTCTCATGCTCGTGCCTCCTGCAGGCCAAGGGCGTCACGGACGCGCGTCTTGACCTTCATCCGGTAGCGTTTGTCGGCGGCGGCGAGAAAGCCGCCAAAGCCCATCATCAGGGCACCCAGCCAGATCCAGCGCACGAAGGGCTTGATGTGCACGCGCACGGCCCAGGCGCCCTGCTCCAGCGGCTCGCCGAGCGCGACGAAGAGATCGCGGGTCAGGCCGGCGTCGATGCCGGCTTCGGTCATCACCGATTGCTGCACGGTGTACAGGCGTTTTTCCGGGTGCAGCAAGGCGATCTGCCGCTCCCCTTCGAAGACCCGTACCGTACCGCGGTCGGAGATGAAGTTCGGCCCCTCGTGATGCGCCGCACCTTCGAACACGAACCGGTAGCCGCCCAGCTCCACGGCATCGCCCGGCGCCATACGCATGTCACGCTCGAAGCTGCCAAGGCTGGTGAGGATCACCCCCAGCGCGCACACCGCCAGGCCCAGGTGCGCCAGCTGCATGCCCCAGTAGCTGCGACCCAGGCTGGCCATGCCCTTGAACAGGCCCTTGTGACGGGTCTTGTCGTGAATGTCGCGCAGCCCGGCCAGCACCACCCAGGCGGCCAGCAGGCAGACCCCGAGCACCGCCCAGTTAAAATCACCCCACAGCCAGCTGGCCAGCAGCGCCACTACCACACTGGCGACCAGCACCGGCGCGAGCATGCCGAGCAGCCAACGCAGCGGCGTGTCCTTCCAGCGCACCAAGACGCCAACCGCGAGTACCGCCATCAGCAAGCCCATCAAGGGCACGAACAGCGCGTTGAAGTAAGGCGGGCCGACCGACAGTTTGGCGCCGCTCAGGGCATCCAGCACCAGCGGATAGAGGGTGCCGAGCAGGATCATAGAAGCGGCCACCACCAGAATCAGGTTGTTGGCCAGCAACAGGGTTTCCCGCGACCACAGGCTGAAGCCGACCTGGCTGCGCACCACGGGGGCGCGCAGGGCGAACAGGGTCAGCGAGCCGCCGACCACCAGCAGCAGAAACGCGAGAATGAACACGCCCCGCTCCGGGTCGCTGGCGAACGCGTGCACCGAAGTCAGCACACCGGAGCGAACCAGGAAGGTACCCAGCAGGCTCAGGGAGAACGCGGCAATGGCGAGCAACACCGTCCAGCTCTTGAATACCCCGCGCTTTTCGGTCACGGCGAGGGAGTGGATCAGCGCGGTGCCGACCAGCCAGGGCATGAACGAGGCGTTCTCCACCGGATCCCAGAACCACCAGCCGCCCCAGCCCAGTTCGTAGTAGGCCCACCAGGAGCCCAGGGCGATGCCGATGCCCAGAAAGGCCCAGGCGACGATGGTCCAGGGCCGTGACCAGCGCGCCCAGGCGGCGTCCAGCTTGCCGCCAAGCAGTGCGGCAATGGCGAAGGCGAAGGCCACGGAGAAACCCACATAGCCCATGTAGAGCATCGGCGGGTGAATGATCAGGCCGAAATCCTGCAGCAGCGGATTGAGATCGCGACCATCGGCGGGCACGTTCGGCAGCAGGCGGGTGAACGGGTTGGACGTGATGATCAGAAACAGCAGGAAACCGACGCTGATGATGCCCATCACACCCAGCACCCGGGCGAGCATCTCTTCCGGCAGCTGTCGGGAAAAGATCGCCACGGCGAAGGTCCAGCCACCGAGGATCAGCGCCCAGAGCAGCAGTGAACCCTCGTGGGCGCCCCATACCGCGCTGAACTTGTAATACCAGGGCAGCGCGGTATTGGAGTTCTGCGCCACGTAGGCCACCGAGAAATCGTCGACCATGAAGGAATAGGTAAGACAGGCGAAGGCGAACGTCAGAAAGGCGAACTGCCCCCAGGCGGCCGGCTGCGCCAGGCTCATCCATTGCCGGTCGCCGCGCCAGGCGCCGATCAGCGGCAGCGTGGACTGCACCAGGGCCAGGCACAGCGCCAGGATCATTGCCAGATGGCCAAGTTCGGGAATCATCGCGCGGCCTCCCCGGCCTTCTCGTAGTGCTTGTTCATGCCACTCTGCTCCAGGGCCTGCTTGACCTCCGGCGGCATGTAATTCTCGTCGTGCTTGGCCAGCACTTCGTCGGCGAGCAGCATGCCGCTGTCGTCGACCTTGCCCATGGCGACGATACCCTGCCCCTCGCGAAACAGGTCCGGCAAAATGCCGTGAAAGCGGATGGTCACCCGCGCCACGCCATCGGTAACCACGAAGTCGGTCTGCAGAGAGTCGCTGGAACGTTTCACCGAGCCCTTCTCAACCAGGCCGCCAGCACGAATGCGGGTGTCGTGTGGCACGTCACCATTGGCGATCTGCGTCGGCGTATAGAACAGGTTGATGTTCTGCTGCAGCGCGCTCAGAGCCAGCGCCACGGCAATACCAACCCCGGCGACGATGGCCAGAACGATGAACAGGCGTTTCTTGCGAACAGCGTTCAACGTGATTCCTCCCGACGCATACGACGCGCCTCGTCCTGCAGGTGGCGACGCCGCGCACGCAGCGGCAGCACCACGTTGAGCGCCAGCACGGCCAGGCAGATACCGTAGGCCGACCATACATAGGCACCGTGGTTACCCATGGCGAGGAAGTCGGCGAATGACGCGAAGCTCATCGTTTACCCTCCACCAGCGCGCGAATCTCGGCCTTCACCCAGCTGCTGCGCGCTTCCCGGCGCAACACTTCGAGGCGCATGCGCATCAGCAGCACGGCGGCGAAGAAGCAGTAGAAGCCCAGCACCATGATCAGCAGTGGCAGCCACATCTGCATGGGCATCGCCGGCTTGTCGATAACGCTGAAGGTGGCCGGCTGATGCAGGGTGTTCCACCACTCCACCGAGTACTTGATGATCGGAATGTTGATCACCCCGACCACCGCCAGCACGGCACAGGCCTTAGCGGCGCTGTCGCGGTTGCTGATCGCCTGGCCGAGGGCGATCACGCCGAAATACAGGAACAGCAGGATCAACATAGAGGTCAGGCGCGCATCCCAGATCCAGTAGGTCCCCCAGGTCGGCTTGCCCCACACCGCGCCGGTGATCAGCGCGATGGCGGTCATCCAGGCGCCGACGGGGGCAGCCTGCTGCAGGGCGACATCGGCCAGTTTCATCTTCCAGACCAGACCGACCACGCCGGCCACGGCCAGCATCACGTAGATCGACTGGGCCAGGAACGCCGCGGGCACGTGGATGTAGATGATCCGGAAACTGTTGCCCTGCTGGTAATCGGGCGGCGCGAAGGCCAGGCCCCAGACCGTACCCACGACCAGCAGCACGGCAGCGGCGATCGCCAGCCCGGGCAGCCAGCGGCCACTGATCTCGTAGAACCATTTGGGCGAGCCCAACTTGTGAAACCATGTCCAATTCATCAGGTCACTCATCATTCTCCGAGGTAGGGGCCATCGCTGGCCATCCTCGGTAGCACGGTTGAATCATTCGCCGACACTGATGGTCAGGCCAGCGGCAATGGCGAAAGGCGTCAGGGTTACTGCCAATGCGGTGAGGCTGGCCAGCCATAACAGATGACCCGCCACCGGCAGCCCCTGCAGGCTCGCCTGCAAGGCCCCGCTGCCAAGAATCAGCACCGGGATGTACAAGGGTAAAATCAGCAGTGCCAGCAGCAGCCCGCCGCGTTTCAGGCCCACGGTAAGGGCGGCGCCGACCGCGCCGAGCAGGCTGAGGATGGGCGTGCCGAGCAGCAACGACGCGAGCAGCACCGGCATGCAGCGCACCGGCAGCCCGAGCATGAGGGCCAGCAAGGGTGACAGCAGCACCAGGGCCAGGCCGGAAAACAGCCAGTGCGCGCAGACCTTGGCCAGCACCAGCAACGGCAACGGGTGCGAGGAAAGCACCCACTGTTCGAGGGAGCCGTCCTCGAAATCGCTGCGAAACAGGCCGTCGAGGGAGAGCAACACCGCCAGCAAGGCCGCTACCCACATCAGGCCGGGTGAAAGGCTTTGCAGCAGTTGCGTTTGCGGGCCGACAGCCAACGGAAACAGGGCGATGACGATAGCGAAAAACACCAGTGGGTTGGCCAGCTCTGCAGGGCGCCGACACAGCAGTCGCGCCTCGCGCACGGCCAGCAGCATAAATACGCTACTCATGCGGCATGCTGTCCCAGATCAAGATCGCGGTAACTCGCTGGCATGCGGCTCAACGTATGGTGGGTGGTCAGAATCACCAGGCCACCCTGCTGGCAATGCGCAGCCAGATGGTCCTCCAGTTGGCTGACGGCGTGCTTGTCCAGAGCGGTGAAAGGCTCGTCGAGAACCCACAGCGGCGGGCCATCGAGATAAAGCCGCGCCAGTGCCACACGGCGTTGCTGGCCGGCCGAGAGGGTGTGACAGGGCACATCTTCGAAGCCGCGCAGCCCCACCGACTCCAGCGCCTGCCAGATCTGCTCACGGCTCGCAGGGCGATGCAGGGCGCACAGCCAGGCGAGATTTTCCTCGGCACTGAGCAAACCCTTGATGCCAGCGGCATGGCCGATCCACAGCAGATCACTGGCCAGATCGCCGCTGCGGCTGGTCAGGGGCTGGCCCTTCAGGCGAATTTGCCCTGAAGTGGGTTGTCTCAATCCGGCGAGCACGCGCAGCAGGCTGGTCTTGCCGCTGCCGTTGGGGCCCGATACCTGTAGCATCTGCCCGGCGTCCAGCTGAATATCGAGGTTCTCGAACAGCAGGCGCCAATCCCGTTCGCAGGAAAGTGCCATGGCTTCGAGAAAGGGACTGCTCACAGCGCGGACACCTGGTTCAAGTCGAGACGAATGTGGCCGCTATAATGATGCGGACATTGAAGTGGCCGGAATTATACATGCCCAATAGGCCCACTCGCAGTGCGCTTTTGGCTACAGAGTATGAGACTTAATGACCGAGATCAGTGGATCGCGTCCTATCGCCGCAGCGGCTCCCGCCAACAGGCCGCCAGTCAACGCTGCCGACCTGGCGGTAAAGCTTCTGCAGCCCCTCGACGGCCTGATGAGCAGCGGCGAGAGTGCCAAGGCAGAAGTGGTGGGCCTCAAGGAAGTGTCGCAGAACTTCCAGCTGATGCTGCGCGTCACCCTGGAAAACGGTCGCCAGGCTACGCTGCAGGCCAGCAGCCCGCAACCCATCGCCCAGGGCACGGCGCTGGCGGTGACGGCGCTTTCCGATACGCGCCTGGCGCTGGCAGTACTCGCCGGCGGTAAACCGCTGACCAGTATCGACCTCGAACAATTGCCCGTCGGTACCCTGCTGCAGGGCAAGGTCATCGCCCGCGAAGCCCTGCCCGCTCAGGCTGCACAAACCGTCTACAAGGTGCTGGTGAACCTGCTCAACACACCACTGGCCGGCAGCAAGCTGAGCCTGGAAACCCATCTCGACCTGCCCCTCGGCAGCCTGCTCAGCGCGCGCGTGCAGGGCGATCAGTCCCTGGCGTTCCTGCCATTGAGCGGCAGGCTCGATCAACTGGCGCTGCTCCAACAGCTCGGTAACCAGCAGAGCCGCCAAGGCTCGCTGGAAGGCTTGCTGGCAGCCTTGAAGGGCATGGGCGGCCAGGATGGCATGCCCGATGGCCTGCGCGGCAGCATCGACAAGCTGCTGGGTGGGCTGCCAAGTGGCGAGCAGATGAGCAGCGGCAAGGGCTTGATGCAGGCGCTGGAAAACAGCGGCCTGTTTCTCGAAAGCAAACTGCTGACCGGCCAGCCTGGCGCACTGGGCGCCGACATGAAGGCCAACCTGCTACGCTTGGTCAGCCAGTTGCTGCCGTTGCTGCCCGGTTCCGCGCCTCTGGCTGCCGCCACCGCGTCGACCAATGCCATGACCCAGGCACTGCCCGCCTTCGCCCGCAACATTCTCGGCAACATCGGCCAAAGCAGCGGTCGTCAGCAGGCCATGAGCTTCCCCCTGCCCAGCCGCCTGATGCAGGCGATGGAAGGCGAGGCCGACCTGGAAGCGCTGCTGAAACTGGCCGCTGCCGCCATCTCGCGCCTGCAGACCCATCAGTTGTCCAGCCTGGCACAGAGCCAGACCGGGCCCGACGGTGCACTGGTGACGACCTGGCAGATCGAGGTGCCCATGCGCAACCAGCATGAACTGGTGCCCCTGCAGGTGAAGATCCAGCACGAAGAGCCTGCGCCCTCCGCCAAGCAGGATCCCAAGGAAGCGCTTTGGCGTATCGACCTGGCGTTCGATCTGGACCCGTTGGGGCCACTGCAGGTCCAGGCGCAACTGGCCCATGGCAGCCTGTCCAGCCAACTCTGGGCCGAGCGTGCCAGCACTGCGGGGTTGATCGACCGCGAACTGGGCAACCTGCGTGAGCGCCTGGTGGCAGCTGGCCTTACCGTCGGCGACCTGGCCTGTAGCCAGGGCACGCCGCCGCAAGGCCCGAAAACCTCACTGGAACAGCGTTGGGTCGATGAAACCGCATGAGCAATAAAGCCCCCCGTCAGGCCATCGCCCTCACCTACGACGGCCAGAACGCTCCCAACCTCAGCGCCAAGGGCGACGACGAACTCGCCGAAGCGATACTCGCCATCGCCCGCGCCCACGATGTACCGATCTACGAGAATGCCGAGCTGGTGCGCTTGCTGGCCCGGCTGGAACTGGGCGAGGCGATCCCCGAGCAGCTGTATCGCTGCATCGCCGAAATCATCGCGTTCGCCTGGTACCTGAAAGGCAAGTTCCCGGCCGGCTTCGATCCGCGCGGCAAGCCGAAAGACGGCCCGCTGCTGCTCGGCGGACCGGAGCGCACGAGTAGCAAACGCTAAGCTGGCACCCCGAACGTCGCTTCGCTCGACGCAGGCGGCGATTCGTGCTGTACGTAGGAGCCAGCTTGCTGGCGATCCCTGGTCCTGATGCGATGTTGCGG
>NZ_JARVSV010000053.1:0-9654 GCF_030209025.1 Pseudomonas sp. MEJ086
CCCCGACCTCGGGGCGAAGCGATAGCAGTCATCCTGCAAAAACGGCGGTATGACCGCCATTCGCCGCGGGGGTGCAGATCCTACAGGATCGTGCAATCCTCAGCCCCGTAGGAGCCCCGACCTCGGGGCGAAGCGATAGCAGTCATCCTGCAAAAACGGCGGTATGACCGCCATTCGCCGCGGGGGTGCAGATCCTACAGGATCGTGCAATCCTCAGCCCCGTAGGAGCCCCGACCTCGGGGCGAAGCGATAGCAGTCATCCTGCAAAAACGGCGGTATGACCACCATTCGCCGCAGGGGCGCGGCTACAGGATCGTGCAAATCCTCAGCCCCGTAGGAGCCCCGACCTCGGGGCGAAACGATTGCGGCCATCCTGCAAAAACGGCGGTGTGCCCCTATTCGCCGCCGCGGAGGGGGCTGCGCTTGCCGGGTCGCCTAGCGCAGCTTCTCCAGCAGTTGGTAGTACCACATGCCCAGCGCCAGCATCGGGTTGCCGAACACGTCGCCCATCGGCACCTTGATGTGCGAACAGCCGGCAAAGGTCTCGAAACGTGCCAGCTCGCCGCTCATGGCTTCGGCCATGATCTCGCCCATCACGTGGCTGGTGGCGATGCCGTGGCCGGAGTAGCCCTGGCAGTACCAGACGTTGGCCGACAGCTTGCCCAGTTGCGGGATGCGGTTCATGACGATGCCCATGGCGCAGCTCCACTGGAACTCGATGGGCACGCCCTTGAGGCTCGGGAAAGTCCGCTCGATACCGGGCCGCAACTCGGCCGCGATATCCCGCGAATCGCGCCCGGAGTAGTTGGCGCCGCCGCCGAACAGCAGGCGCCCGTCGGCAGTCAGGCGGTAGTAGTCGAGCACGAAGCGGCAGTCGTAAACGGCCAGGTCCTGGGGGTTGATCTGCGCCGCCAGCTCGCCCAGCGGCGCGGTGGTGACGATGCCGCCCATGGCCGGAAAGATCATGCCCTTGAGCTTTCCAGGCTCCAGCTTGTGGTACACGTCGCCGGCCAGCAGCACCTGATTGGCGACCACCCGCCCTTCGGCCGTAACCAGCGTCGGCGTAGCGCCGTGAACGATCTCCAGCACCGGCGAGTGCTCGAAAATCAGCGCGCCCAGGCTATGGGCCGCCCGCGCTTCGCCCAGACACAGGTTCAGCGGGTGCAGGTGCAGGTTTCGGGTGTTCTTCAGCGCGCCAAGGTACAGGTCGCTGGCCAGGTGGGCGCGCACGCCACCGGCATCGAGCAGGGTCACGTCGGCCTCCATGCCACGGCGCAGGGCCTCGTCATGGGAGGCACGCAGTTCGTCGAGGTGGGCGGGTTTCATCGCCGCATGCAAGTGGCCGTGCTTGAGGTCACAGGCGATGCCGTAGCGACGCACCCGCTGCTCGATGATGTCGTGGCCGCGCCAACGCAGGTTCCAGATGAAATCGTCGACCTCCCCACCCAGCCGCTTGCGCATCTGCTTGGCCATGGCGGCGTCGCCAGACAGGCTGCCGGTGACCTGCCCGCCATTGCGGCCGCTGGCGCCCCAACCGATGCGATTGGCCTCCACCACGGCCACCTTGAAACCACGCTCGGCCAGTTCGACCGCCGTGGCCACGCCGGTGAAGCCGCCGCCGATGATTGCCACATCGACCCGCACTTCACCCTGCACGCTCGGGTAGTCGCTGTCCTGATCGATGCTCGCGCTGTAATAGGACGGGCTGCGCTCGGCTGCCGTCGTCGTGTCTTTCATGTCCGTTCCTTAGCGGCCCGCCTGAGCGCGCCACGATAATCATGTTGTGCAAGCTCACGCCTGATTCAGGTACCAGCGCCAGTCCTGCTCGCCGACTTCCCCCATGAAGCGCCGCTGCTCCTCGCGCTTGACCGCCAGGTACACCCGCAGAAACTCCGCCCCCAGGGCCTCGGGCGCCCAGGTCGAGGCCTGCAGCGCGCACAGCGAGGTCAGCCAATCGGTGGGCAGCAGGGTCTTGGCCTGGGCATAACCGTTGCCCTCGATAGGCTCACCGGGGTCCAGCTCTTCGCGGATGCCACGGTGAATGCCGGCGAGGATCGCCGCAGCGGCCAGATAGGGGTTGGCATCGGCGCCACAGATACGGTGCTCGATATGCCGCGTGAACGCCGGGCCGCCCGGCACGCGCAGGCTCACGGTGCGGTTATCCACACCCCAGGTCGGCGCCAGTGGCGCGTAGCTGTTGGCCTGGAAGCGCCGATAGGAGTTGGCGTTGGGGCAGAACAGCAGGAGTGAGTCGAGCAGGCTGGCGAGCATGCCGCCCACCGCGTAACGCAGCAGCGGGGTCCCTGCGGGTGCCTCACTGGCGAACAGGTTGCGGCCCGCCGCGTCGTTCAGGCTGACGTGCATGTGCATGCCGGTGCCCGCCAGATGATCGAACGGCTTGGCCATGAAGCAGGCCTGCATGCCATGCCGATGCGCCACGCCCTTGACCAGGCGCTTGTAGCGCACCGCCTGATCCATGGCCTGCAACGCATCGCCATGCTCCAGGGTGATCTCCACCTGCCCCGGCGCGTATTCGGAAATCGCCGTGCGTGCGGGGATGCCCTGGGCCTTGCACGCGGCGTACAGGTCAGCCAGAAACGGCTCGATCTGCTCCAGCTCGCGCAGGCCATAGACCTGGGTACTGCGCGGCCGCCCGCCATCGGCATCCAGGGCCGGCTGCGGGTGGCCACGGGCGTCGCGCTTGGCATCGAGCAGGTAGAACTCCAGCTCGCAGGCCATCACCGGGTGAAAGCCCTCGGCCTGCAGCCGCTCGATCACCTGCACCAGCACATGGCGCGGGTCGGCGATGCTGGCCGGCATGCCTTCCTGCGGGTGCATGCTGACCTGCACCGCCGCCGTGGGGATCAGCCGCCAGGGCAGGCGCACCAGGCTGCCAGCCAGGGGATAGGCTCGGCAGTCGATGTCGCCGACGTCCCAGACCAGCCCGGAATCCTCGACGTCATCACCGTTGATGCTCAGACCAAGGATGGTGCTCGGCAGCGGTCGGCCGCTGCGGTAAACGGCGAGCAGTTCGTCACGGTGCAACAGCTTGCCGCGCGGCACGCCGTTGGCGTCGATGATGAACAATTCGAACAGCTCGATATCGGGGTTCTGCGCGAGGAAATCCTCGGCGTCCTGCAAGGGCGCGAATTGCATGATGGCTTCTCATGGGCCACGGGCGACCGTCACGGCGGACAGTGGGCCCGGATCGACTTCTCGGCCGCACAGGCGGCCATGGGTGTCATCAGAAGACCAGAAGAACATCCGGCGGGCGGGCGTGGCGACAATGCCAGAGTGCCCAGAAGGCGAGGGTTTGCGGCAGCCCCGTGGGTTCGGGCGCCCGGCCCCGCGAGCGCAGGGCTGGCAGGGCGATGGCTGGGGCAAAGGTGCAGACCGGGATAGACATGCCAGCGAGGCTCGCACGCCGCCATAGTCAGGTTAAATTGTTATTACCGCACCTTCAGATAGCCAGCGGCTAAACAATGACCTGTCACGGCTCGGGTTTATAGCCCAGTCGCAGGCCTCCCCAATGCTTGCCCTGCACATGGATCGGCACCGACAGGTCGTGCATCAGTTCGCCGGTATCGCGCATGTAGGTCTGCAACAACAGGCGCTGTTTGTGGCTGCCGCAGCGGATGCCGGTGCGGTAGTTGAACATCCGTTTGCTGCGGCTTTTCACGGTATCCACGGCGCGGTCACCGGTGGGCGGATGATTGAACGCCTCGTTGTGGGTCGGCACGTAGCCTTCCGGCGTGGTGGCGATGGCGAACACCAGGCCTTCGTGGCGCTTGAGCAGCGGCTCCTGGATGGCGGGCAGCACCTGATCGGCATGGCTGTCAAAGCGCGTGCGGAACTTGGCCGGGAAGCTGCCCTGAATCGGCTGGTACTGACGGTCGAACAGATCCGCCAGGCTGATACGCCCGGCCTGGATATCCGCCTCGAACTGCCGACCGATCGCGGCGGCGCCTTCCAGGGCGAGGTCGTAGATGCGCTGGTGATAGCTGTCCAGGCCGACGCTGGCCAGCTGTTCGCTGACGCTTTCCGCCTGGCCGACCAGTTGTTCGGCAGCCTTGCCCAGTTGTCGGGTCTGGTCCTCGCTGCTGCGCACGTCGCCGCGCAGTTGCTCGACCGCCACCAGCAGCTCGGCCAGGTGTTCGTGGTTGCTCGCCGTGCCGGCGCTGATCTGCGCCACCTGAGTGTCGACATCGGCCGCCAGGTCGGCGATGCCGCGCAGTTGCTCGCCGGTGAATTCGATCTGTCGGGCGGCCGCTTCCAGCTCTTCGGCCTGACGCTGGATATGGTTGACCACCGCCGAACTCTGCTGACGGATATCGGCGACCATCTGCCCGACTTCTCCCGTGGCGGTGGCGGTACGCCCGGCCAGGCTACGCACCTCGTCGGCGACCACCGCGAAGCCGCGGCCCTGTTCACCGGCGCGGGCGGCCTCGATGGCGGCGTTGAGCGCCAGCAGGTTGGTCTGGCTGGCGATGGATTGGATCACCTGGGTGACCTGCTCGATCTGCTCGGTACGCGCCCCGAGGCCATCGATCAGCTCGCGGCTGGCGGCGGCCTGGGCGCTGAGCTGCTGCATGCGGCTGATCGCCTGCTGCAGCTCGGCCTGGCCGGTGGCGCTGCTGGTGCGCACGGTCTGCGCCGCACCGAGGGTCTGGCCGGCGCGCTCGGCGTTGCTCTGCTCGGTGCGGGTCACGGCGTGGGCACCTTCGCCGATCTGTTCGACCGCCGCCAGTTGCGACTGCAGCTTGCCGGCCAGTTGCTGCACGGTGAAGGCCACCTGGGCGGCCGACAGGGCGTTATGGCAGGTGTGCTGCGACAGGCTCTGGCTCAGCTCATCCAGCGAGGCCGCCGGCGCGGCGTCGACAGGCGGCGCAGCAACCTTGCGCCAGGGCCCGAGCCACGGCCACAGGGCCAGCGACAACAGCGCGATGACGCCAAGATAGGTCGGCAGGTGCACTTGTTGCCAGACCACCAGCAACGCGAGCAGGCCGAGCACATGCAGGGCCAATGCCAGCCGGTCATGCGTAAAACCAGAACCCATGGCGAACCTCATTGTTTTTATGGTGCCGGGATATCGGGCGCAGCAAGCGCCGAGCCTTGTTTCAGCTCATCGGCAGCGCAGGGCGTATCTGTAGAGGCGCGGCAGCCGCCTGGCCGAGTTGACCATCTCATCATGCGCCGGGCTATGGCACTTTGGTAGCAGAGGGTCGACTTCCGGGAGAGTGCCGATCAGCGCTTGAGGCTGTGACGCTTGACGAAGGCGCGGTCGAAGTAGTCCTTGCAGCGCCCGTAGAACTGCCCGCCGGCGCTCCACTGACGCCAGCCGAACAAGGCACCGCCATCGCCACTGGCCAGCAGCAGCGGGCGCTGGCCGCTGGTCTTGAAGTCGCGCAGCGGCCCGCCACGCAGTGCCGCGCTCAGGTTGGCGGCCAGCACCGGCACCTGGCGCATGGAATACAGGCCGCTCTTGCGCACGCCAGGCAGGTTGGCGCAATCACCCACGGCGAAAATCTGCGGATGGGAATGGCTCTGCAGGGTCGGCGCGGTGTGCACGAAACCATCGCCATCGCAGCTCAGGCCGCTGTCGGCGATCCACGGGAATGCCTGGGCGCCGCTGGCCAGCAGCAGCCGACCGCCACGCCACACCGCCGCGTCGCCGCTGATCAGGCAATCACCGTCGATGCGGCTGATCGGGCAATGCTCGCGCACCTGCACCCGGCGCATGCGCAGATGGCCCCAGGCACGCATCCGCAACCCGGCACAGTGGCCAGCCAGCAGCGGCTCGCCGCAGAACAGCGCCAGCTGCGGTACCTGATCGGCCAGTGCCAGGGCCATTTCCACCCCGGCCACGCCGCCACCGAGAATCGCCAGAGGCTGAGGCTCGCGCTGCCAGGCCTGCCAGCCAGCGATGAAGCTGTCCACCGGCTTCACCGCCAGCACATCCATCGCGTCGCCTTCACGGGGCGGACAGGCGACCCGGTCGCCGGCATTCAGCGACAGCCAGTTGCCCTGCAGCACGCGGCCATCGCCCAGGCTAAGTTGCCGCGTGGCGGCATCCAGAGCAGCCACCGGCGCGACGATCAGTTCGACCTGGGCAGCCTGGCACAGCGCGGCCAGGCCGATCTGGCAGTCCTCGGCGCTGTAACGCCCCGCTACCAGCCCCGGCAACATGCCGGCGTACCAGGTGTGCGCGGCGCTGGCCACCAGGGCGATGCGACCCACCGGCCGCTCGATCAGCGCCCAGCGCCGCAGAACCCCGAGATGGGCCGGGCCTGCGCCTACCAGCAACAGATCGTAGTCAGTCATCTACACCGATATCCTTGTGAGCCTGAGCAGAGCGACAAGCCGCGCTGCGAAAAGCAGAGCGAGCTTTGACCGAAACGCGCCCGGAATGATCCGGCGCTCCCCGAGCATGGCGGCAGCGAGCCGTTTCGAGCAAGAGAAGAGACGCTTGGGGCAGGCTTTCGACACATTTTTACAGCGCGATTTATGCCGAAATCATGCGGCGGATGCCTGGGCAGGCAGCCGCTCCAGCACCCCGGGGTCGAGGCGCAACAGGCGCACGCAGCGGGCCTCGCGCAGCTCGCTGGGGCTTTGCGACGCATCGAGCGCGACCACCTGCCCGGCGAGGTTGAGTACCAGCGCTTCGCGGGAGAACACCCCACTGTTGAGGCTGTAATAGGCCGCCACCAGCTCGCGCAGCCCGAACGGCAGGCGCCAGCGGATACGCAGCGCCGAGCCGAAACTGGCGGCGCGCAGGCGGATGGCCTGTTCGATTTCCTCATCACTGAGGCTGCCGCCAGCGTCCTGCCAGTCCTGCATGCAGCGCAACAGTGCCAGCTCGCCGATGTTGTGCAACAGGCCGGCGGTGTAGCAGAGCTCGGCATCCAGCGACAGTTCGCAGGCCAGCCAGTGAGCGACCTCGGCACTGCGCTGGGCGGCGGCCCAGGTGCGCACGCCCTGCTCGGCCAGGCGCGGGTCGCTGAGCCGGGCGTTGCGCTGCACGGAAAGCCCCAGCACCAGATTCAGAGTGCGTGCCACCCCCAGGCGCGGCAGGGCCTGGGCCAGGGTCTGGCAGGGGGAGCCATTGTGGTGAGCGGCACTGTTGGCGGCGGCGATCAGGCAGGCGGTGATCTGCGGGTCACGGGTGAACACCTGCTCCAGCTCACGCAGGCTCGGCTCGCTGCTGTTCAGGTACTGGCTGACCGAGTCACGCACCGAGGCCAGCAGCGGCGCGCCCTGCCCTTCTTCGCGCATGGCGTCCAGGTAATCTTCGAGGCGGTTCACCAGCAGCGGCCGAATCGGGCACAGCAGCTCCTCGCCCTCGTTGAGCAACAGACCGGCCAGGCGCTGGCGCAGTGCTTCGGCGTTGAAGGGTTTGGCCAGATAGGCGGTGGGCGCCAGCGGCTTGGCGGCGCGCACGCTGTTGGCATCCAGGCGGCCGCTGATGAGGATGAACGGCAACGCCGGAGTACGCGGGTGGCGGCGCAACTGGCGCAGCAACTCCAGGCCATCGACACCCGGCAGCTCGCTGTCGGCGATCACCAGTTCCGGCAAACGTCGCTTGCAGCGTGCCATGGCCGCCTGGCCATCGCTGACACGGATCACCACGGCGTCGCAGCGCACGTCGAGCACCAGTTGCTCGAGCAGATCGGCCGTCCACGGATCGGTATCGGCGATGAGAACTTCCGGTGCGCTGGCCGCTGCAGACATCCATGAACCTCTTCACATAGGTGTAAGAGGCTCAGTATAGACAGGTCAGCGAGCGCTCTGCCGCAGCCCGACAGGGAAACGCAGGCAAAAAAAGACCCGCCGAAGCGGGTCCTTTTCAACGGCGTGGCTTAAGCCAGTTCGTCGAAGCACTCAGCAACGATGGCGATGCCTTTTTCCAGCTGGGCGTCCGGGATGGTGACCGGCATCAGGAAGCGCACCACGTTGTAGTAGGTGCCGCACGACAACAGGATCAGGCCCTTGTCGCGCGCCTTGGCGACGATCTTGCCCGTCAGCTCGGCAGCCGGTTTGCTGTGGTCGCCGCCTTCGAACAGCTCGATGGCGATCATCGAACCCAGGCCACGTACGTCACCGATCACCTTGTGCTTGGCGGCGATGTCGCGCAGGCCGGCCTTGAGCTTCTCGCCCACGGCGTTGGAACGATCCAGCAGCTTCTCTTCGTCGAACACCTTCAGCACGGCCAGGGCCGCGGCGCAGGCGATCGGGCTACCGGCATAGGTGCCGCCCAGGCCACCGGGAGCGATCTTGTCCATGATCTCGGCCTTGCCGCTGACGCCGGAGATCGGGAAGCCGCCGCCGACGGATTTGGCGAAGGTGGTCAGGTCCGGCACGACGCCCAGTTGCTCGGTGGCGAAGAAAGTACCGGTACGGCCAGCGCCGGTCTGCACTTCGTCAGCGATCAGCAGAATGCCGTGCTGGTCGCACAGGGCGCGCAGACGCTGCATGAAGGCTGGCGAGTTGACGTAGAAGCCACCTTCGCCCTGCACCGGCTCGATGATGATCGCGGCGATGTCCTGAGGCTGGGCATCGTTCTTGAAGATGCGCTCGATGCTGGCGATGGACTCGTCTTCGCTGACGCCATGCAGCTCGCACGGCGCGATGGCGCGGTACACACCGGCAGGCATCAGGCCCATGCCCGCGGAGTACGGCGCCACCTTGCCGGTCAGCGACAGGGTCATCATGGTGCGGCCGTGGTAGGCGCCGGTGAAGGCGATCACGCCAGCACGGCCGGTAGCGGCACGGGCGATCTTCACGGCGTTCTCGACGGCTTCGGAGCCCGAGGTGACCAGCAGGGTCTTCTTGGCGAAGTCGCCCGGTACGCGCTTGGCGATTTCTTCGCACAGCTCGATGTAGGGTTCGTACGCCAGCACCTGGAAGCAGGTGTGGGTCAGCTTGGTCAGTTGCTCCTGAACGGCGGCGACCACTTTCGGGTGCAGGTGGCCAGTGTTCAGTACGGCGATACCGCCGGCGAAGTCAATGTACTCACGGCCTTCGACGTCCCACACGGTGGCGTTCTCGGCGCGCTCGGCGACGATCGGGTGGATCTGGCCGACGCCACGCGGTACGGCGGCTTGGCGGCGTTGCAGCAGGGATTCGTTGGTCTTGCTCATGGCTTCCTCATTCACCGCTCATCGTCGGTGTGGTTCAAGGATGAAATGACCGGGTCAGCGCCGTCGCAGCATACGATGATCGACTGCAACACTCGCCCCGATCACAGGGACTATTTTTGCTTTCACGCACTATCGGAGCGTAGCGAGCGAAGGTCAGGCAAGGCGGCGGGGTCGGGAAAAAGCGGAGTTGGCTGTTGCCAATGAGCATTTTTCCCGGCCCCGCCAACGCAGCATCACCGAAGCGCAGTAGCGACTACCTAGATGCTCAGGCAGAGGTACTTGATTTCCAGATAATCCTCGATGCCGTACTTGGAACCTTCACGGCCCAGGCCCGAGGCCTTGATGCCGCCGAACGGCGCCACTTCGTTGGAAATCAGGCCGGTGTTGATGCCGACCATACCGTATTCCAGCGCCTCGGCCACACGGAACACGCGGCTCAGGTCACGGGCGTAGAAGTAGGAAGCCAGACCGAACTCGGTGTCGTTGGCCATGGCGATCACTTCGGCTTCGTCCTTGA
>NZ_JARVSV010000056.1:0-9353 GCF_030209025.1 Pseudomonas sp. MEJ086
CATTGATGTCACGCCCGGAATGGAACTGAGCGCCACGTACCTGAACGTCATTACCTGCTTCCAGGTTGATGTCGTTACCCGCGTCCAACGTCGAAGCGCGATTTCCAACCACGGTCTGGCTGACGCTCTGGCGTTGGCTGGTACTACCGAAGTGCGCATCGAACGTTGGCCCAGCCAGGAACTGGCTGACGGAGTCCACCGCCTTGAGCGTGCTCGATGCCTGGCTGACAGTGTTCTCACCCTTGCCGGCGCCGCTTACCGCATTCTTGGTTCGCTCGAAATTGTGGTTAACCGTGACGCCTACGCCGCTACGGTTCTGGCTCTGCTCCCTTTCGATGCTCGACTGTTCGCGAGCCGCATCGACGACGATGTCACGCCCGGCCTTCATGTTCAGGTCGTAGCCGGCCTGCATGTCCGAGCCTTGCTGCCGGATATCGCGGCCAGCACGTACATCCAGGTCCAAACCGGCGTTGATCTGGCTGGCTGCCGCAGTCTGTTCGCTGGTACGAGTCTTGTCCTTGAGCGACTCGGCTCCGGCAAAGGCACTAACACCGTTGCCATCTGCGCTATGCATCAGGCCCAGGGTCTTGGTGTTTTTCCACGAGGTAACCTGTTCGCTGCCGCTACCTGCAACGACATTCACGTCGCGACCAGCATCGAGCAGCACGTTGCGCCCGGCGCTGACACCACTGCCCACCACGTTGATATCGCGTTCGGCGATCAGCGAAGCATCACGCTCGGCATTGACCTGGCTGCCTACGTTGGTGGAGCGGATGATTTCCTGGCCGCTTTTCTTGGCACTGGAGATGGCAATGTCACCACCCCAGCTTGGTGAACCCACGGCCACCCCAACTGCATCACGGGCGGAAAGACCGAACTTCTTCCTGTAGGACTCGCTACGGCTATACGCTTCGTCGTTGGCCGAAACGAGGTTGATGTCCCCAGTGTCCTTCACCAACCCGGCGCGCAGCTCGACGTCGTTACCGGCATCGGTGGTACTGGCGCGTAGACGAATGTCGTTGCCTGCCGCGATGACCACGTCGTTGCCTGCTTCCAGTTCGCTGGCGACCTGGGTGGCGCTGGTCTGCAGCTGGCTCTTGCCGCTCTTCGACAGGCCAAGGAAACCGGATTTGGTTTTCTTGGCGTAGGACCCGTGCTCCTCGACACCGGACAGCACGGCCACATCGCCGGTGCCGCCGACCAGCAGGTCGTTACCAGCGCTGAGTTGGCTGCCGATGACGGTGACGTCGCGGCCACCCTCGAGATTCAGGGCGCCACTGGCAGCCTTGCTGGTGTTGATCGTCAGGTCGTTGCCCGCCTCGATCACCGAGGCGATGTTGGTGCTGTCGTAGCTTTCGCTCTGGCGGCTCTTGCTGCGGCCGAACGAGCCTTTGCTCTTCTTGAAGTAGTAGGAGGCGCTTTCATCCTTGGCCGACAGGATGTCGATGTCCTGGCCGGCATCGATGTCGACGTCGTTGCCAGCCTGTACGCGGCTGGCGATCACGCTCAGGTCATTGCCCGCTCCCAGGCTGATGTCACGACCGGCCTGGATCTCGCTCGACTGCTGGGTGATCTGGTCACGGCTCTGGGTGACTTTCTTGCCCCTCGACAGGAAGTGGCTCTCGTCAGCGGCGCTGGAGAGCATCAGGTCACGTTCGGCGCCAAGCTCGAGATCACGGCCTGCCGTCACGCGGCTGGCCACTACGCCCAGGTCGCGCCCGGCGGCGATATCCAGGTCACGACCCGCGCTCACCTCAGCGCCCACCTGGGTTACCCGTTCATTGACGAACCAGTTGCCGCGGGTCTGGTACTGCCCCTCCTGCACGGAGGCGACGGTGACGTCGCGGCCGGCCTGAATGGCCAGGTCGCCGCGGCTGTCGAGAACGCTGCCGAGGTTGCTCACGTCGCGCCCAGCCGCCAGGCTGAGGCTCTCGCTGGCTTCGATGCGGGCGGCGCTGTCGACATGGGTCTGCCCCCAGCGGTGGGAGCCGATGCTGGCGGCATGTTGAGTGACGCTGCGCTCGTTGACGATGTCGCCTTCGCGGGCGATCAGGCTGACATCGCGCCCGGCGATGATGCCGCCCTGGGCGTTGCGGATGCTCTCGGTCGCCAGCAGTTGCAGGCGCTCGTTGGCTTGCATGAGGCCACTATTGGCGATGTTCCGACCTTGTACATCCAATGCACCGCTGGCTCGCAGGGTGCCCTGGTTGCTCAGGTCGCCACCGCCTATCAACGCCACGTCACGGCCCTGGATCAACGCGCCGTTGGGGGCCAGGCGGCCTTCGGCCTGGGCCAGGTAGAGCACCGGCACCAGGACCTTTTCGCCGAGGACCTCCTGCTCTTCCATCCACACGATGTCGTGGGTCAGGGCAGCCACCTGCTGGGCGCTCAGGCTGACGCCAAGGCCCAGGTTCAGTGCGTCCTTGCTGGCGATGGCGTTGTTCATCAGGTAGCGGAACATCGCCTCGTCGCTGGTCAACCCGGCCAGGTAGCGCTGGCCGGTACGGGCGACGATGGCTTCGCGGATCAGGCGCTGTTCGTAGAGGCCATCGCCCAGGCGTTTCTGGGCCTGATCGGGGTCGTAACCCAGTTGGCCAAGCATGTAGTCGGAGCTGAGGAAGCGGCTCAGCTCGGTCAGTGCCGGGTTGGTCTCGATCAGGTATTTGTGAGGCCGGGCGACAGGGTTCACGATGACGCCCTGGGCCTGGGAAACCGGATTACCGGCACCGCCCTGAGCGGCGGATGCGCTGACGGTCACCTGGGTGCCGGGCTGAATAACCAGTGACGGTCTATCGACTGCAACCGGCTGGCCAAGGCCAGCCTGGAGCTGACCGCTTTGATCGCCCCGCACATCCTCTATCCGTACAGCGCCGGAGCCTTCACGCTGTGCCTGCTCGAGGCTGGTGCCGGCCAATGCCCACTGCTGGGCAGCGACTGCCTCACGCACCTGGCTGTCGCTGCCGCTCTGGCCGCTGAGGCGAAACAATCCATTCTGGCCAGTCGGCAGGCTGAAACCAGGCAGGTTCAGCGGATTCACCTGTTGCTGGGCGAGGTCGGCCGGGAGTTGCGGGTTGAGGCGAATGACTGTGGTCGAGCCGCTGCCACCACTGCTGGTATCACCTGCTCGCGAGGTGCCAGGAGCGATGCTCTGCCCATTGCGGCGAACGCCGTTCTCGATGACGTTCGCGCTCTGCACGGTGACATTGCCACCGGCCTGGATGACCGCTCCGGCGGCAACACCGGTCGAGGTGACGGTATCGACCGAATCGACAAGGCTGTAGGTGCTGAAGATGGCGGGAACCGGGTATTGAGCTCCGGGGTTGTAATAGCGATTTGGCGTCCTGGTAACTTGGCGGTCTGGCCTCAGATAGATATCCGGTTCGCGGGCCTGCCTAATGACATAAGTGTGCTCGTATATCGCGTTATTTCGGTTGTATTGGTAAATATCACCATTTGCGCTGATGAGACTTTCGAAAACAGCTCGCCGCTCGGAATCGACCGGATTACGGTACTGGCGATAGCGATTCACGCTTTCCGTGGCAGAGCCAAGGTTCGATACCTGATCGCCAACGAGCAAGATATTGCCGGCAGCGGAAATCGTGCTGTGGCTGTTCTCGATCGTGCTGCCAGTGAGTTTGAGGTTGCCGCCAGCCTGGATCAGGGAGGCCGGTGAGTCGGAGGAGACGGTTCGCTCTATTTGCTCGTTGAGGAAGTAATAGAAATCGAAATGGCGTCCCTTACAATCAAGACATTCGTAGGTGATGCTCCCCGACACGAGCCGTTCGGATACGGCAAAGGCATCCTTGCGGTTGATGATCGCCAGGGCGTTGACGGCAAGGTCCCCGGCGCTCTCAACGGTACTGGATACGTTTTCGAAACGGCTGGACTGCTCGCCCGCCTGATCACCCGCGATCAGCAACGTTCCCAGGCTATACACGTCCGCGTAACGGTTGGTGAAGGTGTCGACATACAGCGCCATGTCGTCGCCGCTGAACAACAGCCCCTTCTCGTTGATCAGGCTCGGTGTACTCAGGGTCAGGCGCTGGGCACTGCCCAGGGTGCCGGCGTTGTTCACGCTGGCGGCACTGAGGGTAAGGTTGTCGGCGGCGGTCAGGCGGCCCTGGTTGAGCAGTGCACCACCGAGCATGAAGCTGGCCGCACCAGCGGCGGTGATGCTGGCGGCCTCACTGAGGCTCAGGCTCGCGGCCGCGAGGTCCAGGGCACCCTGGCTGGTGACCCGGCCGTTGCCGCTGTAGGCACCACTGAGAGTCAGGCTGATGGGGCCATCGCTGGCGATCAGGCCATGGTTGATCCAGTTGCCCCCCTTGCCGGTCAGCGAACCGGTGGCCAGCAGTTGCCCATTGGCCGTCTGCTCGAAGGTGCCGATATCCAGCGTCAGATGCCCGGCCTGGAGGATACTGTCGTTGCTCCAGCTGTCGGCCTTGAGGGTCAGGCCGCCCTGGGTAACGAAGCTGCCGCCCGCGGCGGCGACCTGCGCCAGGGCGACACCGAACTCACCACCGCCAGCGTGCAGCAGCTTGCCATTGTGGTTGAGCAGGCTGCCGAGGTTGAGGGTCAGGTCGCGGTTGGCGGTTTCCAGGGTGCCGCCGCGGTTGTCCAGCAGCGCGCCCAGGGTGAAGAAGGTGGTGCCGGTACTGCCCAGGGCACGCAGCTGGCCGCCCTGGTTGTTCAGGCTGCCGCCCTGCACGTGCAGCGTGCCACGGCTTTCGATGATGCCTTGCTGGTTATCGAGTAAGGCGTCGGTAGCCTGTTCCAGGGTGATGGTGGCAGCCCCGAGGGTGCCACTCTGGTTGTTCAGGTCGCCGCCACGCAGCAGCAGGTCACCCTGGGCATGCAGGGTGCCGCGCTGGTTGTCGAAGGCGCTGGCCCGCAAGGTCGCCGCGCCGTTCAGGGCATGAATGCGCCCGGCAGTGTTGTCGAGGTTGCCAGCGACCTGCAGGTCGATGTGCTGCCCCTGAATCAGACCGCCCTGCCCGATGGCGCCGTTGCGCAGCCAGGCGGAAAGACGGGTGCGCACCCAGCCTTCAAGGCTGGTCAGGGTACCTTGGCGGTTGTCGAGGCTGGCAGCGGTAAGGTCGACAGCGCCGCTACGGCTCTGCAGAGTGCCAGCCTGGTTGTTCAGGGCGCCGCCGATGTTCAGTAGCAGATCGCCCTGCCCCTGAATGGCTCCGCCGCTGTTGTCGAGGCTGGCGGCGTTCAGATTCACCTGAGCGTCACGGCTGTAGATCAGCCCATCGGCGCTGTTGTTCAGCGCCTGGGCGACACCGAGCTCCAGCGCCCCATTGGCGGCCAGGGTCGCGCTGCCACTGTTGTCCAGCTCGCTGACGACGAGCTTGGCGGTGCTCTGGCTGGCCAGCGTGCCGCCCTGGTTGTTCAGGGTATCGGCCGTGATGCTCAGGGGACCGGCGCTGGCCAGTTGCCCGGCAGCATTGCTCAGGGTGCCGTCGACGTTGAGCGTGGCTGCACCGCTGGCTGCGATGCGGCCATGGCTATTGTCCAGGGCCTTGCTGCTCAGGGTCAGGTCTTGCTGCGCCTGCAACAAACCGCCCGCGTTGGCGACGCTAGTGGCGTCGATGACCAGGCGCTCTCCGGCGTCGATCTGCCCGGCGCGGTTGTCCAGTTGCCGGGTGATCTGCAGGCGCTGGCCCGCACCACTGGAAAGAATGCCCCGGTCACTGTTGTCCAGGCTCTCGGCCTGAATATCGAGACGGTCGGCAGCCACCAGAGCGCCTTCACCACTGTTGAGCAGTGCACCGGCGAGCGCTACGGCGAGGCCGCCATCGCGGCTGGACAGCGTGCCGCGCTGGCGGTTGTCGAGGGAACCGCCACTCAGTTGCAGGCCCTGCCAACCGGAGAGCAGGCCGCCGCGATTGTCGCCTTGGCCCAGGCTCAGGCGCAGCCACTGCCGACTGATCAGGCGACCATTGCGGTTGTCCAGGCTGGCGGCGGCCAGGTCCAGCACGCCGAGGCTGGAGATTTCCCCTGCTGCGTTATCGACGGCTCGCAGGTTGCTCAGGGTCAGCGGGCCGTTGCTGCTGATCAGGCCCTGACGGTTATCCAGGTCCCCCTGGCGCAGGTCGAGGCTGATAGAGCTTTCGCCGATCAAGGCGCCCTGTTGCTGAGTCAGGCGGTCGAGGGTCAGTTGCAGGTCGCCCTTGGCCGAGACTTCCCCTCCCTGGCTGGAGTCCAGCGAAGCGGCGTCGAGCGTGAGGGTGCCCTGGCTGTTGATCAGCCCGCCGTCGCGGTTGTCCAGCGCACCGTTGCTGCGCAGCTCAAGGGCCTTGCTGGCCAACAGAGTGCCGTCGGTATTGGTGAGCGTGCCGCTGTTCAGGCGCAGATCGCCGGCACTCTGAATGAGGCCCTTGCTGGCGTTGCTCAGGTTGCCGGTAAGGTCGATGACGAGGTCGCCGCGGGCGAAGAGTGTGCCCGCCTCGTTACTCAGCTCCTTGGCACGCAGGTCGATGCCTCGGGCACTGATCAACCCTGCCAGGTTGGTCAGCACGCCCTGAATCCGCAACGTCAGGTTCTGCTCGGAGAGCAGTCGACCATTGGCGTTGTCCAGGCGCGTCGCCAGCAGATTGAAACCCTGGCCACTGGAAATCTCGCCACCACGGTTACTCACCGCCCCCAGATTGTTCAGCAACAGTTGGCCGGGGGCATGCAGCAAGCCGGCGTCATTGTTCAGGTAGCCACCATCAAGGTCGAGGGTGAGGCTGGTCTGGCTGAACAGTTCACCACCCTGCTGCGCCAGACCGCTGGCCTGCACGGACAGCGGGCCACTGGCGGCGATACGCCCCTGGGCGTTGCCGATCTGATCGGCCTGCAGGTCCAGATTGGCGTTACCCGTCAGGCGACCGCCGTCATTGTCGAAACGCCCGGTGATGACGCTCAGATGCTCCACCGCGGAGATCTGGCCATGGCGGTTGTCCAGGCCGGCGCTACGCAGCAGCAACCCGGCATCGGTGAGCAGACGCCCCTGCTGATTGAGCAGTGCGCCCTGGCTGGTGACCTGCAACGCACCCGCGCTGGAAAGGCTCCCCGCGCTGTTGTCGAGCGTGGCGGCGGTGACGTTCAGCGTGCCTTCGCTACTGATTGTTCCCGCGTTGTTGATCAGTTGGCCATCGTGGGCCAGGTCACCGGTACGAGCAGCGAGTTCGATCAGCACGCGAGTATCGCTGGCGAGGGTACCGCCGGAATTGTTCAGGTGAGCAGCGCCGAGCTGAAGCTGATCACGCCCGAAGATCAGCCCTTCGTCGCGATTGATCAGGCGCGCAGCCGCCAGGTTCAGGTGCGCCGCCAGCAGGCGGCCACCGTCACTGTTGTCGAGCGTCGTGACGTTCAAACCGGCACTGCCACGGCTGGATATTTCCCCGCCACGGTTGTCGATGTCGCCAGCCGTCACGCTCAGTGGACCATTGGCCGCGACCCGGCCTTTCTGGTTGTCCAGCCGCTGCGCCAGCAGATTCAGATCGCCTTCGGCCAGCAGTTCGCCGCCCTGGTTGGCCAGTGTGCCGCTCACCCCGACATCGAGTCGGCCCTGGCTACGCAGCAGGCCGTCAGCGCCATTGTCCAGCGCCGCGGCGCTGACCTCGACCTGACGACCGGCCAGGCTCCCGCCTCGATTGTCCAGGCTGCCAGAAACGCTGACGCGCAGGTCCTGCTCGCTGATGAGCTTGCCGCTGCGGTTGTCCAGGCTGCTCGCTGCCAGGTCGAAGCCCTGGCGACTGGAGATTTCACCACCTCGGTTGCTCACGACACCAAGGCCATCGAGCCGCAATGCACCCGGTGCGTTGATGAAGCCAGCGTCGTTGTCGAGAGCGCCGCCCTGCAGGTCAAGGGCCAGGCTGGTCTTGCTGAACAGCTCGCCACCCTGTTGCTGCAGACCGTTGGCCGTCAGTTCAAGCGGCCCGGTAGCGGCGATACGGCCCTTGCGGTTGGCGATCTGCGCGGCGTGCAGCGCGAGCGTGGAGCCAGCCGAGATCAGCCCCTGATCGTTGCTCAGGTCGCCACTGCGCAGGTGCAGAGCCGCATCACCGAGCACCCGCCCCTCCTGATTGTTCAGCGCCCCCAGCAGGGTCAGGTTCAAGTCCCGAACGCTGGAAACATCGCCCCGGCGATTGTCCAGGCGCGTCGCACCGACGTTCAGCGCACCCTCGCTGCCCAGCAAACCATCGGTATTGATCAGCCCGCCGTCGAGCTCGCCCCGCGCCGCGAGCTCGACACGCAGATCTTCACCCGCGGAAAGTGAGCCGCCGCTGTTGTCCAGCCAGGCGCCGGCCACCTGCGTATTGCCCTGCCCGTGAATCAGGCCCTGACTACGATTGAGCAGGCGCTGTGTGGTGAGCACCAGGTGCGCACCGATCACCTTGCCCTGGTCGCTGTTGTCCAGGCCCTGTGCGGCTATCGTTACCCTGGCTCGGCTGGAAACCGTCCCGCCGCGGTTGTCGATATCGTCGTGCACCAGTTGCAGATCAGCATTGGCTGCGATGCGACCAGCACGGTTTTGCAGGCGCTCCCCCGTCAACGCGAGCGAGGTTTCGGCCAGCAGCTTGCCGCCCTGATTGTCCAGAGAAGCCGCCGCCACCTGCACACCTTGGCGACTGGAAATCTCGCCTGCCGTATTGTCGACCTTGGCGGCGCTGTCTATACGCAGCGCCTGCCCGGCATTGACCAGCCCCGCACGGTTGTCCAGATTGCCACCGGCAAGGTCGACACTCAGGCCTGCCCCGCTGCTGAGCACACCGCCCTGCTGGGCCAGCCCGGTCGCGTTGACCCCCAGCGTCTGGCCGGCAGCGATACGTCCCTGAGCATTGTCGACCTGGCCACTGCGCAGCGCGAGGTTGCCATCGGCGACGATGCGCCCCTTGTGGTTGTCGAGTTGGGTGCTGTCGATCCGGGCATTGCCTTCGGCCAGCAACTGACCGTCACGGTTATCCAGCAAGCCCTCGGCAGCGACCCGCAGATCATGGCTGGCGACCACGCTACCCGCGTTACGGATCCGCTCGCCTGCCAGAGCAACGTTGCCCGCTCGATTGCGGCTGTCGTCGGCATTCACACCGGCTTCGACATGGCCCTCGTTGAGCAACCGAGCGCCGCCAGTCAGCGCCACCCGATCGCGAGCAGCCAGGCTGCCGCGGTTCACCAGGCTGTCCCTGGCCTGAACCTCGAGCTGAGTCCCGGCGTACACCTGCCCCTGGGTTTCAACGCTCTCGGCGCGTGCCGCGATCTGCCCGCTGGCCGCCGCCGTGTTGAGCGTCAGTAGCCCATTGGCATCGATCTGAATATCCCCGGCACTGGCCGCCATGTCGCCGGCCAGCTTCACGCCCACGCCC
>NZ_JARVSV010000051.1:0-9352 GCF_030209025.1 Pseudomonas sp. MEJ086
ATGTGACGACCAATCCGGATGGCAGCCTGACCATTGCCGGTACCTCGGAGCCAGGTAGTGCGGTGAGTGTGACGTACCCGGATGGCAGTACTGGCACCGTCACTGCAGCTGGCGACGGTTCTTACAGCCTTACCACGCCCGCCAATCAACCGACCGGCGATGTCGTGGCGACGGCGACGGATGCTGCTGGCAATGCCAGTACCGCCACCACCGTTTCCTATGTCGACGCCACTGCTCCGGTTGCACCCGTCGTCAATGTGACGACCAATCCGGATGGCAGCCTGACCATTGCCGGTACCTCGGAGCCAGGCAGCACGGTGAGTGTGACGTATCCGGACGGCAGCACCGGCACCGTCACTGCAGCTGGCGACGGTTCTTACAGCCTCACCACGCCCGTCAATCAACCGACCGGCGATGTCGTGGCGACGGCGACGGATGCTGCTGGTAATGCCAGTACGGCGACCACCGTCTCCTATGTCGATACCACGATACCCACCGCCCCCGTCGTCAATGTGACGACCAACTCGGATGGCAGCCTGACCATTGCCGGTACCTCGGAGCCAGGTAGTACGGTGAGTGTGACGTACCCGGACGGCAGTACTGGTACCGTCACTGCAGGTGGTGATGGTTCTTACAGCCTCACCACGCCCGTCAATCAACCGACCGGCGATGTCGTGGCCACGGCAGCTGATGCGGCTGGTAATACCAGTGCGGCCACCACCTTCTCCTATGTCGATGCGACTGCTCCGGTTGCACCCGTCGTCAATGTGACGACCAATCCGGATGGCAGCCTGACCATTGCCGGTACCTCGGAGCCAGGTAGTGCGGTGAGTGTGACGTACCCGGATGGCAGTACTGGCACCGTCACTGCAGCTGGCGACGGTTCTTACAGCCTTACCACGCCCGCCAATCAACCGACCGGCGATGTCGTGGCGACGGCGACGGATGCTGCTGGTAATGCCAGTACCGCCACCACCGTTTCCTATGTCGACGCCACTGCTCCGGTTGCACCCGTCGTCAATGTGACGACCAATCCGGATGGCAGCCTGACCATTGCCGGTACCTCGGAGCCAGGCAGCACGGTGAGTGTGACGTATCCGGACGGCAGCACCGGCACCGTCACTGCAGCTGGCGACGGTTCTTACAGCCTCACCACGCCCGCCAATCAACCGACCGGCGATGTCGTGGCGACTGCGACGGATGCTGCTGGTAATTCCAGTACCAACACCACCGTCTCCTATGTCGATGCGACTGCCCCAAGCGCACCGGCCGTTAGCGTTAAATCCAACTCTGATGGAAGCGTGACCGTCTCTGGTACCTCAGAGCCGGGCAGCTCAGTTGAGGTGACTTACCCGGATGGCACCACTGGCACTGTGAATGCCGGTATGGATGGCTCTTACACCACCACCTCGGCGGTTGCTCAACCGAGTGGTCAGGTATCTGCTTTCGCAACGGATGCGGCAGGTAACGTAGGTGCAGCTACGACAGTGACCTACGATATCGTCCCGCCGGTAGCGCCGAGCGCCAACGTTTCCACAAACTCGGACGGTAGTCTGACCGTCGAGGGTGTCTCCGAGTCAGGCACCACGGTGTCGGTGACTTATCCGGATGGCACTATCGGCACGGTCGCCGTTGGCACTGACGGTACTTACAGCATCACCTCGCCAGCCGACCAGCCAACCGGTGATGTCATCGCCACTGCAACCGACGCTGCAGGAAACATCAGTCCACCGACCACCGTGTCTTATGTGGATACCATCGCACCGACGACCTCCAGCATGATCGATAGTTTTTCCGATGATGTTGGCTTGATACAGAACGTGGCTTTGCCATCTGGCAGCAGTACGGATGACACCACGCCGACTCTCAATGGTGCTCTCACAGCGGAGCTGGTTACGGGAGAGCAGATCAATGTTTACCGTGATGGCACCCTGATTGGCCAGGCTACAGTTACTGGAACCGCATGGGCCTTCACTGATTCGACTCCGGCCGATGCTACGTACGCTTATACGGCGCGCATCGAGGATGCATCGGGCAACCTCGGTACGGTGTCCAACAGCTTCTTGTTGACGGTAGATACCGTCGTCCTCGACGACTCAAGTGACCATCGATGCGTTAACTGGTGACGACGTGATCAACGCCGCCGAGTCGAGTGGGGTGGTTACGGTGACCGGCACCATCAGCGGCGATTACAGCATCGGTGATGTGGTTACCCTGACCACTGCCGTTAGTACCTACACCGGCACGGTGGCGGCGGGCGGCATCTGGAGCGTCGACGTTGCCGCCGGTGGGCTGGGGGTTAATGGCAGCCAGGTCGCCCAGGTCAGCATCCTTGCTCATGATGTTGCTGGTAACTCGGGCGCCGTTACGGCTAGCCGTCCCTATGAGGTCAACACCAGCCCGCCTGCTGGTACCGCGCTGACGATCGACCGCGTGGCAGGTGACGATATCGTCAACGCCAGCGAGGCTGCGCCAAGCAACACGGAAACCATCAGTGGCAGTGTGACCGGAGAGTTCACCGCTGGTGATGTGGTGACACTGACCATTGGCAGTTTCACCACTACTACGACGGTGGGAGTGGGTGGTCTTTGGAGTGCAGACGTCGCTGGTGATGTGCTGGCAGCGGGCGCGAGCATCGAAGCCAGCCTGGTCGCTCGCAACGCTGTGGGTAACGAGGCGACGGTGACGGCCAGCCGTGCCTACGTGGTCGATACCGAGTTGCCGGACAATACCTCTACCACTCTCTTTTTCGATCCTGTCACTGCCGACAACATCGTCAATGCTAGCGAGGCCGCTACCACCTTGAATCTGTCTGGGAGCGTGACCGGTGATTACCAGGCCGGTGACGTCATCACGCTGGTCATCAATGGTGCGCAGTACAGTGGCAGCGTTGCTACGGGTGGCGCCTGGACGGTCACCAACGTCGCGGGCAGCGACCTGGCCGCCGATAGTGATCGCGTCATCGATGCTTCCCTGGCTGCCCGTGATAATGCAGGCAACGTCGGTACCATTGTTGGCCAGCATGGTTACATCGTGGATGTTGCAGTACCTGCCGCGCCGGGCCTGGTGGTCATCGACGACGTGGGTAGCATTGTCGGTGACGTCGCGAGTAACGGCGGGGTAACCGATGACACGACCCCGACTTACCAAGGCACCGGGGAGATCGGGGCTACCATCAGTCTTGTGATCAACAATGCCGCTGCAGTGAGTGTACTTGTAGACGGCGATGGCAACTGGGCCTACACGGCACCTTTGGCGGTTATCGATGGCACCTATACCGTGGTTGCAACGCAGACCGATGTGGCGGGTAATGTCAGCAACTCGGTGAGTACTCAGTTCAATGTGGATACCCAGGCACCAACTGCGCAGGACGGTTACGACGTCGCGATCTCTTCCTACACCGATGATGTTCAGCCGCAAACCGGCGTGTTTCTGGACGGCAGCCGCACCAATGACACTTCACCGCTGCTCAATGGAACGGTGGCAGGCCTGGTACCCGGTGATCGGGTGCTGGTCTACGAAGGCGCGACGTTATTGGGGGCTGCGACAGTCAATGCCGGCAGTTGGACGTTTCAGGTCGTCAACGCTGCCGAGGGCCCTCATAGCTACACCGCTACGGTGGTCGATGCCGCCGGTAATGAGGGAGTCGTTTCAGCCCCATTGAGCCTGATCGTGGACATCACTGCGCCAAGTGCAGCCGATGGTTATGCCGTTGCCATCACCGGTTACGTCGATGATGTGGACCCACAGACCGGTACCTTCTCGAGTGGCACCAGCACCAATGACGCATCGCCCTTGTTGAATGGCACGGTAGCTGGTTTGACGAGTGGGGATCAGGTGCAAATCTACGAAGGCAGCACGTTGCTGGGGAGTGCGGCAGTCAGTGGCGGAGGCTGGACGTTTCAGGTCGCCAACGCGCTGGACGGTGCCCATACCTATACAGCCGTCGTGGTGGATGCAGCCGGTAACCAGGGCGTGACTTCAAATGCCTTCACCCTGATCGTCGATACTCAGGCGCCCAGCGCTGCAGATGGTTATGCCGTAGTCATCACGACATTCACCGACGATGTCGAGGCTTCGGTCGGCGACTACCCGAGCGGTACCTCGACCAATGACAGCTCACCCTTGCTCAGTGGAAGCGTGGCGGGCTTGCAGTCAGGTGACTATATCCGTATCTATCAGGGCAGTACGCTGTTGGGCATTGCTGATGTCAACGGTGGTGTCTGGAGCTTTCAGGTAACTGGCGCCAGTGACGGGAGCTACAGCTATGTGGCGAAGGTGGTCGATGCTGCAGGTAACGAGGGGTTGGAGTCCGCTCCATTCGAGCTGACCATCGACACCGCGCCGCCGCCACAAACTGCAACCATCGAAAGTTTCTCCGACGACTCCGAACCGTCCACTGGAGATTTCGCCAGTGGCTCCACCACGGATGACCCTACGCCAGTACTCAATGGCAGTCTGTCCGCAGCTATCGACGCTACCGATACCGTCCTCATTTACGAGGGTACAACCCTGCTGGGAAGCGCCATTGTCAGCGGAACTACCTGGACATTCGCCATCCCTGATCAGACGCTGGTAGGCGGTTCACTGCACACCTACACGGCCGTCGTGGCTGACCAGGCTGGTAATGAGGGTCAGCAATCAGCGGGATTTACCCTGATCAGTGTGGTCGAGATCAATGCCCAAACCACACTCGACACCACGCCGATCATCAGTGGGCGCATTCCTTACAGTCTCGTGGATGGTGCGCAGCTGGACGTCACAGTCAATGGCAAGACCTATACCTCGTCCGACGGCTCGGTCGTTGTCGATAGCCTGAACTCGACCTGGTATGTACAAATTCCGGCTGGCGATACGCTGGCTGTAGGGACATATCAGGTCCAGGCTCAAATCCTCAACGGAGATGGCACCGCGGGTGCTCAGGACGTGCAAACGGATGAACTGATCGTGGCACCAACACCGGATGCCACCTTTGGTGCCGCTGGCGGGGATGGCAACAACAAAGGCACGACGGTCACCATGAGCAACAGTGGCAACTGGGAGTTCTTCAGCAATCAGGTGGTGTACAGCAGCACCGGTACCGACAGCGCCACTATCGCCCAGTACAGTGGAACGACATTGACCAGCAATACCGGCGGCGCGGGGTTTGGCGCTGGCAATATGAACATGGTGCAGAACGCGACCTATATCGATATCAACCGCGATGGTTACATGGACATTGTCGGGATCGACAGCCGTTACAGCAATGGTCAGCAGATGTTCATCAACAATGGCGACGGTACCTACACGGCTCAGCAGATGGCTGACACCAATGCATCAGGCGACAATCTGGCTAATGTTTACAGTTGGTACGGTGGCGTGATCGCCATCGATTTCCGTGGTGACGGCTACGTCGATGTGGTTTTCGGTGATCAAACTCCAAACGATGCAAGCGCCCCAGGGGGGTACAACTCGCAGTTCGTTCAGAACAACTCGGGGGTATTCATCAAGGACGCTGTCTACACCTTTACCCGTGCCAATGGTGGCCAGAACACTGGAAACGCAACGCCTGATCAAGAGCTTTCAGGGGTCGATCTCGATAATGACGGTACTGTCGATGTGGTATTCCATGCCACCGACGGCAGCAACAAGATCGGTGCGGCTGACTCGACCGGAACCGCTACCAGCAGCAATTCCGCGCGCCTGGTGGTGGTGAAGAACGACGGCGCAGGTGGCTTCATCACTAGCCAGATAATCAACAACGCCGTGCTGTTCACCGGGGATCCAAACATTGCCAACGAGCCGTCAATGACCTGGGCCGATTACAACGGTGATGGATACATGGACCTGTTCATGGGGCGGGTCCATGGCGCCAACGCGGCGGCCCAGAACAACAGCACCATTTTCTTCAACGACGGGGCTGGCAATCTGGCCTCTACCGACGCTGCGGGTGTTGGTACCGCCACCGGGACCTACCAATTCAACGATACCGTGCGAGGCGGGGCATCGCTGGCGTTGGATTGGAACGGCGATGGCCGCATGGATATCATCGAGGCGCCACAGATCGGGGAGGGCACAGCAGCCGTTGCGGGCACCGTCAATCTGTATATCAACCAGACCTCCGGTGGTACCTCCAGTTTCGACACCAGTTACCTGCAGCCCAACGACGTCTTTGGCAGCAATCCGGCAACAGCCAGCACGTTCAGCGGTGCCATAAACGCATCTGGTGTGGTGACGGGCAACCCTGTCACTGGAATGATCAGTGTCGACATCGATTATGACGGCGCCAAGGATCTGTTGATCTTTACCAGCAATGGCACCACCACCTATGTCCGTAATACCAATGCGATCGCAGACGACACCAGCATGCATGTGCGTATTGTCGACCCTCAAGGCATCACTGCCTACTTTGGCAACACCGTGAAACTGGTGAACTCCGCAGGGGTCGTGGTTTCGACGCAGATCATCAATCCGCAGTCCGGCGGGCAAACCAACGACAGTACCAGTCTCGTGGATTTTTACGGCCTTGATCCCAACGAAACCTACAGCATCGTCCTGTTACGCAACACGAACGGTACCGCTAGCCATGTGGGCGCGGAGAGCGTTGTGGCCGGCTCCAACATCCAGAGCGTCAACAGCACCTGGGGTGGATTGAAGGCCGGTGAGGCCGATTCGGCCTATGTGCTCACTGCGCAGGGCGAGGCTGAACCTTCCAATACCGTCGGTGCGGGTGTGGTGGGGACAGGGTATAACGATACGTTCTTCGCCACGCTCGGGACTAGCCGCTACGAGGGAGGGGGAGGTACCACGGAAGCCTCGAACTACAAGTCATGGGCCAGTAATGGGGGGATGGATATCGTGGACTTCAAGTTGGCGGATAGCACTGCGCTGACCATCGACTTGACCTTGACCGCGGCTCAGAACACCGGTTGGAATACGGTGACGCTCAGTGACATCGAGGGGGTCGCAGGTGCCGCAGGCAATGACACATTCACCGACGACGAACGTGATAATTTCTTCGAGGGGCGCGGTGGCAACGACACCTTCAACCTGATCAACGGTGGCCGTGACACCCTGCTCTATAAGGTGTTGGAAGGGGCTGCTGGTGACGGTACCGGGGGGAACGGCTCCGACATTATCAATGGCTTCACTGTGGGTACCTGGCAGGCTACCCCAGACGCTGATCGGATCGATCTTTCGGAACTGCTGGTGGGATACACCGCAGGGGGAGGTGCTCGTTATATAAATGGTGTCGCTACTATCGCCGGTGACGAGACCATTGGGCAGTTCCTATCCGTGACCAGCAGCGGTGGTAGCACCACGGTAAGCATTGATCGTGACGGCGATGGCTCCGCATACAGCCCGACCGCTTTGGTGACTCTCAATGGCGTGAGTGTGGATCTTGCTACCCTGTTGGCGAATCAGCAGCTTGTAGTGGTTTAAAGCGCCATCTTCTCTCAATCGCGGTGGGCTGCGGGATAAGCCGCAGTCCAGTTTCGTGGCATCACCCTGTCATGTTAGCGGCTAAGTATCAGCGACTGTTCAGTCAATAAAGCCTTCTGGAATTCTCTTCAGTGTCTGGAGTCGTTTTAATGGCTTCGGATTATATGTCATTTGTTGGCTCTCGTTGTTCTCCTTTCTGAATTCCCTGCTTATGTAGCGGCGCTTTTCTGTGGCGTTGTTGAGTGGCCGTGATTTCTTCTTTTTATATTGTTTTTGATGTGAGTATCTAAAGTGTGCGTACGTGCGTGCCGGTTGGTTTGGTAGGCCTTTTAAACTTTCTGATAAGAGTGTTTGTCGATCATTATTTAGGGGTATGAGGTTTTCTATGCTTTTTTAGCGTTAAAAGAATATTGAATCAGCCGCTGGAGAAGTCCTTTACGGGGCAATTCGACCTCTGGCGCTGCTTGGTTTTTATAGGGTTCATTGGTTTTCAAGAGTTTAAGATCCGGGCGCACGTGGGGCTGCGTGCTTTTAATTGTCAAATCGTCGAAAACTCTCTGTAGCCCATTCCATAGGGCTTTGCGCATTGAATTGGCAGCGCGGAGTTCACTTTTCCTCGGCTCGAAATCCCCTAAATCTGAACAAATCTGACGTTTTGGGCTTCGGGGGCAGGGGCGCGGTTATTTTGCTGGCATCCACAGATTTATGTCTGCCATGCAAATGCCGAGGTTATATTTTATGGAAAGGTTGATTTCAGTTGTAGATAAGGTCACTCATGAAGAAGTGTTGGCCTCTGGACTTGAACTCACGCTTGGTTCGCCATCGGTTGTCCAATTGACGGCCAAGCGCTCCGAAATAAAAAACGTAGAACGCCAAGGTGATCAACTAACGGTTACGCTGGAGTCGGGTGCTGTAATTCGTATAAATGGTTTCTTTGCGGCAGAAGGTGCTCCGCAGCATGATCTGGTTTTGCTCGATGATGAAAATCAGTTATGGCACGTACAGATATCGGAAGAAGGTTTTGTCGATCAGTTTGTTGCTATCGAGTCCGTCGAGCCGCTGCTGTTTAACGAGTCCTTTGATCTTTCTACGATCGCCTGGGCGCTGGGAGGGCTCGCTCTCGTCGGGGGCGCGGCAGGCGTCAGCAGTGGCGGCGGAAGCAGTCGCGTAAAGAACGAAGCGCCGCAGGATACGACGCCGCCTGCCGCCCCCGTTTTTTCTGTTGTTGCCAATGCAGACGGCAGCGTAACCATTTCCGGGGTGAGCGATGCAGGTGACACGATTTCGGTTGTCTATCCCGATGGTACTGCTGCAGCCGTGACTGCGGGAAGTGACGGCTCCTACAGTATTACCTCTCCTGCCAATCAGCCGTCGGGCGATCTGGTTGCCGTGGCTACCGATGCCGCAGGCAACGCCAGTGCAGCAACGATTGTTTCCTACGTCGATGCCACGGCACCTCAAGCTCCAGTGGCTAATGTGATCACCAACCCTGACGGCAGCCTGACCGTCGCTGGTACTTCCGAACCAGGCAGCACCGTCAGCGTGACCAATCCAGACGGCACTACCGAAACCGTCACTGCCGGTGCCGACGGTTCCTACAGCATCACCACACCAGCCAATCAGCCTTCGGGTGATGTGGTGGTTGTGGCTACGGATGCCGCTGGCAATGTCAGTGCGCAAACCACCATTTCCTATGTCGACGCCACGGCACCCGATGCTCCTACGGCTGAAGTGACCGTCAATGCTGACGGCAGTCTGACCGTCGCTGGTACCTCCGAATCAGGTAGTTCGGTTGCAGTAACTAGTCCTGATGGCAGCACGAATACGGTTTCGGCCGATGCAGATGGCTCTTACAGCACGACTACCTCAGCCAATCAGCCGTCGGGTGATGTGGTTGTCGTAGCTACGGATGCGGCGGGCAATGTCAGCG
>NZ_JARVSV010000036.1:0-6288 GCF_030209025.1 Pseudomonas sp. MEJ086
CCGCCGTAGCGGTACGCTTTGGGAAGGTCGCTTTCGCTCCTGCCTTTACTCTTAAGGGCTATTACGCATCAGAAGAAGGGGCGGCGCTGGGAGCGGGCAAAGTAGGTGAGCAGTTTTCATTTAGTTTTCCTGCTACCAAAGAGGGTTTAAGAGATTTCTTGAGGGAATTGAGGCAATGAGTTTTTCACTGTCAGTGCAGAAGCGTCTTCAGAGCTTAAAGGGGGCTGGATATTGTGAGTTTGTACGTGCTTGCAATGGTGCGGATTCACATTCCGGCAGCTATAGGTTTTTTTGGATGGCTGCGTTCTGGAACTCTTTGAAGGTAGGATGGTTTTGGATTTTCTAGATATAAAATTTGATTTTTTTATTCGGAAATTTCTAAGTTAGTTAGTCATTTATCTGTTGATGTTTTTTCGAATGCCTCAATGGTACAGGATGCTGATTTTTCGGTTCCTTTAGATATACATGTTTCAGATCAGATTTTCACACTCAATGTGAGATTGTTAGCCTACTCTAGATTGCTGATAGTCTTAAGTGACTTGTCGAAAGTTAGGGGGTGACTGTGAAATCGGGGTCTGTCCCCTAATATGTCCCGATTCACAGTTGATATCTCGGTTGCGGGGCCAAAAGGAAATGGAATTGTGAGAACCGGCTGGATTTATAAGCCAGGTTCAGCCACGCCAGAACTGACAACTCTTTTTGTGAAATAATGACATGCCTCTTGAAATAAATGATGTAGTGCGCTTGTTGGAAGACATCCCCTCTGAAGGGGTATTTCGTGATTCTCTGGGAGTCATTGTCATGGTTTTTTCAGGGGGCGAAGAAGCCTACGAGGTCGAATTCTGTGATGAGAGCGGTGTAACTATCGCGCAGCTAGCACTTAAATCTTCACAAGTTACACCAATAATGTAGACGCTGATGTAAGTGTTAGAGCCTCCATCTCGACCGCGATGCTCGAGTATGCTGAGCGAGGACTGAAATGACTGCTTTTGGCCGAGTGCAGCCGTCCGTGACGGACTCCTATCGGCCCAGAGTGTGTAAAAACACTTTCGTGATTTGGGGGCCGCAGCCCAGCGCTCCTGGACGAGGCGATTGCCCAAGCATTTGCCACGATCAGCACCGGTAACGTTCCGGAGCGCTTATGAAGCGTTTTAGCTCCACCTGGAGCAGCAAAAGCCGGGGGCTTTTACACCGCCATTGCCTTCAACAAGCCTTCGGCACCGATGATTCTCATGACCCGCTTCATGTTGTAGGCGAGCACATTCAGACTCATCTCCGCGCTGACGCCGGCCAGCCTACGTGTGAGGAAATGTGTGGATCCCATCCATTGTTTGAGCGTCCCGAAGGGATGTTCAACAGTCCGTTTTCGAACCCGCATCATCTCCGGTGCTTGGTTCAACCGGCGTTGCATTTCCTCCAGCACAGCTTCATGTTCCCAGCGCTTTACTCGACGATTTGTGCTTGGAGTGCACTGGGTTTTCAGCCTGCAACTCTGGCATTTTGAACTCCAGTAGCAGTGCATATTCATGCCCTTCTCAACGCTGGAGAAACGCCAGATAAGTGCCTCTCCCGCTGGGCAGGTGTATTCGTTTTTCGTCGTGTCATACACGAAGGAATCTTTGTTGAATCGGCCATCAGCCTTGGCGTTTGAAGTCATTGGCTTAGGCACGTAGGCGGTGATGTTTGCGTCGTGACAGGCCAGGATTTCTTCACCTTTGAAGTAGCCTCGGTCAGCAACTACCGATAACGTTTCTGGATTCCTCAGGGACAGACCACGATTATTCCTTCCATTTCGATAGTGGTCTAGGCTTGTAAGTCTCTATGGAAGGAGGGTTTTATGCCACGTCGAGCGCGTATTTTGTTGCCAGGAATGTCACTCCATTTAATTCAGAGAGGAAATAATCGCTCGGCCTGTTTCTACGCAGCTGAGGATTATCTTTTCTATCTGGATGTATTGGCGGAGCAAGCAAAGAAGCATGGGTGCGCTGTCCATGCTTGGTGCCTGATGACCAATCATGTTCATTTGCTGGTTACGCCCCAAAGCCCCGAGAGCACTGGGCTGATGATGAAGGGGCTAGGGCAACGCTATGTGCAGTACATCAATCGGACATACCGCGTAGCGGTACGCTTTGGGAAGGTCGCTTTCGCTCCTGCCTGGTGCAGGAGGAAGCTTACGTGCTCGGTTGCTATCGATATATTGAAATGAATCCTGTGCGCGCCGGCATGGTTGAGCACCCAGCTGAATATCGCTGGTCGAGCTACCGGGCCAACGCGCAAGGCGAGGCGTCAGTTCTGCGCTGCCCCCATCTTATCTACCATGCATTGAGTCAAGACGAGCGGCTCAGGGTTGAGTTCTATAGGGAGTTGTTCCGCTATCAGCTAGATCCGGGGCTAGTTGATCAAATTCGAGCCGCGACAAATGGAAACTATGCGCTGGGTAGTCCGAAGTTTTCTGCCGAAGTGGAGGCAGCCTTGGGGCGAAGAGTCACAAGAGGTAAGGCGGGGCGTCCCAAGCGTGCGTCCGATCTTTGAGTGAAATCGGGGTCTGTCCCCTAATACATTGATTGTAGCGTTACCTGGCCGTGAGGTTATATTATGAGTTATTTAAGTAAAGAGTGGCAGCCTGGCTTTGGTACTATATATACGTGGGTGGCAATGGATAAATGCGGTCGTCTGGCTGTGATGGTGAATAATTGTTTTGGTGATTTGCCGAGGGTTCTACTGGAGGTTGATGATGTTGGCTCCCTTTTAGATGATGTTTGCGAATTCATATGGGAAGAGTCTTCGAAGGTCTGTGTGTATCCAGAGAAAAAACTTGGAGGAGCTAAGGTTGATCTGTTTTCTGCATGGAGTTATCGAGGGTACGGAGTTGAGGAGGTCTTAACTGACTTGCAAGAAGACCTAGTTGAGCGTGGCGTCTTTTCTGAGTTTAATCTTCCTGTCAATAAAGGACTTTATGTATATCACGGCGTTGAGGGGGATAATCCAGGCGTAGATTATCCGGTTGGATACTCTGGTGAGTCGGAGATGGGGGATTATTTTAGGTTCCTAGTCCCTACGGAATTTTCTGATATTAAAGAGTTTCCAGACTTTTTGCGTAAAGGAGTTGTTGTGTCGAAGACCGTGGATTTTTCTTTAGACCGTCTTCTGAAAAGTAGCCTAATTAATGAGTGTTTTACTGCAATGTACGAATAGGAATAAGAGGAAAGTAGGGGGCAAATTTGTCCCCTTTCCCATTTTAATTGCCAGGTCTAAGTGATCATGGGCGTCCCCTTTTTTGTCCCTGGCGCCGCAATCGATGGGGTCAGAGTCATTGATTTTGGCGTCTCATGATAGTTATGGTTTCCCGATCCTGAGGAGAGCACGCCATGGCCCGTTTACCCCGTCTTTATTTTCCGGGATGCGTCCAGCATGTGATTCAACGAGGCAACAATCGTGAGGCCTGCTTTTACGATGAAGCGGACTACAAGGTCTACCTGTCTTTTCTGAACGACGCGGCCAAAAAATACCAAGTCGCCATTCATGCTTTTGTGCTGATGACGAATCATGTGCACCTGCTCGCCACACCCAGCGATGAGCAGGGCATTAGCCGGCTGATGCAAGCACTGGGGCGTCGGTACGTTCAATACTTTAATTTTACTTACGGCCGTACTGGCACCTTGTGGGAGGGGCGGTATAAATCAACACTTGTTGATACTGACAGCTACCTGCTAACGGTTTACCGCTATCTAGAGCTGAATCCGGTACGAGCAGGCATGGTTACTCATGCATCGGAATATCCTTGGTCAAGTTATCAAGCCAATGCCTTGGGCAAGCCTATCCAATTGCTCACGCCGCACGCACTATATCTTCGGCTCGGTAATACAGAGGAGGAACGCCAGAGCGCCTACCGTTCATTGTTCCGGGGGCGATTGCCTGAACGACAGTTGTCGGAGATACGTGAGGCCACGAACAAGGGTTGGGTGCTTGGTGATGATCGGTTCAAGGCTCAAATTGAGGTCAAGACAGGTAGGCGAGCCGCTCCTCTTGGGCGAGGCGGTGATAGGAAATCTGCGGAGTATCAAGAAACCAGCAGCTAAATCAATGACTCTGACCCCATTGATTCTTCGGCTCGGTAATACAGAGGAGGAACGCCAGAGCGCCTACCGTTCATTGTTCCGGGGGCGATTGCCTGAACGACAGTTGTCGGAGATACGTGAGGCCACGAACAAGGGTTGGGTGCTTGGTGATGATCGGTTCAAGGCTCAAATTGAGGTCAAGACAGGTAGGCGAGCCGCTCCTCTTGGGCGAGGCGGTGATAGGAAATCTGCGGAGTATCAAGAAACCAGCAGCTAAATCAATGACTCTGACCCCATTGATTCCCGGGTGGCGCGAAGAGTCCCTTGGGAGATCCCGAGGCGAGGTTGAGAGGATGGTTGAATGATGCATCGATTGCAAACTCAGATCCAGCATTGAGAGACGCTTTGCAAGCTGCGTTGACTTCCGAGAAAGCTAACGTTCAAGGCGTGACCGTCAAAGTCGGTCTGCCGGCCCCTGGTAAAACAGGTGTTGCAGAATTTAAGGTGGAAGCATGGCCCAAAAGATAATTCAATACGAGCGCGCGGGTGTGAACCCGAAATGGCCCTCTTACAAAAGTGTCTTAGACCGTATCGCCAAGGGGCCACACGTATCAGATGAGTACGAGTTGAATGGCATTCGTGAGTATGTGACACGCGGTGATGCATTTGCTAAGCCCTCTATGCCTGTTCCAAATAGAAACAATGCTACTCGTAGCAGTGCCGAGTGGATGGCGGTCACACGCGCCCACGAGGTATTGGCAACCGCTGCAAATAATCCGCAATGGCTTCAGGACTTGGCGCATTGGGTTCGCTATTACCAGGTTGGTATCAAACAAGTGTTTTTCTGGGCGTGCCAGTTCGACATCCTGGCTAAAGCAGCAGGAAATGCCCGACGTCAACAAAACTATAATATCCAAACTGCCAGCAACATGATGGCGGCCATGGCGATACTGGGTTGGAAAGATGCTCTGATTTACATGGGCTACCTCAGCCACGCAGCGCTCAATCGCAGGCATCAACTGGTGCTTCAGTACGAAGAGGAGCAACGCCGCGCCCAAGCCTTCATGCTGCGGTTGTTTGCCGATTGGGTGGGCGATGTCTCGCACCAGTGGCCTGCCTATGCTTATGACGAACCCATTTACGAAGCGTTGTTGCTGCATTGGCGTACTCCCAACCCTGAGGACCTACTGCCTTGCCTCTTGGCTGCCTGCGACCGGCATACTTGGCAAAGCGGCAAAGACAGCCTTAAGAACTTCTACGACTTCAATCAAGACTGGCATCTTGAGCGTGTACCAGTGGAAATCCTCTACATCCTGCGCCTGCGGCAGTGGGAAGGTTTGGCAAATCCGCAGAAGATCGATCATCCGTTGATGGCTACACCCTATGATCAACTGCCTCCAGAACAATCTGTGCCAGAATTAGACGAACTTATGCAAGGCGTGCTTAAACGCGCACGTGAGGATTGGCCGCAGTACGACGAAGTGCTGTCTTTGTCGGCACTAAAAAGAAAACAATAGGGGACAGACCACGATAACAATAGGGGACAGACCACGATTATTCCTTCCGTTTCGATAGTGGTCTAGGCTTGTAAGTCTCTATGGAAGGAGGTTTTTATGCCACGTCGGGCGCGTATTTTGTTGCCAGGAATGTCACTCCATTTAATTCAGAGAGGAAATAATCGCTCGGCCTGTTTCTACGCAGCTGAGGATTATCTTTTCTATCTGGATGTATTGGCGGAGCAAGCAAAGAAGCATGGGTTCGCTGTCCATGCTGGGTGCCTGATGACCAATCATGTTCATTTGCTGGTTACGCCCCAAAGCCCCGAGAGCACGGGGCTGATGATGAAGGGGCTAGGGCAACGCTATGTGCAGTACATCAATCGGACATACCGCCGTAGCGGTACGCTTTGGGAAGGTCGCTTTCGCTCCTGCCTTTACTCTTAAAGGCTATTACGCATCAGAAGAAGGGGCGGCGCTGGGAGCGGGCAAAGTAGGTGAGCAGTTTTCATTTGGTTTTCCTGCGACCAAAGAGGGTTTAAGAGATTTCTTGAGGGAATTGAGGCAATGAGTTTTTCACTGTCAGTGCAGAAGCGTCTTCAGAGCTTAAAGGGGGCTGGATATTGTGAGTTTGTACGTGCTTGCAATGGTGCGGATTCACATTCTGGCAGTTATAGGTTTTTTTTGGATGGCTGCGTTCTGGAACTCTTTGAAGGTAGGATGGTTTTGGATTT
>NZ_JARVSV010000028.1:0-5478 GCF_030209025.1 Pseudomonas sp. MEJ086
CACCGCCCCAGCAGCAGGCACCTCGATATCCGTAGGAGCCCGCTTGCGGGCGAATCGTTTGGCCGACGCGATGCTGCGGTATGGCCGCTATCCATCGCCCGCAAGCGGGCTCCTACGCCATCCGAGTCAACACCGCCCCAGCAGCAGGCACCTCGATATCCGTAGGAGCCCGCTTGCGGGCGAATTCGTGGTTCAAACCGATAGTGGCGTGAACCCGCCTAGTGCTGCAGATTGCCGTAGAGCTTGGCGTACAGGCCGCCTTCGGCGATCAGTTGGCGGTGGTCGCCGTCTTCGGCGACGCTGCCGCCATCGAAGACCAGCACGCGGTCAGCCTGTTTCACCGCACTCAGGCGGTGGGCGATGATCAGCGTGGTGCGACCGCTGAGGAACTGCGCCAGGGCTTCGTGCAGGGCGTATTCGGTCGCGGCGTCCAGGGCCGATGTGGCCTCGTCGAGTATCACCACCTTCGGCTCGGCGAGCACCATCCGGGCGATTGCCAGGCGCTGCCGCTGGCCACCGGATAGGCGCACGCCGGAGCGACCGACCACGGTATCCAGGCCTTGCGGCAACTGGCGGATGGTCTGCGCCAGCTGGGCGATGCTCAGTGCCTGCCAGCAGGCGTCGTCGCTGCGGTCGCGGCCCATGCACAGGTTGGCGCGTACGGAGTCGTTGAATAGTGCGGGATGCTGCAGCACCACCGCCACGTGCTCGCGAATGGCCGGCAGACCGATCTCTTCCTGGCTGCTGCCGCCAAAACGGATGACA
Source organism: Pseudomonas sp. MEJ086 (assembly GCF_030209025.1). NCBI lineage: Bacteria > Pseudomonadati > Pseudomonadota > Gammaproteobacteria > Pseudomonadales > Pseudomonadaceae > Pseudomonas > Pseudomonas sp. MEJ086. Next base: position 766 of record NZ_JARVSV010000028.1, read on the forward strand.
CCCGCCTGAGGCGTGTAGAGGCCCAGCAGCAGTTGCACCAGGGTGCTTTTACCGCCGCCACTGGCACCGACGATGGCGACCTTTTCACCGGGTGCGATGGACAGGTTGAGCCCCGTCAGCACCGGTTCCTCGCCATAGGAGAAGGTCAGGTCCCGAATATCGATACCGACGGTTTCGCGGCCCTTGAACGGATCGGCGCCGCCGACATAGTCCGGTTCGTCACGACGCCCGAGCAATTCGTTGATGCGGGTCAGCGCCCCACCGGCGGCATAGAAGGCGTACTGCAGGCTCAGTAGCTGCTCGACCGGGCCGATCATGAACCACAGGTAACTGAACACCGCGAGCATCTGGCCGATGGACAGGTCGGAGAACAGCACGGTGAGCATCGCCGCCGCCCGGAACACATCGATGCCGAACTGGAACAGCAGGCCGCTGGCACGGTTCGAGGCGTCGGTCTTCCACTGCGAGGCGACGGCATAGTCGCGCACTTCACGGGCACGCCCGCCCAGGCGGCCGAGAAAGTAGCCCTGGCGATTGCCGGCGCGCACTTCCTGGATCGAGTCGAGGGTTTCAGTCAGCGCCTGGGTGAAGCGCGAGGTGCTGTCGTTCTCGAGCTTTTTCAGGTGTTTGACGCGCTTGCCCAACTGCACCGTGGCGTAGATCACCAGAGGATTGAACAGCAGGATCAGCAGCGCCAGCTTCCAGTGCATCCACAGCAGAATTCCCGATGTACCGGCCAGGGTCAGCACGCCGACCAGAAAGCGGCTCAGGGTTTCGCCGATGAATTTGTCGAGGGTATCGAGATCGGTGACCAGGTGAGTGGTCACGGTACCGCCCCCAAGGCTTTCGTACTCGGCCAGGGAAATCCGCTTGAGGCGCTCGATCAAACGGATGCGGATGCGATAGACGATGTCTTTGGAGAGCCGCGCGAACAGCCGCGCCTGCACCACGTTGAAGATCAGCGCGCCGCCGCGCAGCAAGAAGGTCAGCGCCAGCATCAGCAGGATGTAGCCGACTGCGCTCTGCCAACCTGCAGGCAGGAAGTTGTCCATCACCTTGAGCGCGGAGTTGCCGTCACCCAGCAGCACTTCGTCGACCAGCAACGGCAGCAGCAAAGGGATCGGCACACTGCACAGGGTCGCCAGCACGGCGACCAGGTTGGCCAGGATCAGCCCACGCTTGTGGCGCAAGGCCAGGCGACGGATTTCCGCCCAGCTCAGGCGATCAACCATCGATGGCGTGCTCCAGCCAGCGCGCGAGCAGCGGCGAGAGCGCATCGAGTGGCTGGTAGCCGTTGGTGAGCAATGCCAGGCGCCCGCCCTTCTCGGCCAGCAGGGTCGGGAAGCCGGCGATACCGAGATCCTGCACCCAGCTGAAATCCGCGGCCGTGGCCCTGTGCTGTTCTTCGCTGTCGAAGGCCTCGGCGAACTCGATACGCGGGATACCGACCTCTTCGGCCAGGCGCACCAGGGTGAGTGCCTGGGTCACGTCCGCGCCTTCCTGATAGAACGCCTGCTGAATGCGCCGCGCCATCGGCCAGGCGCTCTGCGGGTCGAGGCCGCGCACGGTGACCACCGCCCGGCACGCCGCCTCGGTGTCGTAGCGCATGCCCTCGGGCAGCCCGGCATCGAAGTTGAACAGCTGACCGGTGCTGGCGTTGACCGCCTGCCAGTAGCCCAGGTAACGCACCCGCGCAGCGGCATCGATGGCCACCTGATCACGGCGCAGGCCGCCGAGCACCAGCTCCACCGGCACGCCGCGCTCGGCGGCCTGAGCGGCCAGCGCTTCGAGCACCGGTGCGAAGCCCCAGCACCAGGAGCACATTGGGTCCATCACGTAGAGCAGGCGCGCATGCATCCTCAGGCCTCGTGTTTTTGGCGGGGATTGTTGCCCAGAGGATGGGGCTGATTGCGCACTTTCGCCAGTTCGATCTGACGCTGGCGCTCACGGGCTCCCTCGCGGGTCTTCTCCGGCAGCGTGTCCCAGCAGTGAGGGCAGCTCACCCCCGGGCTGAAAAATTCGGAGGAACGGTCCTCGATCGAGATCGGGGTACGGCAGGCGTGGCACTGATCGTAGTCGCCTTCGCTGAGGTCGTGGCGCACGGTGACGCGGTTGTCGAAGACGAAGCAGTCGCCCTGCCAGCGGGTTTCTTCCTGGGGCACTTCTTCCAGGTATTTGAGGATGCCGCCCTTGAGGTGGTAAACCTCCTCGAAGCCTTCGTTGAGCATGTAGCTGGAGGCCTTCTCGCAGCGGATGCCGCCGGTACAGAACATCGCCACCTTCTTGTGCTTGCTGGGGTCGAAGTGCTCGCGAATGTACGCCGGAAACTCGCGGAAGGACTTGGTCTGCGGGTCGATGGCGCCTTCGAAGGTGCCGATGGACACTTCGTAATCGTTGCGGGTGTCGATCAGCAATACCTCAGGGTCGGCGATCAGCGCGTTCCAATCCCGGGGCTCGACGTAGGTGCCGACGCGCTGATTGGGATCGACGCCCGGTACGCCCAGGGTGACGATTTCCTTCTTCAGCTTCACCTTGGTGCGATAGAAAGGCTGCTCGGCGCAATAGGACTCCTTGTGGTCGACATCGGCCAGACGCGGGTCGAGGGCAAACCAGGCGAACAGGCCATCGATGCCTTCACGGCTGCCGGAAACGGTACCGTTGATGCCCTCTTCGGCAAGCAGCAGGGTGCCCTTGATGCCATTGGCAACCAGGGTATCGAGCAAGGGTTGGCGCAGCGCCTCGTAGTCCGGCAGGGAGACGAACTTGTAGAGCGCCGCCACGACGATGTTATCGGTCATGTCACTGTCCTTCAGTAGTCGCCCTCGCAAAGGGCGGACTGGGTACGAAATGGGAGCCGTCTCAGCGAAGCATGGCACTGCCCGATGGCGTCGCCGGGGCATGGCGCGGTGCGCTGCAGAAATGGGCCGTGCAGTTTACTGGTCTTGGACGCTCAGGTGTAGTGGAACGCTCAGTAGCGAGGGTGGTCGAGAGAGAAGCGCGGCGATTCCCTGCCGCAGTCGTTCGCCAGCGTCGCCGCGCTGGCCAAAGCCCACACCCACCATAGAGGAGCACCCCATGAAAGCCGTCGTCGTTCGCAGCCCCGGAGGCCTGGACAAGATCGAGGTGACCGACATCGCCGATACCGGCCAACCGGGACCAGGCCAGATTCGCGTGGCCCTCCACGCCAGCTCGCTGAATTTTCACGACCTGCTGGTGGCCAATGGCAGCATTCCCACGGCAGACGGCCGGGTGCTGATGTCCGACGGTGCCGGCGTGGTCGAAGCCGTGGGCGACGGGGTCAGTGAATTTCAGGTCGGCGACCACGTGGTTTCCGGCTTTTTCCCACAATGGCCGGACGGCGACGTGTTCGCCCCGGTCAGCAACTTCGCCGGCACGCCGGGCGACGGCATCGACGGGTTCGCCACCCAGTACGCGGTGCGCGCCGCCTCGGCCTTCACCCATGCGCCGCGCGGCTGGAGCCATGCCGAAGCGGCGACCATCACCACCGCCGGACTGACCGCGTGGCGGGCACTGGTCGTCGATGGTGGGCTCAAAGCTGGTGACAGCGTGCTGATACTGGGTAGCGGCGGCGTGTCCATCGCCGCCCTGCAGATCGCCAGGATGATGGGCGCAGCGGTGATCGCCACCTCCTCGTCCGACGAAAAACTCGAGCGCCTGCGCAAGCTGGGTGCCGATCACACCATCAACTACCGACAGACCCCGGAATGGGGCAAGCGGGTGCTGGAACTGACCGATGGGCGTGGCGTCGATCAGGTCGTCGAAGTCGGCGGCCCGGGCACCCTGGCGCAATCGATCAGCGCCGTGCGCGTGGGCGGTCATATCGCCCTGATCGGCGTGCTGACCGGGCGTCAGGGCGAAGTGCCGACCTCGATACTGATGGCCAAGCAGGTGCGCCTGCAGGGGTTGATCGTCGGTAGCCGCCGCCATCAGCAGGATTACATCCGCGCCCTGGAACGCGCCGGCGTGCGCCCGATCCTCGACCGCAGCTTCGCCCTCGAGAACCTCGCGGATGCCTTTCGTCTGCAGGAAAGCGGCAGCCATTTCGGCAAGATCGTGGTCGAGTGGTAACGGCACAGCCAGCATCGGCGTTGACTGGTTTGGTGCCTCGGTGAGGCGTGCCCCACCCTGCTGGCGTGAGCACCAACAACGATTGTGGGAGCGCGCCATGCGCGCGAATCGCGGGCGCGGCCCGCTCCCACACTGGCTGCAGATACGCAACTTGCGAGGTGAATCCAGCCAGCACCGGCGTTGAGTGCTCTGGCGCCTTGGTGAGGCGTGACCCACCTACTGGCGTGAGCACCAGCAACGACTGTGAGAGCGCGCCATGCGCGCGAATCGCGGGCGCGGCCCGCTCCCACACTGGCTGCAGATACGCAACTTGCGAGGCGAATCCAGCCAGCATCGGCGTTGAGTGTTCTGGTGGCTTGGTGAGGCGTGCCCCCTTACTGGCGTCGGCACCAACAACGACCGTGGGAGCGCGCCATGCGCGCGAATCGCGGGCGCGGCCCGCTCCCACACTGGGTTGCAGATATGCAGCTTGCGAGGCGAATCCAGCCAGCATCGGCGTTGAGTGCTCTGGTGCCTCGGTGAGGCGTGCCCCGCCCTGCTGGCGTGAGCACCAACAACGATTGTGGGAGCGCGCCATGCGCGCGAATCGCGGGCGCGGCCCGCTCCCACACTGGGTTGCAGATA
>NZ_JARVSV010000042.1:0-5342 GCF_030209025.1 Pseudomonas sp. MEJ086
CCAAACGTTCTTTAACAACTGAATCAAGCAATTCGTGTGGGTGCTTGTGGGTTAAGACTGAGTGATCGCAAGATTATCAGCATCACAAGTAAACACTCGTTAATTCGAGAGTTAACTCTCTAGCGATAGAGAGGTTTGCGATTGCTGAGCCAAGTTTAGGGTTTTCTCAAAACCCAATGCAGTATTGAACTGAAGAGTTTGATCATGGCTCAGATTGAACGCTGGCGGCAGGCCTAACACATGCAAGTCGAGCGGTTGACGGGAGCTTGCTCCCTGATTCAGCGGCGGACGGGTGAGTAATGCCTAGGAATCTGCCTATTAGTGGGGGACAACGTTTCGAAAGGAACGCTAATACCGCATACGTCCTACGGGAGAAAGCAGGGGACCTTCGGGCCTTGCGCTAATAGATGAGCCTAGGTCGGATTAGCTAGTTGGTGGGGTAAAGGCTCACCAAGGCGACGATCCGTAACTGGTCTGAGAGGATGATCAGTCACACTGGAACTGAGACACGGTCCAGACTCCTACGGGAGGCAGCAGTGGGGAATATTGGACAATGGGCGAAAGCCTGATCCAGCCATGCCGCGTGTGTGAAGAAGGTCTTCGGATTGTAAAGCACTTTAAGTTGGGAGGAAGGGCAGTAAATTAATACTTTGCTGTTTTGACGTTACCGACAGAATAAGCACCGGCTAACTCTGTGCCAGCAGCCGCGGTAATACAGAGGGTGCAAGCGTTAATCGGAATTACTGGGCGTAAAGCGCGCGTAGGTGGTTTGTTAAGTTGGATGTGAAAGCCCCGGGCTCAACCTGGGAACTGCATCCAAAACTGGCAAGCTAGAGTACGGTAGAGGGTGGTGGAATTTCCTGTGTAGCGGTGAAATGCGTAGATATAGGAAGGAACACCAGTGGCGAAGGCGACCACCTGGACTGATACTGACACTGAGGTGCGAAAGCGTGGGGAGCAAACAGGATTAGATACCCTGGTAGTCCACGCCGTAAACGATGTCAACTAGCCGTTGGAATCCTTGAGATTTTAGTGGCGCAGCTAACGCATTAAGTTGACCGCCTGGGGAGTACGGCCGCAAGGTTAAAACTCAAATGAATTGACGGGGGCCCGCACAAGCGGTGGAGCATGTGGTTTAATTCGAAGCAACGCGAAGAACCTTACCTGGCCTTGACATGCTGAGAACTTTCCAGAGATGGATTGGTGCCTTCGGGAACTCAGACACAGGTGCTGCATGGCTGTCGTCAGCTCGTGTCGTGAGATGTTGGGTTAAGTCCCGTAACGAGCGCAACCCTTGTCCTTAGTTACCAGCACGTTATGGTGGGAACTCTAAGGAGACTGCCGGTGACAAACCGGAGGAAGGTGGGGATGACGTCAAGTCATCATGGCCCTTACGGCCAGGGCTACACACGTGCTACAATGGTCGGTACAAAGGGTTGCCAAGCCGCGAGGTGGAGCTAATCCCATAAAACCGATCGTAGTCCGGATCGCAGTCTGCAACTCGACTGCGTGAAGTCGGAATCGCTAGTAATCGTGAATCAGAATGTCACGGTGAATACGTTCCCGGGCCTTGTACACACCGCCCGTCACACCATGGGAGTGGGTTGCACCAGAAGTAGCTAGTCTAACCTTCGGGAGGACGGTTACCACGGTGTGATTCATGACTGGGGTGAAGTCGTAACAAGGTAGCCGTAGGGGAACCTGCGGCTGGATCACCTCCTTAATCGAAGATCCCAGCTTCTCATAAGTACCCACACGAATTGCTTGATTCATTGCGAAAGACGATTGGGTCTGTAGCTCAGTTGGTTAGAGCGCACCCCTGATAAGGGTGAGGTCGGCAGTTCGAATCTGCCCAGACCCACCAATTGTTGAGGGTGCAGGCCTTGGAAGTATTTGGGGCCATAGCTCAGCTGGGAGAGCGCCTGCCTTGCACGCAGGAGGTCAGCGGTTCGATCCCGCTTGGCTCCACCACTTACAGCCGTTGTTGATGTGAATTAGAGTTCAGAAATGAGCATTCCTGTTTAGGCAGAAGAGTGTTGATTTCTGGTCTTTGACCAGTCAGAAAAATCGTTCTTTAAAAATTTGGGTATGTGATAGAAGTGACTGATTGATTACTTTCACTGGTAATTGATCTGGTCAAGGTAAAATTTGCGTTGTTCTCAAGTGCAAATTTTCGGCGAATGTCGTCTTCACGTTATAGACAGTAACCAGATTGCTTGGGGTTATATGGTCAAGTGAAGAAGCGCATACGGTGGATGCCTTGGCAGTCAGAGGCGATGAAAGACGTTGTAGCCTGCGATAAGCTTTGGGGAGTCGGCAAACAGACTGTGATCCAGAGATCTCTGAATGGGGGAACCCACCTAGCATAAGCTGGGTATCATGCACTGAATACATAGGTGCATGAGGCGAACCAGGGGAACTGAAACATCTAAGTACCCTGAGGAAAAGAAATCAACCGAGATTCCCTTAGTAGTGGCGAGCGAACGGGGACTAGCCCTTAAGTTGATTTGAGATTAGTGGAAGGCTCTGGAAAGTGCCGCCGTAGTGGGTGATAGCCCCGTACACGAAAATCTCTTTTCAATGAAATCGAGTAGGACGGAGCACGAGAAACTTTGTCTGAATATGGGGGGACCATCCTCCAAGGCTAAATACTACTGACTGACCGATAGTGAACTAGTACCGTGAGGGAAAGGCGAAAAGAACCCCGGAGAGGGGAGTGAAATAGATCCTGAAACCGTATGCGTACAAGCAGTGGGAGCAGACTTGTTCTGTGACTGCGTACCTTTTGTATAATGGGTCAGCGACTTATATTCAGTGGCGAGCTTAACCGAATAGGGGAGGCGTAGCGAAAGCGAGTCTTAATAGGGCGTTTAGTCGCTGGGTATAGACCCGAAACCGGGCGATCTATCCATGGGCAGGTTGAAGGTTGGGTAACACTAACTGGAGGACCGAACCGACTACCGTTGAAAAGTTAGCGGATGACCTGTGGATCGGAGTGAAAGGCTAATCAAGCTCGGAGATAGCTGGTTCTCCTCGAAAGCTATTTAGGTAGCGCCTCGTGTATCACTGCTGGGGGTAGAGCACTGTTTCGGCTAGGGGGTCATCCCGACTTACCAAACCGATGCAAACTCCGAATACCAGCAAGTGTCAGCACGGGAGACACACGGCGGGTGCTAACGTCCGTCGTGAAAAGGGAAACAACCCAGACCGTCAGCTAAGGTCCCAAAGTTATGGTTAAGTGGGAAACGATGTGGGAAGGCTTAGACAGCTAGGAGGTTGGCTTAGAAGCAGCCACCCTTTAAAGAAAGCGTAATAGCTCACTAGTCGAGTCGGCCTGCGCGGAAGATGTAACGGGGCTCAAACCATACACCGAAGCTACGGGTTCATCTTAGGATGAGCGGTAGAGGAGCGTTCTGTAAGCCTGTGAAGGTGAGTTGAGAAGCTTGCTGGAGGTATCAGAAGTGCGAATGCTGACATGAGTAACGACAATGGGAGTGAAAAACTCCCACGCCGAAAGACCAAGGTTTCCTGCGCAACGTTAATCGACGCAGGGTGAGTCGGCCCCTAAGGCGAGGCAGAAATGCGTAGTCGATGGGAAACGGGTTAATATTCCCGTACTTCTAATTACTGCGATGGAGGGACGGAGAAGGCTAGGCCAGCACGGCGTTGGTTGTCCGTGTTTAAGGTGGTAGGCTGAATGCTTAGGTAAATCCGGGCGTTCAAGGCCGAGAGCTGATGACGAGTTGTCCTTTAGGACGATGAAGTGGTTGATGCCATGCTTCCAGGAAAAGCTTCTAAGCTTCAGGTAATTAGGAACCGTACCCCAAACCGACACAGGTGGTTAGGTAGAGAATACCAAGGCGCTTGAGAGAACTCGGGTGAAGGAACTAGGCAAAATGGCACCGTAACTTCGGGAGAAGGTGCGCCGGTGAGTGTGAAGGGTTTACCCCGTAAGCACATGCCGGTCGAAGATACCAGGCCGCTGCGACTGTTTATTAAAAACACAGCACTCTGCAAACACGAAAGTGGACGTATAGGGTGTGACGCCTGCCCGGTGCCGGAAGGTTAATTGATGGGGTTAGCTAACGCGAAGCTCTTGATCGAAGCCCCGGTAAACGGCGGCCGTAACTATAACGGTCCTAAGGTAGCGAAATTCCTTGTCGGGTAAGTTCCGACCTGCACGAATGGCGTAACGATGGCGGCGCTGTCTCCACCCGAGACTCAGTGAAATTGAAATCGCTGTGAAGATGCAGTGTATCCGCGGCTAGACGGAAAGACCCCGTGAACCTTTACTATAGCTTTGCACTGGACTTTGAGCTTGCTTGTGTAGGATAGGTGGGAGGCTTTGAAGTGGGGACGCCAGTTCTCATGGAGCCAACCTTGAAATACCACCCTGGCAACCTTGAGGTTCTAACTCTGGTCCGTTATCCGGATCGAGGACAGTGTATGGTGGGTAGTTTGACTGGGGCGGTCTCCTCCTAAAGAGTAACGGAGGAGTACGAAGGTGCGCTCAGACCGGTCGGAAATCGGTCGTAGAGTATAAAGGCAAAAGCGCGCTTGACTGCGAGACAGACACGTCGAGCAGGTACGAAAGTAGGTCTTAGTGATCCGGTGGTTCTGTATGGAAGGGCCATCGCTCAACGGATAAAAGGTACTCCGGGGATAACAGGCTGATACCGCCCAAGAGTTCATATCGACGGCGGTGTTTGGCACCTCGATGTCGGCTCATCACATCCTGGGGCTGAAGCCGGTCCCAAGGGTATGGCTGTTCGCCATTTAAAGTGGTACGCGAGCTGGGTTTAGAACGTCGTGAGACAGTTCGGTCCCTATCTGCCGTGGACGTTTGAGATTTGAGAGGGGCTGCTCCTAGTACGAGAGGACCGGAGTGGACGAACCTCTGGTGTTCCGGTTGTCACGCCAGTGGCATTGCCGGGTAGCTATGTTCGGGAAAGATAACCGCTGAAAGCATCTAAGCGGGAAACTTGCCTCAAGATGAGATCTCACTGGAACCTTGAGTTCCCTAAAGGGCCGTCGAAGACTACGACGTTGATAGGCTGGGTGTGTAAGCGTTGTGAGGCGTTGAGCTAACCAGTACTAATTGCCCGTGAGGCTTGACCATATAACACCCAAACAATTTGGCTGTTAGACGGTAGAAGTCGACAGTAATGCCGAAAATTTGCAAGAACACGCAATACCAACCGATATCACATACCCAATTCGGGGAAGCGACCTAAACATCGACTCCCCAACCGGATTGCTTGACGACCATAGAGCGTTGGAACCACCTGATCCCATCCCGAACTCAGTAGTGAAACGATGCATCGCCGATGGTAGTGTGGGGT
>NZ_JARVSV010000007.1:0-233527 GCF_030209025.1 Pseudomonas sp. MEJ086
CTCCTACGGTATTGGGGCGGTTGCGAGGTGAATGTACGGCGCCAATGCGCTAGGCCCGCGGCCCCGGCAACCCGTGGAGATCGAAACCTGTAGGAGCCCGCTTGCGGGCGAAGCGCTTGCGGCCATGGCAATCGTCACCCAGCGAAAATCGCCCGAGAGCGGTTCCTGCGCATGGGTTGTGAAATTTCTTCCCGCGCGCTGTCCCTTTTTTTTCACTGGCCTGTCATGGGTAGTAAGTGAATTAAAAAGAGAGTCTTGCCAATGCCATCCATGACACGTCATCGGCCTCGTCTGGTGTCATCCATTTCCTACTCGACGGTATGCCTGAGCCTGCTGCTCGGTTTCGGGGCGGTCGCACCGTTCGCCGCTCATGCCCAGAGCCAGGAGCGCAGCTACAACGTGCCGGGCAGCGACCTGGGTGCCGCGTTGAGCCGTTTCGCCAGTCAGGCTGGGGTGAGCCTTTCCGTCGATCCGGCGCTGGTCAGTGGCCACAGCACTCAGGGGCTTTCCGGCACCTACAGCGTCGACGAAGGCTTCGCGCGGCTGCTGCAGGGCAGCGGGTTGCGCCTGCAGCCGGTTGGTGCAGAAGCCTATACCCTGGTGCCAGCCAGCGAAGGCGCCTCTGCCATGGAAATTGCCCCGACGGCGATCAGCGGCGTTACCGATCCGGCCGAGAGCCTGCAAGGCGAGCGCTACGCCGGTGGCCAGGTGGCGCGCCGCAGTTCCCAAGGGCTGCTGGGTTCGCGAGACTTCATGGAGTCGCCGCTGAGCATGACCACCTACACCAGCGAGGCGGTGAAGAACAATCAGTCGCGCACCCTGGCAGACCTGACCGCCAGCGACCCGGCAGTACGCTCGACCAACCCGGCGGGCGGCCGTTTCGAGCAGTTCACCATCCGTGGTTTCAGCCTGTTCAACAGCGACGTGTCCTACGGCGGGCTGTACGGCATCATGCCGACGTACTCCATCGACATGGAAATGGCCGATCGTGTCGACATCCTCAGAGGCCCGACCCAACTGGTCAACGGCATCTCGCCGCGGGGCAGCGTTGGCGGCGGCATCAACGTGGTGCCCAAGCGCGCCACCGACAAGCCGATCACCGAATTCACCGGCAGCTATGCGTCGGACAGCCAGGTTGGCGGCGCCGTCGATGTCGGCCGTCGTTTCGGCGAGGACAACCGCTTCGGTATCCGTTTCAACGGGGTGAAACAGTCCGGCGATACCGAGTGGGATCAGCAGAAGGTCAACCGCGAAATGGCCGTGCTCGGTCTGGACTTCCGCGATGAACGCCTGCGTCTGTCGATGGATGTGGGTCATACCGAGCGCGACACCGACGCGCCGCAGGAGCGCGTACTGGTAAACGCAGCTGCACCGGTGCCAAGAGCCAGTGACGTGCGCCATAACTACGCCCAGGCCTGGACGAAGGCTGAAACCAGTGACACCTTTGGTGCCCTGCGCGGTGAGTACGATATCGATGACTCGCTAATGGTTTATGGCGCTGTGGGCGCGCGCAAGAGCAGCCATGACTTCCTCCGTCACAACGTATCCATCACCAATGCTGCCGGTGACTTCACCGTTTCGCCGCGCGACTTCACCCGGGAAGAAGACGTGCGTACGGTGAACGCGGGCGTGCGTAAATGGTTCCAGACCGGCCCAGTCAGCCATGAGATCAACCTGGCAGCCGATTACTTCTCCATGGACTTCGAGAACGGCGGCGGGCGTTACGCCAACCGCGCGGGCAATCTCTACAACCCGATCGCGACACCTGAGCCAACCGTACGGACTCGAGATGACGCCAAGGTCTACACCGAGAACCGTTTCAGCGGTGTCGCGCTCTCCGACACCATGGGTTTTCTGGACGATCGTGTATTGCTGACCCTTGGCGCCCGCTGGCAGCGGGTCAAGGTCGACGATTGGGAAAACGGCATCAAGGGTGAGACCGGCTACGACGAAGAGAAACTGTCGCCGTCGGTCGGCGTGCTGTTCAAGGCCACCGACCAACTGTCGCTCTACGCCAACTACATGGAAGGCCTGAGCCAGGGCAAGATCGCCCCCTCGACCGCCATCAACGAAGACGACATATTCCCTCCATTCATCAGCCGTCAGCTCGAGGCCGGTGCCAAATACGACATGGGTAAGTTCGCCATTACCGCTGCTGTATTCCGCATCAAGCAGCCTGCCTATGAGACAGGTGATGCACCCGCCCTAAATGTTGAGGGTACCTTCGGCCCCAGTGGCAAACGGGTGAACGACGGTATCGAGTTGAACGTGTTCGGCGAGCCGGTCGAAGGCTTCCGCCTGCTCGGCGGCGTGATGTACATCGACAGTAACCTGGAAGATACCAACAACGGCGGCGCCACCGACGGCAACCGCGCTCCGGCAACGCCCGAGTACAACGCCAACCTCGGTGCTGAGTGGGACGTGCCAACGGTTAACGGCCTGACCCTGACCGCGCGCAGCATGTACAGCAGCTCCCAGTACCTGGATCAGGCGAATACCAAGGAGATCGACTCCTGGACGCGCTACGACGTGGGCGCGCGCTATGCCTTCAAGGTCGACGAGACCGATGTCACCTTGCGCGGCACCGTCGAAAACGTGGCCAATTCCCGGGACTGGATCTCCGCTGGCGCCTCGGACGACAGCGAGCCTGGCCTTACGCTCGCGACCCCGCGCACCTTCATCCTGTCGGCGACCCTCGGGTTCTGACAGTTCGTAGCACCTCTGCGGTGAACGCCCGTGTACCGGGCGCTCGCCGCACACAATAAAACCAACCATTCAGGGATGAAGCGGGAAGCCTCGCAGAAGGCTGCCCCGTGCTTTGCGTGACCTGCCATTGACTGATGAGTGCAGTGCTGACGACTTTCAACGGCTCCAACCGGAGCCTCGAACAGATAGAGGCGAGCACCATGTTGAGTGAACGAGCGATACCACTGGACCGATTCCAGCGCGATTCGGCCCACAGCAACAACGCGGATTACCTGGAACGCCAGGAACGATTCGAATCCAATGTGCGCAGTTACCCGCGCAAGCTGCCCCTGGCCATTGCCAAGGCGCAGGGCGTGTGGGTGACCGATGTCGAGGGGCGTCGGTACCTCGACTGCCTGGCCGGCGCAGGAACCCTGGCGCTGGGCCACAACCACCCAGCCATCGTCGACAGCCTGTCGAGCTTTCTGGCTTCCGGGGTGCCCATGCACACCCTGGACCTCACCACGCCGCTGAAGGATGCCTTCAGCGAGACCCTGCTCGGTGTGCTGCCGAGCCAGGGCTATTGCCTGCAGTTCTGCGGCCCCTCGGGTGCCGATGCCGTGGAGGCCGCGCTCAAACTGGCCAAGACCGTTACCCGGCGCAGCAACGTGATCGCCTTTTCCGGCGGTTACCACGGCATGACCCATGGTGCCCTGGCAGTGACCGGCAATACCGGCCCGAAAGATGCCGTGGCCTCGCTGATGCCCGGTGTGCAGTTCATGCCGTTCCCCCACGAATACCGTTGCCCGCTGGGCATCGGCGGCGAGGCGGGTGCCCGTGCGCTGTCCTACTACTTCACCCAGTTCATCGAGGATGTCGAGAGCGGCGTTTGTCTGCCGGCTGCGGTGATCGTCGAGGCGGTGCAAGGCGAGGGCGGGGCCAACCCGGCCCCCAATCAATGGCTGCGAACCCTGCGCGAGGTCACCCGGCGCCACGGCATCCTGCTGATCCTCGACGAGGTGCAGGCCGGCTTTGGTCGCACCGGGCGGATGTTCGCCTTCGAGCATGCCGATATCGAGCCCGACATCATCGTCATGTCCAAGGCGGTCGGCGGCGGCCTGCCACTGGCGGTACTGGCCATCAAGCGCGAGTTCGATGCCTGGCAACCGGGCGCCCATACCGGCACTTTCCGCGGCAACCAGATGGCCATGGCCAGCGGCATGACCACCCTGCAGATCATTCAGAACGATGCCCTGGCCGAGCAGGCTCGGGTGCGCGGTGACTGGCTGAAAGAGCGCTTCGATGCGCTGCGTGAGCGCTACCCGGTGATTGGTCAGGTGCGTGGTCGCGGGCTGATGCTCGGCCTGGAAATCGTCGACGAGCGTCAGCCTGCCGACGCGCTGGGCGCCCACCCCATGGATGCTGCGCTGTCGGCTGCCATTCAGAGCCACTGCTTCAGGCAGGGGCTGCTGCTCGAACGAGGCGGGCGCAATGGCAGCGTCATCCGCCTGTTGCCGCCATTGATCATCGACGAGGCGCAGTGCAGTGAAGTGATCGTCCGTTTCGAGCGCGCGCTGGACGCCGCGCTGGGAGGTGCCCGTGGCTGATCTGTCTGCACGCGCCGTGCGTGCCTACCCAGACCTCGATGCCCAGCCGAGCGACGTCACTCGCATCGACTCCGTGCGTGCCAGCCTGGCACGGGTGGTCAGTGAAATGGCTGCCTCCCACGCGCTGCTCAACTGCCTGATCAAGGAGTTCGCGCTGCCCGAGAACTGCGCACGTTATGCCTGGCCTTCCCATGTAAGAGGTATCGCACCCGCCAGCTACCTGCGCGCCATTCAGGGCAAGGGCATGCCACTGGTGATCGATCTGCCGCAAAGGCGGCAGTTTCTGGTGCTGGTGGATCGCCGCGATCCGCTCGGCAGCCAGCGTTACTTGAGCGACGTGTACACGCGCCAGGGCGATGCCGACTGGCGTTGCCCGCCGTTCGCCGAATTCGCCGCGCAACTGCTGGAGGCCTGCCAGCAACTGACCGGCTCGCGCAACGACGAATTGCTCGAACAGGTCATGCAGAGCCAGGGCGTTACCGCGGCCATCGTCGACAGCGCGCTGCAGGCGCAGGACCAGCACCCGCTGCGCGACTACCTGGCCAGCGAGCAGGGACTCTGGTTCGGCCACCCCAACCACCCGGCGCCCAAGGCCCGACTGTGGCCCGACCATCTGGGACAGAAGACCTATGCTCCGGAGTTTCGCGCCCGGGTCCCGCTGCATGTTCTCGAAGTCCCCCGTGATGGCCTGCAGGTGCGCGGCAACGGCCTGAGCGATGAGCAGGTGCTCGAAGGTTTCGCCAGCCAGGGCCTGGCACGCAGCGGGCGTGCGGCTATCTGTCTGCACCCGGTGCAGGCGCAGCTGTTTCTCGCCGACCCGCGGGTCAAGGCGCTGATCGCCCGTGGCGAGATCGTCGATCTCGGCCAGAAGGGCCCGTTGGCCAGCCCCACCGCCTCGATGCGTACCTGGTACGGCGAAGGCCGCGGTTATTTCCTCAAGGGCTCGCTCAACGTGCGCATCACCAACTGCGTGCGCAAGAACGCCTGGTACGAACTGGACAGCGCCATGCTCATCGACCGTCTGTTCACGCGCCTGCAGCGCGAGCACAAGGCCAGCATCGGCGGCGCTACCCTGGTCAGCGAGCCGGGTTCGCTGAGCTGGGCCCCGGCGCAGAGCAGCGCCGAGGATAGCCACTGGTTCCGCGAGCAGACCGGCGCCATCCTGCGCGAGAACTTCTGCCGCTACGCACCGCCGGAATCCTGCCTGATGGCGGGTACGCTGTTCGCCAGGGACCTGCAACTGCGGCCGCTGATCCATGGTTTCCTGCAGCAGGGATCGAAAAAGCCCAGCGACGACCATCTGCTGGGCTGGTTCGAGGCCTACCAGGCGCTGTTGCTGCGGCCGGTGCTGTCGCTGTTCTTCAATCACGGCGTGGTGCTCGAGCCGCACCTGCAGAACGCGGTACTGGTCCACGACAACGGCTGGCCAGCGCAATTGCTGCTGCGCGACTTCGAAGGCGTGAAGCTCACCGACGATCTCGGGGTGAGCTACATCGAAGAGGGCGTGCAAGAGCGCGTTCGCCAGTCGCTGACTTACTCGCGGCAGCAGGGCTGGAAGCGCATCAGCTACTGCCTGTTCGTCAACAACCTGTCCGAAGCGATCCTGGCACTGAGCTGGGACCGCCCGCACCTGGCGGCCAGCATGTGGCAACGGGTCGAGCGCCAGTTGTTCGCGCTGCGTGGTGAACTGGCACGGCCAGCACCGGAGCTGGACGCGCTGCTTGCCGGGGAACCGATAGCCTGCAAGACCAACCTCAAGGTGCGTCTCTCGGCCCAGGCCGACCGGCATGCCGGTTACGTACAGCTGGTGTGCCCGTGGGGCGAGGGGGCAGCCCATGGATAAGCTGCCCACGACAGTGCTCGACGCCATCGAGCAGGCCCGCAGCCGCGCGGCGGATCCCCTGGCGGTGTTCGTCTACGACCTCGATGCACTGGCGCGGCATGTTCGCGAGGTGATGGCCGAGCTGCCAGCGGGCGTGGAGCTGTATTACGCGATCAAGGCCAACAGCGAGGCGCCGATCCTGCAGACGTTGTTGCCTCTGGTCGACGGCTTCGAGATCTCCTCTGGTGGCGAGATCGAGCGACTGCAAGCGGCCGCCAGCGACAAACCCTTCGTGTTTTCCGGCCCCGGCAAGCTGGACTCCGACCTGCGTGCGGCGCTGAACCATGGCGTGGCAGCGATCCACGTCGAGAGTCTCGGCGAGATCGACCGCCTGCAACGCATCGGCGCAGAGCTGGGCCGTGTGCAGGCGGTGTTCATCCGCATCAATCCGGAACTGCCAGCCACGCTTTCCAGCCGCCTGGCCATGGCCGGCACCGCGACGCCTTTCGGGTTGGACGAGGCCGACGTGCCTGAAGCGATCAGGCGGGTGGAAGCCTGCAGCCATCTGCGGCTGGAGGGCTTCCATGTGCATGCGATGTCCCATCAGCAGCAGGTGGAGCGCCACGAGCAGTTGCTCGATCTGTATCTGCAGCGCTGGACGCAATGGAAGGCCCTGGCCACGCGGCCTGGGACGATCACTCACCTGAACGTCGGCGGTGGCATCGGGGTGGACTACCTGAGCGGCGAGCGGTTCGACTGGGCGCGCCTGTGCCGCCACCTCGAGCAACGCCTTGGGGCGTTGCGCGACGCGCCGCTGGTACGCTTCGAGCCGGGGCGCTTCATCAGTGCGTTCTGCGGCTACTACGCCATCGAGGTGCTGGACGCCAAATCCAGCCACGGCCAGCATTTTCTGGTCTGCCGCGGCGGCACCCATCAGTTCCGCCTGCCGGTCGCCCAGGGCCATGACCACCCGGTGATCCATCTGCCAGCGACAGGCCGTGCACCGAGCGGTGCGCCTCGGCCATGGACCATCGTCGGCCAGCTGTGTACACCCAAGGACGTGCTCAGCCGTGGTCGTCAACTGGTCGATGCCGCCGTGGGCGATCTGCTGGTGCTGCCGCTGGCCGGTGCCTACGGCTACAACATCTCGCATGCCGATTTCCTCTGTCATCCGCGGCCTAAACAGCTGTTCATCGGGGCCGAGGGCCGCCGCGGAGGTGCTGGATGATGGCGCCGGCACGGGCTCCCGTCGTGGCGTCGCGCCGGCTGGTAGTGGTCGCCGTGATCCTCGGTACCACCACCGTGAGCCTCAACAACACCTCGCTGAATCCGGCATTGCCGGCCTTCATCGAGGCGTTCGAGCTGGGCCCGGTGATGGCCACCTGGATAGTCGCCGCCTTCATGGTGAGCATGGGCATGACCATGCCGCTGACCGGCTACCTGGCGCAGCGCGTGGGCCGCAAGCTCATGTACCTGGCCGGCCTGGCGCTGTTCGTGGCGGGCTCGCTGCTGGGCGCCATGGCCGACTCCATCGCCTGGGTGATCACCGCGCGGGTGGTGCAGGGCATCGCCAGCGGGCTGATGATTCCGCTGTCGCTGGCGATCATCTTTTCGGTCTATCCGAAAGGTGAGCGGGGTGCGGTTACCGGCCTCTGGGGCGCTGCCGTGATGCTCGCGCCTGCGGTCGGGCCACTGTGCGGCAGCCTGGTGCTGCAGGGGTACGACTGGCGTGCGCTGTTCCTGGTCAACGTCCCCATCGGTCTGCTGGCCTTCGGCCTGGGCGTCAACGTGCTACCGAGGAACGAGGCAGGGGCGGGCAAGCCGTTCGATCTGACCGGCTACCTGCTGGTCGCGGTCGGTATCGGCGTGCTCATGCTCACCGTGGGGCAACTTCGCCACATGCAGGCCCTGCAGGATCCGCTCAACCTGCTCGGTCTGCTGCTGGCGGCGGCTTGCCTGCTGGGGTTCGTCAGGCATCAGTTGCGCCACACGGCGCCCCTGCTGGAGCTGCGTATCTTCGCCCTGAAAGGCTACCGGTCGAGCGTGATCATCGCCGTGGTGCAATCCATCGGCATGTTCGAGTGCCTGGTGCTGGTGCCGCTGCTGGTGCAGATGGTGATGGGCCACAGTGCCATCTGGACCGGTATCGCGCTGCTCTGCACCGCCTTGTCGGCGAGCTTGTTCGGTCACTACGGCGGCAGGCTGCTCGATCGCCATGGGCCGCGGGGCATCGTTTCGCTCGGCTTGCTGCTGACCGGCCTGCCGACCTTCGCCCTGGGCACCGTCGACCACGATGTCGGGATGCTGGCCATCTGCCTGCTGATGGTGGTACGCGGTGCCGGCCTGGGGCTGTCCTACATGCCGGTGACCACCGCCGGGCTGGACGTGCTGCCGGAGGCGCTGATCACACAGGGGGCGGCGATGAACAACATCTCGCGCCGTCTGCTGTCGTCACTGGCCATCGTGCTGGCCTCGTTGTGGCTGCAGATTCGCCTCGGCGATGAGTGGGGGGCAGCCCATGCTGGCGCGGTGCACTCCGGGGCAGCCCAGGCCGGTACGGCCAGCGCCATCGGCGAAGTGTTCATCGCCACCGCGGTTTTGATCCTGCTCGCGCTGCCGTTCGCCTGGCGCTTTCCGCATTCCCCTTCCAACGACCCGGTCGAGCAAGGCTCGGCCCTGTCCGAACACCGTTCATGAGGTGTCTATCCATGTCTTCCTTTTCTCCACTTCGTTTGCCCGAACTCATCGCCCATGCCCACGGTTGGCTGACTCCAGCGGACCCTCAGCGCTACCGCCAGGTGTCGCAACGGGTGATCGGGCAACTGCTGCAAACCCTGCTCTTCGAAGATGTCCTGAGCTATCGCTGCGAGCCACTCGCAGACGGCCGCCAGCGCTTCATCGTCGAAGGGCGCGATGAGCAGGTCCAAGCCGTGGTCGAGTACCGCTGCCTGGGGCTGCTCAGCGACAGTTTCGCCATCATCCGCCTGGATCCGGCCACCCTGCAGCGTGTCGATGCCCAGGGCCAGACCAGCCAGCCGGATCTGCACCAGGCGCTGGCGGAACTGCTTGGCGCCCTGGCCGACGGCCCGCACATGCCACGCTTCATTCAGGAACTGGAGCAGACGCTGCTCAAGGATCTGCAGTCGCGCACCCAGAGCTACCGGCCCGCCGCAGCGCCGCACACCCTGGATGCCGATACCCTGGAGCGGCATTTCATGGATGCCCACAGCTACCACCCTTGCTACAAGTCGCGCATCGGCTTTTCCCTGGACGACAACCGTCGTTACGGCCCCGAGTTCGGCCAGCCGCTGGCCGTGGTCTGGCTGGGTATCGCCCGGCAGCTGGGTTCCGCCAATGGCTCGCGGGGTGTGGATCTGCAGGCGTTCCTGACGGATGCATTCGGTCAGCAGCGCTGGGCCGAGATCGACCGCGCATTGGCCGAGCAGGGCCGCTCTCTGGACGATTACTGGCCGATCCCCGTGCACCCCTGGCAGTGGGAGCAGGTCATCGTGCCGACCTTCCAGGCCGAGCTGGCGAGTGGCGAGCTGCTTTACCTCGGCACCTCGGGGGCCGATTACCGGGCTCAGCAGTCGATCCGCACGCTGGCCAACGTCGAGGAGCCCACCAAGCCCTACGTGAAGCTCGCGCTGAGCATGACCAACACCTCCAGCACGCGCATTCTGGCGCGGCACACGGTGATGAACGGGCCGATCATCAACGACTGGCTGCAACAGCTGATCGCCACCGACGCCACGGCCCGGGAACTGGGTTTCGTGGTGCTTGGCGAGGTCGCCGGGGTGAGTTTCGACTACGCCCAACTGCCGACCATCCGGCAAAGCCAGGCCTACGGCACCCTCGGTGCGATCTGGCGGGAGAACCTCAATACGTACCTGAAACCGGGCGAGCAGGGCGTGCCTTTCAATGGCCTCAGCCATGTCGAGAACCGCTACGGCGAAGGTGACCAGCAGCCCTTCATCGATGCCTGGATCGCCCGCCATGGCCTGCACGCCTGGGTGCAGCAACTGCTGCGGGTCAGCGTGGCGCCCATCGTGCACATGCTCTATGCCGAAGGCATCGGCATGGAGTCCCACGGCCAGAACATCGTGTTGATCCACCGTGACGGCTGGCCGGAGCGTATCGCCCTCAAGGACTTCCATGACGGCGTGCGCTACTCGCCTGCGCACCTGGCCCGCCCGCACCTGGCGCCGCACCTGGTGCCGCTGCCCGAGAGTCACGCGCGGCTGAACCGCAACTCGTTCATCCTCACCGAGGATGTCGATGCGGTGCGGGATTTTTCCTGCGATGCGTTCTTCTTCATCTGCCTGGCCGAGCTGGCGATCTTCCTGCGTCAGCACTATGGGCTGGAAGAGGGCGAGTTCTGGCGCATGACCGCCGCCGTGGTGCTCGACTACCAGCGCGAGCACCCGCAACACGCAGCGCGTTTCGCGGTGTTCGACGTGTTCGCCGCCGAGTACGAAGTGGAGGAACTGACCAAGCGCCGGCTACTCGGTGACGGTGAGCGACGCTTCAAGCGGGTGCCCAATCCACTGCACATCCATGGGCCACGCACATGCTGAGAACCAATCGACTCAAGGCGCAACTGGCCGCGGGCGAGGGGACCCGTGGCCTGATCGCGTCGATTCCCTCGCCGGCATCCATCGAGCTGATCGCCGAAGCCGGCTACGACTTCGTGATCATCGATCTGGAGCATGTGCTGATCAACCCGGAAACCGTTGAGCACATGATCCGCACCGCCGAGAGCTATGGGCTCACGCCCCTGGTGCGGGTGCCGGACTTCGACCGCAAACGCATGCTGCGGCTGCTCGACGGCGGCGCCCAGGGCATCGTTCTGCCCCAGGTGGAACGGCCGGAAGACCTGAGCGCGGCGATCCGCGCCTGCAAGTACCACCCGCTGGGCGAGCGCAGCCTGAATGCCGGTCGTCCCGGTGCCTTCGGCAAGGCCAGCCTGGCCGAGTACGTCACCCGGGCCAACGGCCAGATCATGGTCGTGGCCATGATCGAGAGCGTCGAGGGCGTGCGGCGTGCCGCCGAGCTGGCCGCAGTGCCGGGGCTGGACATGATCCTCGAAGGCGCTGCCGATCTTTCCCAGTCGTTCGGCACGCCCTGGCGTATCGACCAGCCCGCCGTGCAGGAAGCGCTGATCGATACCTGGCGCGCCGCCCAGGCTGCCGGCATCCCGTACTGCGCCATACCACGCCAGCCCGATGACCACCTGCGATGGCTCGAACGCGGCGTCAATACCTTCGTGCTGGGCGACGAACGCGGCATCGCGTTCCGCGCCCTCCAGGCCAGACTGGCCGCCACCTCGACGAGAGGAAACTGATCTCATGACCACCACCAAGCAAGCCATCGCCAACGATCTGGTGATGCAGGACCTGATCGACTGCCTGCTCGCCGAAGACTTCTTCGGCACCCTCGACGCCAACCTGACCGAGCCTGCCGCCTGGCGTGCCGCTCAGCCCGACTCGCCGCTCGCCAGCGTGGAGGCGCCGCACAAGATCTGGCACTGGCACTACGACCCGGCCGAGCAGCGCGGCCTGGCGGTCGCCCTGCGGGCCGGCATCACCCAGGCCTGGGAGAAAGTGCCGGGAACCCCGGTGCTCGACGTGCAGGGCGGCAGCACCCGGCCGCTGAGCCCCGATGCGTTCATGGCTCTGGCCCTCAAGGGCGTGAAAGTCGATGCGGTCGATAACGACAAGGGCATCGAGCTGTTCATGGACGTGCTGCGTACCAGCGTCCGGCAGACTGCGCTGTCACTCGACCATCAGGTGCCTACGGGCGGCCTGCTGGAAAAGGACGGTGCCGCATTCTTCCTGGCCATGGAGCAGTGGGGCTCGCTGCGCGACCGCCCGTTCCATCCCCTGGCCAAGGCCAAGCAGGGCCTGGACGATGCCCAGTACCGGCAGTATCAGGCGGAGTTCGACCAGCCACTGGCGCTCAACTGGGTGGCCGTGGCCAAGGACAGTCTGACCTTTGGCGACGGCGTCGACGGCCTGGACAGCTGCCAGCCAGCCCACTACATCCTCGATACCGAGCAGCGCGCAGACCTGGATGCCGAATTGCGTGCCCTCGGCCTCGCTGACAGCCATGTCGCCCTGCCTGTGCACCCCTGGCAACTGGAGCGGGTGCTGCCTGTGCAGCTCGGCGGCGCATTCGAGCGGGGTGATTGTCACCGTCTGAACTTCCAGAAGGGCAGCTTCAACCCCACGTCCTCCCTGCGTTCACTGGCTTGCGCGGCGGCGCCGGCCGATCACATCAAGCTGCCGATGGCCGTCTATTCGCTGGGCGCCTCCCGTTATCTGCCCGCGGTGAAGATGATCAACGGCGGGCTGAGCGAAGCGTTGCTGCGCCAGGGCCGGGAGCGTGACGAGGTGCTGCGAGAAACCCTGCACATCTGCGACGAAAGCAAATGGTGGGGGTACATGCCTGACGGCGGCACATTGTTCGACGAGGCGCCGCGGCACCTCTCGGCCATGGTTCGTGGCTATCCGCCGAAACTGCTCGCGGACCCCGCCAAGCGCCTGCTGCCCATGGCCGCGCTGGGCACACCGTTGCAGGACAGCGACCGGCATTTCTTCGACGATTGCATCCGCCAGCGCGGTCTGCCTGCGGGCCCGTCCTCGGTGCTGCAGTTGTTCGGCGAATTGTGCGAGCTGTTCTTCGACGTCAACCTGCGCATGTTCCGCCTCGGCATGCTGGGCGAGGTACACGGCCAGAATGCGGTGCTGGTGTATGACGCGGGCACGGTCAGCGGCCTGCTGCTGCGTGACCATGACTCGCTGCGCCTGTACGTGCCCTGGCTGGAGCGCAATGGCATGCTCGACCCGCAGTACCGGATCAAGAAGGGCCACGCCCAGACGCTCTACCACGAGCGCCCCGAGGATCTGCTGTTCTGGCTGCAGACGCTGGGCATCCAGGTCAACCTGCGCGGTATCATCGACACCCTGGAGCGGGTCTACGACGTGCCGGCCGTGCAGGCCTGGCGTGTGCTGCGTGACGCGCTGAACGGACGAATTGCCGCCGTGCCGTTCGACGACCAGGCCCGTGCCGTGTTGCGTGGCCAGTTGTTCGAGTCCGCCACCTGGCCGCAGAAACTCCTGCTGCGCCCGATGATCGAACGAGCCGGTGGGCCGGGCAGCATGCCGTTCGGCAAGGGGCTAGTCGTCAATCCATTGAATAGGATCGAGCTTGGAAGGTAATAAGGGATCGTTGTCCAGGCGCACGTTGATGCGCCTGTCCCTGGGAGCTCTCGCTGCAGGTGCAATCCCTCTGGCCAAGGCCGGGCCTGCACCGCAGCGCGTCATCAGCTTGTTTCAGGGCGCCACCGATACCGCGGTGGCGCTCGGCATTCGGCCGGCTGGCGTAGTCGATTCGTGGAGCGAGAAGCCCATGTATCGCTACCTGCGTCCAGCCCTGGCAGGCGTGCCCCATGTCGGCCTGGAAACCCAGCCGAGTCTGGAGGACATCGCCTTGCTCGCGCCGGATCTGATCGTCGCCTCGCGGTTTCGCCACGAGCGGATCCAGGGGTTGCTCGAACAGCTGTGCCCAGTGGTGATGCTGGACGAGGTTTTCGAATTTCAGAAGACCCTGCGCGTGATGGGTGCCGCCACCGCGCGCAGGGTCGAGGCGGATGCCCTGCAGGCGAGCTGGGACGCACGCATCGCTGCGCTCGGGGCTCGTCTGCAGGCGTATTTCGGCGAGCGCTGGCCGCTCAGCGTGTCGGTACTGGATGTTCGCGAGGATCACTTGCGCAGCTACCTGCCCGACAGCTTCGCCGGCAGCGTGCTCGGCCAGCTCGGTTTCGTGTGGAACGAGCAGGGCCGCAATGCACAGGGCGTGTCCATCAAGCTCAGCAGTCGGGAAAGCCTGCCGGTGGTGGATGCCGACGTGTTCTTCGTCTTCGGGCGTGCCGACAGCCCGGGCGTACAGCGTCACTACCAGAGCCTGACCGCGCATCCGCTGTGGCAGCGCATGGCGGCGCCCCAGGCAGGGCGGGTCTGGTGGGTGGATGGGGTGGCGTGGATCTTCTCCGGCGGCATTCTCGGCGCCAATCGCATGCTCGACGATATCGAACGCACGATTCTGCAGGGCGGCCAGTCATGAGCGGCGCCGTCAAACTCGGCATCGCGCTGCTGATGCTGCTGGCCTGCTGTGCGCTGAGCCTGTCCATCGGCGCCAGCTGGATCGCGCCACGCACGGTGTTCGCCGCGCTGCTGCATGCCGACCCGCTGAACATCGAGCAACTCTTGGTCAGCACCACACGGTTGTCGCGCACGCTGATGGCGGTGGTGGTCGGAGCCAGCCTGGCGGTGGCCGGCGCACTGATGCAGGCCATGACCCGCAACCCGCTGGCGTCGCCGGGGCTGTTCGGCATCAATGCCGGGGCCACTTTTTCGCTGATTCTCTGCCTGTCGCTGTTTTCCATCAGTTCTCCCGAGCAATGGCTGTGGAGCGCCTTCGTCGGTGCGGCGGTGGCCGGGGCGTTGGTGTGGCTGGTGGGCAATAGCGGGCAGGGTGCGCTCAATCCGTTGCGCATGGTGCTCGCCGGTGCGGCGATCACCGCGTTGTTCACCGCCTTCAGCCAGGCACTGCTGGTGATCGATCAACAGGGCCTGGACACGGTGCTGTTCTGGCTGGCCGGTTCGCTCAGCGAGCGCAGCCTGGAAACCGCTCAGCCGTTGCTGATCTGCGCGCTGCTGGCCTTGCTGGTCGCCTGCCTGCTCGGTGCCCAGGTCAACGTGCTCAACGCCGGTGTACAGATCGCCATCGGCCTGGGCCAGCGTACCGGGCTGATTCGCCTGCAACTGGGCGTGCTGGTGGTGATGCTGGCCGGTAGCGCGGTGGCGCTGGCCGGTAGCATCGGTTTCATCGGCCTGATCGTGCCGCACGTGGTCCGTCGTCTGATCGGCATCGACCACCGGGTGATGCTGCCCGGCTGCGCGCTGCTCGGGGCCACGCTGCTGCTGGTAGCCGACATCCTGGCCCGGGTGGTGATTCTCCCGCAGGAAGTGCCGGTCGGGGTGATGACGGCGCTGTTCGGTGCGCCGTTCTTCATTGCCCTGGCCAGGCGTGGAGGCCGCAATGCTTGACGTGATGACTTTACGCTGGCGAGGGTTCTCGCGTCGCATCGAGCGCAAGGGCTCGTTGCGTCTGCTGCTGGCCGTGCTGTTCAGCGTGGCGGTGATGCTGCTGAGCCTGTGTCTGGGCAAGGTCGCGCTGTCGCCGCAGAGCGTTTTGCAGGCGCTGGCGGGCGAGGGCAGTGCGGCCTTGTCGTTCATCGTCGAGCAATTGCGCCTGCCGCGCCTGCTGCTCGGTGCGTTGATCGGCGGCGCCCTGGCGATTTCCGGGCTGATCCTTCAGGCCATCGTGCGCAACCCACTGGCGTCGCCGGATCTGCTCGGGCTGTCCAGTGGCGCCAGTGCAGCGGCGGTGCTGTACCTGTCCAGCTTCGCAGCGGTGTGGGGCATGGGCGGCTTGCCGCTGGCGGCGATGCTCGGCGCCGGGGCCGCCGCGCTGGCGGTCTATGCCCTGGCCTGGAAGCAGGGCACGTCACCGCTGCGGCTGGTACTGATCGGGGTCGGCATCTCGGCGATGCTGGCTGCGGCCACCACCTTCATGCTGGTGTTCAGCCCGCTAAGCACCACCTTGTCGGCCTATGTCTGGCTGACCGGCAGCGTGTACGGCGCCGGCTGGCCCGAAGTGCGTGCGCTGGCGACCTGGCTGGCCTGCCTGCTACCGATCCTGATGCTGCTGTCGCGCCATGTGGTGGTTCAGCAACTGGACGAAGGGCTGGCTCGCGGCATCGGCGTACGCGTGCAGTGGCTGCGCGCCGCGTTGCTCGCCGTCAGCGTGGCGCTGGCGGGCTCGGCTATCGCCTGGGGCGGGGCCATGGCCTTCGTGGGGCTGATCGCTCCGCACATCGCCCGGCAGCTGATCCCCATCGGCTTCGCCGCCCAGGCCTGCATGGCGGCGCTGGTCGGCGCCAACCTGGTGATGCTCGCCGACCTGGCGGGGCGCACCCTGTTTCTGCCGCTGGACCTGCCTGCCGGCATCTTCGTCGCCGTGTTCGGCACCCCCTATTTTCTGTACCTGCTGATCAAACAGCGGCAGTGAGGAATCATCGACATGACTGCGATCGCGAGCCGTAACCTGACCCTGGCGTATCAACGCCAGACCATCATCGATTGCCTGGACCTGGAATTGCCACGCGGGCAGGTCTCGGTGCTGATCGGCAGCAACGGCTGTGGCAAGAGCACCCTGCTCAAGTCCTTCGCGCGGTTGCTCAAGCC
Source organism: Pseudomonas sp. MEJ086 (assembly GCF_030209025.1). Classification (NCBI taxonomy): domain Bacteria; kingdom Pseudomonadati; phylum Pseudomonadota; class Gammaproteobacteria; order Pseudomonadales; family Pseudomonadaceae; genus Pseudomonas; species Pseudomonas sp. MEJ086. The sequence goes on from NZ_JARVSV010000007.1 coordinate 16,425, forward strand.
CCAGTCGGGGACGGTGATCCTCAATGGCGCCGACATCCAGCGCAAGCCGACCGCCGCCGTGGCCCGGGAGCTGGCGATCCTGCCGCAGATGCCGGTGCCGCCCGAGGGCATCAGCGTGCGCCAGTTGGTCGCGCTGGGGCGTTATCCGTACCAGAGCTGGATGCAGCAATGGTCCGCCGAAGACGAGGCCGTGGTGGTCCGTGCCCTGAGCCGCACCGGCCTGGATGAGCTGGCCGAGCGCCCGGTGGACGCCCTGTCCGGCGGCCAGCGGCAACGCGCCTGGATCGCCATGACCCTGGCCCAGGAAACCGAGCTGGTGCTGCTCGACGAGCCGACCACCTTTCTCGATCTGGCCCATCAGATCGAAGTGCTCGATCTGCTGCGCGAGCTCAACCGTCAGGAGGGCAAGACCATCGTCATGGTGCTCCACGACCTCAACCTGGCCTGCCGTTACGCCGATCACATGGTCGCCGTTCACCAGCGCACCGCCTATGCCCAGGGCCGCCCGGCGGACATTCTCACCGAGGCGCTGGTCAAGACGGTGTTCGATCTGGATTGCCGGATCATTCCCGACCCGTTCTTCCATACGCCGCTGTGCATCCCCTTTGGCCGGGACATTCCGCGATGAGCTTCAGCGACGCCGAATGGGCCAGCCTGTCAGTCGCGCTGCGACTGCGCCGCGAGGAGGAACGCGACCGTGGACGCAGCCTGCCGGCTGCCGAGTTGCTGGACGAAACCACCTGTATCGCGCTGCTGGATCAGCTCGGGCCGGTGATCCTTTCGCCGTCGCGGCGCATCACCGCCTCCCTGCTGGGCAAGCGCCTGTCGTTCCTGCTCACCGGCGCCTGTCTGTACGCCATGTCGGCTTACGACAAGGGCCTGCAACTGTCGCTGGCCAACACCTTCATCGAGTATGGCCACGACGACGGTGTGTGGACGTCGTCGCTGCCGCTGCACAGCCTGGCGGTCAGCCGGCCCGAGCCGGGCGCTCGTGATGACTGGCGCGAGGCCGTGACCACGCAGCTGTTCGCCGGGCTGCTGCAGCCCCTATGGGATACCTTCTACGGCGTCACGGGCGTATCGCGGCGCATCCTCTGGGAAAACACCGCGGTGCGGGTGTACTCACTGTACGAGCGGCGCCTGGCCAAGCTCGACTGCGCCGAAACCGGCCGGCGCTGTGTCGAGGACTTTCACTGGCTGACGGAGCAGGCGCCGGGCAGCGTGTTCGGCCTCGACTACAACCCGCTCAAACACTTCAACCGGCCGCTGACGCTGGTCGACGACGGCGCGCGCGCCGTGCGCTTTCGCAGGACCTGCTGTTTCTACTACCAGGCCAGCGATCCGGTGGAGTATTGCTCGACCTGCCCATTGATCCGCCCGAGGGCCGCCAGATGACATTCGCAGCACCAGCCAACAGCATGCCCGCCGCAGTGCTCGATGCCTACCGAGGCATCGCCGCGTCGACCATCGGCCACTTTCTGCGTGAGGGCCACATTCACGGCCTGCCACCGCTGGTGGGCGACGTGCACGTCGTTGGCCGTGTGACCACCGTGCAGATCCACGCGCCGGATGGCAGCGTGCTGCGCGACGCCCTGATCGCCAGCCAGCCCGGTGATGTGCTGGTGGTCGCCAACCAGGGCGAGCGGGGCTGCGCCTGCTGGGGGGAACTGCGTACCCTCGCCGCACGCATCAAGGGCCTGGCCGCCGTGGTGATCGACGGCCCGGTGACCGACGTGCGCGCCCTGCGAGCGCTTGGCCTGCCGATCTTCTGCAGCGGCGTCAGTGCCTACACCACGCGCTCCCTCGGTGAGCACGGCGCGGTGAACGTGCCGGTGACCATCCGCGGCGTCGATGTGCACCCCGGCAATTTGCTGGTGGCCGACGACGATGGCATCTACGTGCTCGCGGCCGAACAGGCCGCTGACTTGCTGGAACGCCTGCAGAACAAGGAAGCCGCCGATGCCGCACGGCGCGCCGAGTTGCAGGCGCGGCTAGACCAGGTGGTGGGCTGAAGCCCACCCTACACGCGTCCCGAATGAGGATCGCGTCAGCTACGCGCCCCGATCCGCCCTACGGCGGGAGAGGGGCACAGGTAGGGTGGGCTTCAGCCCACCGAGCCCGCGACAAGCTGGCAGGACGACGGCCGGACAACGCTCTTTTTGTCCACCACGGCGGTCTCGGGCCCGTGCCCCTGGCTGATCATCCAGCGCAGCAGGCTGACCAGGGGCACCTTGTGGTCGCGTGTGGCACCCCAGATGGACTGGTCTTCGCAATACAGCTCGGTATAGCGGCTGAGCACCAGGTGGCGGCCATCGGCGTCGAGGCGCAGCTCGAGTTCGCGGCAGTGCAGCGACGCCCGGTCCGGCGTTCTTATCCGCCGATGCAGAAGCAGCACGTCGTCGTTGTTCATCAGTGCACCCCATTGTCGCAGCCATGAGCCAGGTCCAGCTCGGCACCGAGTTTCCCTTCGCTCACGAAGTGCGCCCGGCGCTCGGCCACGGCGTTACGCAGCGCCACGTAATAGTCGGGCTCCTTTCTCAGCTCGTCGGTCAGCGGCAGGGCCTCCGCGCGGCCATCGACGATGCCGCCGACGGTATCCACCGTACTGAGGGTTTGCACCGTATCGCTGTTGCTGCCGAACGGCGACACCGCGAAGCTCAGCACCTTGCCCGTGGCGTCGCGCAGGTTGCCGGTGCCCAGCAGTGGCAGTTCGACGATGGGGCCGTTGGCGATATTCCACACACCGAAGGTCTGGCCGAAGTCGGCGTCGTGGCGCTCCATGCCCAGCCGCCCGGACACATCCACCAGGCCAACGATGCCCACCGTGGTGTTGAGCGCGAAACGGCCCACCGTGGTCACCGAGCGCCGACCGTTGCCCTGCAGAAGGTCGTTGATGAACACCTTGGGCTCGCCGAAGTTGGCCACGAAGTTGTGCACGCCGCTCTGCACGAAGCCGGGCAGGTGCCGATAGCCCCGGGCGACCGGCGACAGCACGTAGTCGTCCACCGTCCTGTTGAAGGCGAAGATGCCGCGGTTGACCGGCTCGGCAGGGTCACGAGGTTCGTAGGTGGCCGCCTGGCAGACGGCACCGCTGCCAGCGGGTGGCGAGCTCGCGCAGCCACCTGCAAGCGCTACGGCAGCGGCGAGCGAAAGGGTGCGGACGAAGGGGGTAACGACAGTGATGGTCGGCATGCTGAAACCTCGATGGGGACTGCACCCATGCTGCCTCCTAGGTTTTGCTCGGGAATGTCTCAACTGTTGCGACAGCGCAGCTTTATTGCCGGATTGAAATATATGACGCGCCCGCGCCAATGGTTTTAGATAGCCGCTCCAGAACCTGCCGGCAGAGAGCGTTGCGTGATCCATTTACTGCTTGTCGACGATGACCTCGAAGTCCTCGCCCTGCTGAAGAAATTCCTCGAGCAACACGGCTATTGCGTCGATGTGGCAACCGACGGCGACAGCCTGTGGCAGGCGATGGAGCGGCAGTTGCCGGATCTGGTCATCCTCGACGTCATGCTGCCCGGCGAAAGCGGCCTGGTGCTCTGCCAGCGCCTGCGCAGCCAGCACGCGGTGGCGGTGATCATGCTCACCGCCATGGGCGAACTCAGCGACCGCGTGGTGGGCCTGGAACTCGGCGCCGATGACTACCTGACCAAGCCCTTCGACGCCCGCGAGCTGCTCGCCCGGGTAAGGGCGGTGCTGCGCCGCACGGGGGAGGTCAAGAGCGTGCTGAACGACAAGCCGCGACCAACCCTGGAGTTCGCCGGCTGGCAGCTGGACGTCACTCGCCGTGAGCTGCGCTCGCCGGACAAGGTGATGATTCCGCTCTCCGGCGGCGAATTCGAACTGCTTCTGGTGTTCGCCGAACATCCGCGCCGGGTGCTGAGCCGCCAGCAACTGCTCGACATGACCCGTGGCGAAGCCTTCGAGGCCTTCGACCGCAGCATCGACGTGCAGGTCAGCCGCCTGCGCCGCAAGCTGGAGGGCGATGTCAGCGCTTCACCGATGATTCGTACCGTGCGCAACAGCGGCTACCTGTTCACCCCCAGCGTGCTGGTGAAACGATGAAACTGCTGGAAAGGCTCAATCGCCCCAGCGATACCGTGGCCCGCTGGATCGCCCTGACCACCACGGCGGCGATGCTCACCGCATTGCTGTTGACCTGGCTGCTCAGCCAGCTGGCGGGTGTCTGGGCACGGCCACCCCTGCTGCAAACCGGCCTGCTGGAAAGCCTGGCCAGCATCAGCCGCATCATCGACGCAGCGCCACCCGAGCAACGGCCGTCGATTGCCAGGTCCGCCAGTGACGAGGTCTACACCACCACCTGGCTAAGCCGTTTCGACGATGCCGGGGTGCCCGCGCCGGACGACGACGCGGACTTTCGCTCCGGCGAGGACTTTCTGCGCCACCAGTTGCGCAACCCCAGCGCCAGGATCGTCGGTTACGAGCCAGCCGACTGGCCGGCCGATGACCCGCGCGCGGGATACGCCCTGCTGGTCGAGTTGCGTGATGGTTCCTGGGTGAAGTTCTCGGCTTTCACCCGCAACTGGGGCCTCGACGAGCTGCCGCGCAGCCTTGTCATCATCGCGTTGGTCCTGCTTTCGACCATCGTCGTCGCACTGGTCGCCACCCGCCATCTGGCCGCGCCCCTGGAGCGCTTCGCCCGTGGCGCGCGGCGCTTCGGCAGCGACTTTCGCGCGCCGCCGATTGCCGTCGAAGGGCCACAGGAAATTCGCCAGGCCATCGTCGCCTTCAACGCCATGCAGGCCCAACTGCAGCACTTCATCAACGATCGCACGCAGATGCTCGCCGCCATCTCCCACGACCTGCGTGCGCCGCTGACGCGCATGCGCCTGCGCGGCGAGTTCGTCGAAGACCCCGACCAGCAGGCCAAGCTGTTCCGCGATGTGGACGAGATGCAGGCCATGGTCAACAGTGCCCTGGAGTTCTTCCGCGACGACGCCCGCCTTGAACCGGCGACCGCCTTCGACCTCGCCGAACTGCTGCACACCGTGGTCGACGACTACAAGGATGCAGGCCTGGAGGTGCAATTGCGCGGCCCGAGCCGGGTGGTGTACGTGGGTCGCCCGATTGGCATCAAGCGCATGCTCACCAACCTGCTGGACAATGCCATCAAGTACGGCCATGAACCGCTCATCGAGCTGGGAGAGGGCGCGCATGCGGTGGAGATCCGCGTGCTGGACCGCGGGCCGGGCATCGCCGAAGAGCATCAGGAGGAGGTCTTCAAACCCTTCTTCCGCATCGAAGGCTCGCGCAACAAGCACACCGGCGGCGTTGGCCTGGGCCTGTCGGCCGCCCGTGCCACGGTACTCGAGCACGGCGGCAGCCTGACGCTGCGCAACCGCAAGCAGGGCGGCCTGGAAGTGCGAGTGGTGCTGCCGTTCGCCTGACGCCGGCTTACCTGCACGGCCGAAGCGCAAGGGCCATGGCGATCGACCTAGATGGCCAGCTCGCTGCGGTTGCGGCCATTGCGTTTGGCTTTGTAGAGCGCCTCGTCGGCCAGGGCGCGCAGCGTCTCGACATCATCGTCCTCGGCCTGGCTCGCCAGCGCGACACCGAAACTCGCCGTCACGGCGATGGGGTGATCCAGGCCGAGATCGAACGGCGCTTCGCTGATGGCACCGCGTATGCGCTCGGCGAAGTGCAGGGCAGCCTCGGCGCTCGATAGCCACAACTGGATGGCGAACTCTTCACCACCAATTCTGGCGATGCGCTCCTCTCCGCGGATCTGCGCCTGGCAGCGCGCGGCGATGAGCTGCAGGAGCCTGTCTCCAGCCGGGTGCCCATAGGTGTCGTTGACGCGCTTGAAGTGGTCGATATCGAACAGGATGATCGCGCGTTGGCGGCTGTCGTCCTGTGCGGGCGCCTGGAACAAGCGGTCGAAGGCGCGGCGATTCGGTAGCCCGGTAAGGTGATCGGTTTCCGCGTTGGCCTTCAGTTCGGCGATCAGTTCATCACGTTCACGACGCACCACGTGGGCCTGTCGCAGCTGACGCTCGAGCTCCTGCAGGGTCTCGAACACGCTGTAGCCATCGTCCGCCGAGACCGGGAGCGCCGTGCTGTGCGAATCGATGAGCGTCATGATCCTGTGCGTGCCCAGCAGCAGCGGTTTGATTACCCGCCGCCTGAGCCACAGATAGCCGGCAGCCAGTAGCAGCAGGAGCGCGAATCCCGAGCCGGCAACCAGCAGCAGGTGGGTCATCGATGTTCGAGTCGTGCGCTGCAGGTCGGTCTTGGTCAGGCGCAAGGTGGTGTCGCGCAAGGCGATGATGCTGGCCATGTGCGGCACATAGCGCTCCGCGAATGCGGCCGGGGTTGGTGCCGTGTGCCGGGCCAGGGCATCCATCACGTTACGGTGCAACTCCATTCCTTCACGGCTATACGCCTGTTGCATGCTTGCATAGGCAGTCTTCAACTCGCGTGTGGCCGCGCCACTGAAGTGGTTCGGCAGATTGTTCATGCCGAGGCCGAGCTGCACCTGCAATTGTTCGAGGCGGCCCTCCGTGAGCTGCAACTGGCGAATTTCCGCAGCGTGCAGAGGGCGCTGCTCGGCCAGCGCCGGGGTCAGCTGTGAGCCCCAGCGGCCAGCGACCTCTCTCAGCCGTGCAGCCCAATAGGTGTTGTACAGCGTGGCACCGATCTGCGGGGTGCGGCGAACCATGTCGCGGGCAAACCAATCGACGAGTGGGAACATCCGCTCCGTTGCCGCGATCATGGCCGAGACGGCCTCCGCGAGGCTCGCCGGGTCGCGCTGCCCGACCGGCTGCGACAGCAGACTGTCGACCCGTCCGCGCGCGCGCTCCAGGGCTTGGCTTATTTCCGCTACGGGGTAGGGCAATGCTTCGCAGGGCAGGCAGCCGGAAATCGCCACCTCGAGAGAGCCGAGCCTCTCGTCGCTCAGGGTTCGGGCACGCTGCAGTCGCTGCGGATCTCCACCGAGGCCGCCGAGCATGCCGTTGGTAGGCCCTCGCTCGGCGGATATGGCTTCCATGGTGCGCAATGCTTCTTCGAATACGCTCAGTTGCGTAAGGGTTTTTGCCTGTGCCCGGTAGGTGCGATAGAAGTCGGTAACTATCAGCGTAAAACTCAGCACAATGCCCAGGCTGACGACCACCAGCGTAGTATTGATCCACTTGTCCAGGCGTGTGGCGACGTGCAGCGGTCCGCCTGCCAGCATAGGTCACTTCCCATTCAATGCGCGTGATTCGATCGTGCGTTGGATTCCTCAGTATAGTGGCGCATGGCTATTTATCGATACCAGCCGAATGCCTCCCATGTTCGGGATGCACGCGGCTGGCCACTTGCCTTGGGGGACTGATGCCTAGCTGACAGCGCTCAGCTGACGGACCTTTCTTTCTGGCTGGCGAGGAAGGTGCCCACCGGAGGGCGAGCTGCGAAGTGTTTCTGCACGCCGTTGCAAATGGCTTCGGCGACGCGCTTCTGGTGAAGAGGGTCGCAGAGCTTGCGGCAATCGGCGGGGTTCGAGATGAAGCCGGTTTCCACCAGAATCGAGGGAATGTCCGGCGACTTCAGAACGGCGAAACCTGCCTGTTCGACGCGTTTCTGATGGACGCCGGCAACCTTGCCGACATCATCGAGAATGGTCTTGCCCAGATCCAGGCTGGTGGTGATGGTGGACGTCAGTGACATGTCCAGCAGTACCCCGGCCAACACCGGGTCCTTGTTCTTGAGCGAAAGCAGATCCCTGGCGCCGAGCAGGTCCGCGCTGTTTTCACGCTCGGCCATCCAGCGTGCGGTGGTCGAGGTGGCGCCATTTTCCGACAGGGCGAATACCGAGGCTCCCGATGCGCTCTTGCGGGGCGCGGCGTCGGCATGCACGGAAATGAAGATGTCGGCGTTGTGGCGGCGCGCGACTTCTACCCGTTTTCGCAACGGAACGAATACATCCTGGTTGCGCACGAGTTGCGCCTTGAAGCCACGCTGGCGGTTGAGCTTCTGCGCAAGCAGCCTGGCGATGGCAAGGGCCACGACTTTTTCCTGTTCGCCCTGGCTGCCCAGGGCGCCAGGGTCCTTGCCACCGTGCCCGGCGTCGATCACCACGACCACGTCCCGTAGCGAGCGATTGTCGGCGGGCTGCTGCTCGGCGACTCTGTGCGTGACGGGGGCGTTGCCGTGCAGGTCCACGACCAGCCGGTGGCCCTCACTGCCGGCTGGCCCCAGGAGGAAGCTTTCCACCCGGGCAGGCTGCTTCAGATCGAGCACGATGCGCGTGCCAGCCGACTGAGCGCCGCTGCGAATGGCGCTGACCACCCGGCTGCCGACGGACAGCTCGTCGAGGCTAGTGAGAATGCCCGTATCGGTGAGATCCACGACCAGTCGCTCCGGGGCCTTCAGGGAGAAAATCTGGTATTTGGCCGGACCGCTCAATTCGAATACCAGCCTCAGTTTCTCTCCATCGTCCCATGCGCGAGCGTGGAGGATTTTCTGCGAGGCGGATGCGGCCAAGGCCCAGGGGAGGGTGATACCGGCCAGGGCGAAGTGCAGTAGTTGACGTCTATGCATGATCATTCGCTTCCGAGCTAACGTAACTTGAAATGTTATGTTATTGCATTATCGCTCGGTATGTAAGGTGCTCCGATCAGACTCCTGTACCGTTCTCGCGGGCCTGGGGTACCGCGTGCCGATACCCCTGCCAGCGACGCCCATTGGGCCATTCAGGCACCGTCGTGGCCATCTCGCGCTTCACGCAGCGCCTGGCGATAGAGGGCTACCAGTTCCTCGACCAGGTCCTTGGCGAACAGATAAGCCACGCGTATCTCCAGGCTGTCGGTGCGTTCGTTCTTCTTGCCGAGCAGCTCGTTGAACAGACAGAGCAGCAGGTCCGCGCGTTGCTCGGCTTCGCTCTGGGCATCGAGTGATTGGCTGCCGGGCCTGGGAGTGGGGCGTTTTCGGCCGGGGAAGGGGGGGATGGGAGGGCGCGAATCAGTCATGACATCCCTCCCAAGTGATCGATTCTTCGTCGAACAAAAGAGGTTGGGCGAGATGATCGGCGTGCAGATCGAGGATGGTCACCTCGGCAAAGCCTTTTGCCGAAGTAACGTCGATCCACGCCCTTGCTTGTGCTGAGGTACGGGTGGCATGCATCATTCGAGTCCATTCAAAAGCATCCAGTAACTAGGAGATTACCATTCAATAGAGTGGTGTCAATAAGGAATTCTATTCAAATGACTGGTATTGGAGTTCGCCTGCGCGAAGAACGTGAGCGACTGGGAATGTCGCAGGTTGTTTTTGGTGAGCTGGGTGGCGTCAAAGCCAATGCACAAGGCAAGTACGAAAACGGTACGCGCTTTCCTGATGCCGCTTACCTTGCTGCTGTTGTAGATGCAGGTGTAGACGTTCTCTATGTCATCACCGGTGAGCACAAACTGGAGCGTGCCGACAGCATCTCGCCTCTTGAGGCCAGGCTTCTAGAGGATTTCAGGCGGCTGGAAAATGATCAGCGCAAGCACACCAGCACCATGGTCCATGCACTGGCCGAGATGGCGGGTCGCTACGACACCAGCGGGCCTGAGTAACTAGCGCGCGTAGAAGCTTCAGGCCAGCGGCCTAGGGCTTTGCCTCGCGCTCGGTAAGCTCGACCACCTTGGCAGCCGCATCCAGCTCACTGGTGAACATGAACGCCTCGCCATTATCGGCAACGACCTGGAACAGGGTGTCTCGATCGGGGTGGCGGTATTCAGCCGGGATATCGTCACCCTGTAGCTGTTTGAGTATTGCGGACATAGGGTTGCCTTTCTGAACGTGAGCCGTTCCGGTTCTGACGCCCGCGAGCCGGTGAAGTGCCTGCTGGATTTCCGTGCGTAACCCGGGCTCAGGTGCCAGCTCGCAGGCCTCTGGTAGAGCAGGGCGGTTCACTCGGGGTCGTCATCTCCCCGTGCTTCACTCAGCGCCTGGCGGTAGAGCACCACCATCTCATCGAGCAGGTCCTTGCCGAACAACGATGCCGCGAGCACCTGCAGCCCTTCCGGATACTCGCCTTTCTTGCTGATCAGTTCGTCGAACAGATCGGTCAGCATGCCTGCACGCAGCTCGGCATCGCCCTGGGCATCGCGAGGTGGGACGTAGTTCTTGGGGATAGGGCTGTGCCGCCGGGGGAATCGAACAATGCGGCTGCGTGGCTCAGTCATGGCGCACCTCCTGTGCGGAGGTGGTAAGGCCGTTTTCGCGGGCAAAGGGGTGCCCTGTTGTACACGCTGAATAGTGCATTTCCTTATGCTCCTCGAACATCTCGAAACGCCGTCATTGCGGTGATGACGGATCCTGCTGGCTGCGCTCAACGCTTGAGCGCCATAGGTTTACATGCCTGGTTGCCTGGTTTTCAGCCCCCCCTTTCCGGAACGGCCAATTGTGGCCTCGAACCCTTGCCCGGTAAGGCAGGCGTCGGCATAGTGGTGTGGATTCGTGCCATTGCATGTGGTGATGAGCGGTAAGCATGGTCCATTAAAATGGACCAGTCAAATTTACGGGTTCAATAAGTTGACAATTGGTGCTTTGATTTGACAATTGGAATTCGTCTCAAGGAAGAACGCTCGCGCCTGGGTCTCAACCAGACCGATATGGGGGCTGTCGGCGGCGTGGGCAAAACCACCCAGATCAACTACGAAAAAGGCGCCGGCGCCCCGGACGCCTTCTACCTGGCCGCCGTGGAGCGCCTGGGCGTGGATGTGTTGTACGTGGTGACCGGCGAGCGCCGGCCCGCGGCCGCGAACAGCATCAGCGGCGCCGAGCAGGACCTGCTCGAACACTTCCGCAAACTGCCGGAAGGCGAGCAGGGCTACACCACCACGATGCTGGCGGCACTGGCGCAGAGGGTTGGGCGCTAGGAAAGCGCTCTGCAGGGCGTTTCCTCATGGGCTCTTGGCGGCTCATCGCTATTGCTCCCGGATTCATTTGTGCTTCAGGAGTGCAACGTGCCTTATGAATTAGATGGCCGCCTGGTAATCGGCGTCGCTTCCAGTGCTGTCTTCGACCTGCAGGAGTCGGACTCGGTATTCCAGAGCCAGGGTGAAGAGAATTACCGGAAATTCCAGGAGCTGAATCTGGATAACCCGTTGCCCAAAGGCATTGCCTACCCCTTCATCAAGCGGTTGTTATCGCTCAATGACCTCAGCGCCGATCCGGCCGACCCCCTGGTAGAGGTGGTGTTGCTCTCGAAGAACGACCCGGACACTGGGTTACGCGTGATGAAGACCATCGAGCACTACGGGTTGCCGATGACCCGAGCCATTTTCATGCAGGGCAAATCACCCTATGAATACATTCCTGCTCTGAACATCGCGCTGTTTCTGTCGGGTGACAAAACCGATGTCGAGTCGGCAATCAAGGCCGGTTACCCAGCGGGGCAGATGCTCGAGTCCAGGTTCGACGATGACGAGACCGACCAAAGCCTGCGTATTGCGTTCGACTTCGATGGCGTGCTGGCAGGTGATGAAGCCGAGGCGGTCATGCAGTCAGCGGGGTTGACCGAGTTTCACGCTCACGAAGTCAAGAACGTGATGCAGCCCCATCACCCAGGGCCATTGAAAGAGTTCATGGTCAGGATCTCGAAGATCCAGTCAGTAGAAGAGCAACACAAGAAGCTCAATCCTGGCTATGAGAACCGGATTCGCGTCTCGATCGTCACTGCCCGGAATGCCCCCTCCCACGAGCGTGCGATGACCACCCTGAAAAGCTGGGGCGTGATGGCGAACGACGCATTCTTCCTCGGCGGAATCGAGAAGGGACGAGTGCTCGCGGTGTTGAAACCGCACATATTCTTCGACGATCAGCCAGGGCATCTCAAGTCAGCGAGTGCGGTCGCTCCCTCGGTACATGTGCCCTTCGGTATTACCAATCAGGCCGTCATCGAGCCGCCACCTCCGGTTGATTCGGACCTCGCCGAAAACGCCCGCTGACACCCGGATCATTCTTCCTGACTGAACCCTGCCGCAACGGGTCATACGTCTACGACGAATGATCAGGACGACACGATGAAGCGCCTGCGGATCGCCACCTTCAATATCAATGGCATCAACGCGCGGCTTCCGAACCTGCTGGCCTGGCTGGCGCGCGAGGCGCCGGATGTCGTCTGTCTGCAGGAACTGAAGACGCCTGACAAATCGTTTCCGGCCAAGGACATCGAGGCGGCGGGGTATGGCGTGGTGTATCAGGGGCAAACTGCCTGGAATGGCGTGGCGATCCTGGCGCGCGATGCGCAGCCCCTGGAAATTCGCAGAGGCTTGCCGGGCGCGGAATGGGACAAGCAGGCTCGCTACATCGAGGCAGCGGCGCATGGTGTGGTGGTGGCCTGCCTGTACCTGCCGAACGGCAATCCACGCCCAGGTCCGAAGTTCGACTACAAGCTCGCCTGGTTCGAGCACCTGATCGAGCATGCCCAGACCCTTCAGGCCCTCGAACACCCGGTGGTGCTCGCCGGCGACTTCAATGTGGTGCCGACCGACGTCGACATCTACAACACCCGCTCATGGTTGAAGGATGCCTTGCTGCAGCCGGAAAGCCGTGAGTGCTACCAGCGGCTGCTGGATCAGGGCTGGGTGGATGCGGTTCGCCATCTTCATCCCCGCGAACAGATCTTCACTTTCTGGGATTACTTCAGGCGCCACTGGCAGACCAATTCGGGGTTGCGCATCGATCATCTGCTGCTCAACCCCGCTCTGGCTCCCTATCTCGAATCTGCCGGAGTGGATACCTGGGTTCGCGGTGAGGAGCACCCGAGCGATCACGCGCCGACCTGGATCGAAATCGGCAGCCGCAAGCGGAGGCGTCGCTAGCCATCCGCTCACGGGCTCAGCCTTCTTCGCTTCCCTTGACCGCCAGGGAGTGCTCGGTGCCATAGCAGGGGAAGTACAGCTTGACGCTGGTGCCCTCGTTCAGCCGACTCTCCACGACCATCTGGCCATTCATGTCGGTGACCAGGCCCTTCACCATCGTCAGCCCCAGGCCTGGGCTCTTGTCAGCCGCCTTGGTCGTGTAGAAGGGGGTGAAGATGTGTTCCAGCACGTGGGGCGCGATGCCGGTGCCGTTGTCGGCAATATCGATCACCACATAGCGACCCGGTCTGAAATTGGCGTTGTGGTGGGGGAAATTGCTGCGGTCGAGGTGTGCATTGGCGGTGCTCAGGGTCAACACGCCGCCCTGAGGCATCGCCTCTCGCGCATTCACCACCAGGTTGAGAATGGCACTTTCGAGGTGCTGCCTGTTGGCCTTGAGAAAGGAGGTGTCCGACGCCAGCTTGAGATCGACGGCGATCTGCTCGCCAACCTCATTGCCGATCAACGCGCTCATGCCGAGCAGAATCTGGTTGGGATCGACTCGCTGGAGCTTTCTGCGGCGTGTGCGTGCGACCAGCAGCAGCTCCTCGGCCATCACCGTGATGCGATCCGTGGCTTCCTTGCACAGCGTGTAGTAGGCGCGCAGTTGCTCGGACCCGCCGCTGAGTATTTCCTTCTCCATCAATGACAGGCTCATCGACAGGCTGGTCAGTTGATTGGTGAAGTCCTTGCCGACGCTGCTGTCGACCTTGCCGGCCAGCTCCATCTTCTGCGCCTGGAACAGCGCGCTTTGCAGGTTGTCTTGCGCTTGCGCCTGTGCAGCGTGCTGACGCAGATCCTGAACGCTGTTCATGAAGCCAAGCATGGCGCCATCGTTGCCAAACAGCGGCACGATATTGGCGAGGATTGGAATCTGGCTGCCGTCACGCCGTTCGACCACCAGCCGCAGGTTGGTAACCGCCTTCTGGGTGAGCAGGACCGCAGCCAGGGGGGACTGGTCGTGGGGGATGTGAACCCCATCTTCGTTGCGCAGACGGTATGCGCCCGAGTACATGACGGGCCCTTTGCTCAGGTCTGGCGATTCGCCCCAGATCTCTGCCGCTTTAGGGTTGTAGGTGACCAGATTGCCAGCGGCGTTACACAGGTAAACGCCCACCGGCAGGAATTCGATGAGCTCGTGACCGAGTTTTCTTACGAGAGGGGCATCCGCTGGTAGCCGTAGACCAGTGGCTTGTGGTGTGTCCGCCATGTTGGCTCCGTTCGGCCATATAGCGCTAGGGTAGTCCCTAAGCACAGCAAATGCGACTGGCACGGCCCTGCAGGATGTGGTCGAGCGCAGCGAGACCCAGGGGCGATCCTGACATGAAATGGCGATGGGATCGAAGGCGCTCGGCATGCCGTGCCGGTTAGTCCGACGCCCTGCCGAGGTTGTGGCTGCGCTTCATTGGTTATGTCTTTTGGCGCTAAGCAAATAGCTTTTGGATATTTGCGGCGCTTTTCACAGGCAAGGAAAATGCCCGGTGGTTAAAAAATCTTGATGTAGGTCAAAGCCTTACTTTTAAAGGTGCCTTTTGAACACTTCCCTTAGCGGCCGGTTGGCCAAGGCGCTTTTCGACATCCATCCAGGTGAACGTGAACGTCAGCATGCCCGTGAAGGGGTGATGGATTACTTCGCGTGCCTGCTGCCTGTACAGTTCGGCGTGCTCGCCGATTCCGGGCTGGCGCCTGTTCGCGAGGTATTCCCCGCAGCGGGCAGTACGGAGAACCAGGCGCTGCAGCTGGGTTACATGAGCCATGCGCTGGACTTCGACGACTATCACGCGACGTTTCGCGGGCACCCCACCACGGTGGTGCTCTCCACACTGCTGGCGTTGAGCGGACGCTATCCGGGCCAGGCGTCTGACGATTTTCTCGATGCCTATGTGGTCGGCGTGGAACTGGCCGGCCGCTTGGGCAAGGCCATTGGCACCCGTCATTACGCGGCTGGCTTGCACAGTACCGCGACCCTGGGGGTGATTGCCGCCGCCGGTGCTGCCAGCCGCCTGCTGCGTCTGCCCCTGGAGCAGACCGAGGTCGCCATCGGCCTTGCCGCTACCCAGGCTTCGGGGCTGCGCGCCCAGTTCGGCTCTGCTGCCAAGGCGCTGCATGCCGGCTATGCGGCGCGCAGTGCGGTCAACAGCGTCGAGCTGGCCCGTAGCAGGTTCGCGGCGCAGCGCCAAGGGGTGCTGGAGGCGTTTCTCGCCACGCTCGGGTTCGGCGTGGCCCAGCCGGCTGACCTGCTGGCGGGCTGGGGCGAGCCATGGCGGATCATCGCGCCGGGGCTGGAGTTCAAGCGTTACCCCACCTGCGGCGGCACCCACAGCGCTGCCGAGGCGGCGTTCGTGTTGCGCGAGCGGATCGACACTGAACTGGACGCCGTGCAGCGCATCGAAGTGAGCTTCCCGCCGGGGGCCGATACCGCGCCGAACATCATCGCGCCGGTCAATGGCGTGGAGGCGCGCTTCAGCCTGGAGTACGTGATCGCCGATGCGCTGATCAACGGTGCGGTGTCCCTCGAACGCTACGGCGAGGCAGCGGTCGAGCCGACCATTGCCGCACTGGCTGCGCGGGTGAGCCGCGTGCCGGACCTGAATGCGCCGGCGGACGAGCTCGACCCGGACCTGCGCTTTCACCGGGTCACCCTGTTCATGGCCGATGGGTCTTCCCACAGCCATTGCGTGACCCGCAAGGAGACCGCCGCACTGCCCACCGACGTGCAGGCCAAGCTGCACAAGAATCTTCGATCGCTGCCTGATGAGCGGGTGTTCGCGATCAGTCAGGATCTACGCCTTGCAGACGATGCCGCGTTGCATCGCCTGATCTCACTCGTTGGCTTTCAATAAGGATTGGTTATGTCCGTGCAACAAACGTCGCCCCGTCAGTTACGCCTTGGTCTGTTCGTGCAGGCGTTGGGGCACCACGTGGGTGGCTGGCGTGCCGAGGGCGCAAAAGGTTCGCCCACCGATGTCGAGTGGTTCACCTGGATCGCCAAGACCGCGGAAGCGGGCAAGTTCGACATGTTCTTCGTCGGCGACGCCTTGGCTACCAGCGTGCATCGTCTGCCGTCCACCATGTCGCGCCTCGAACCGCTGACCCTGCTGTCTGCGCTGGCCGTGCAAACCAAGCACATCGGCCTGGCCGCCACGGCCTCCACGACCTTCGATGAGCCGTTCCACCTGGCCCGCGCGCTCTGCTCGGTGGACCACATCAGCCACGGGCGTGGCGCCTGGAACGTGGTCACGTCGTTTTCCCTCGACGCGGCCCGCAATTTCAGCCGCGAAGACCTGCCGTCCCACGCCGACCGCTATGAAATGGCTCGCGAGTTCCTCGATGTGGCCTTCAAGCTGTGGGACGGCTGGGAGGAGGGCGCCATCGTCCGTGAGAAGGACACTGGCCGTTACTCCGACGACAGCAAGATTCACGCGGCCAACCACAAGGGCAAGCACTTCCAGGTGCAGGGCCCGCTGAACATCGCGCGTTCTCCCCAGGGCCGCCCGGTGATCATCGAGGCGGGTTCTTCGCCTGCCGGCCAGCAACTGGCGGCGCAAACCGCCGAGGTGGTGTTCACCGCGGCGTCTTCGCTGGAAGAAGGCCAGGCGTTCTACAAGAGCCAGAAGCAGTTCGTGCGTGACGCCGGTCGCCAGGCTGACCACCTGCTGATTCTGCCGGGGGTGATGCCGATTGTCGGGCGCACCCGCGAGCAGGCGCAGGAAGTCTGGAACCAGCTCAATGAGCTGGTGGATATCGACAACGGTATCGAGCAGCTGTCCGCCCGCTTCGGGGTGGACATGACCGCCTATCCGCTCGATGGCCCGGTGCCGGAAATCCCCGCGACCGAAGGCAGCCAGAGCCGCGTCAAGCTGCTCACCGAGCTGGCCGCCCGGGAAAACCTGACCCTGCGCCAACTGGCTGCGGTGGCTGCTGGCTCGCGCGGCCACCGTGTGGTGGTCGGGACCGCGGAAGATATCGCCGATGACTTCCAGCTGTGGCTGGAGCAGGGCGGTGCCGATGGTTTCAACATCATGCCCGCCGTGCTGCCTGACCAGCTGGAACTGTTCGTCGAGCTGGTGATTCCCGAGTTGCAACGCCGCGGCCTGTTCCGCAGCGAATACCAATACAGCACGCTGCGGGAAAACCTCGGCCTGCCCCCCGTTGAAGAAAACTTTGCCGCCGTTGCCCCGCTGGCAACCGAGAAGGAATAAGCCATGAAACGTTCTGCACTGACCGCTGCTGCATTCGCACTGCTGCCACTGTCCGGCGCCTTTGCCGCCGACAAGGGTGTGCCCTTCAACGCTACCGCCAAGCCGGACGCCGATGCCGCGCTGCACGACAGCCTGCCGGAAGCGATCAAGAAGCGTGGCAGCATCATCGCCGGCACCAACCCGAACACACCGCCGACCACCTTCTACCAGGCCGACAACAAGACCCTGGCCGGGCGTGAAATCGACATCATCAGCGCCGTTGCCGATCGCCTTGGCGTGAAGCTGGAACTGCGCGATACCGGCGGTTTCGACAACATCATTCCGGGCCTGAAGTCCGGGCGTTACGATGCGGCGATCTCCAATATCGACGCCAATGCCAAGCGTCTCGAGCAGGTGGATTTCGTCGGTTACTACAATGCCTCCAAACTGGCGCTGATCGGCCGTAGCGATGCCAACCTGGGGCCGTTCAATACCTTCCCGGAACTGTGCGGGCAGACCGTCGGTGCCGGTGCCGGCACCTCTCAGGTGACCCGTCTGCAGCAGGCCAGCGAGGCCTGCGTGGCCGATGGCAAGCCGGCCATCAACGTGCCGATCTTCCCGGATCGTCCGGCTGGCGTGCAGGCGGTGATCAGTGGCCGTGTGCCGATGTTCTTCGGCCCCTACGAGGGCCTGCGCTACCAGGCCAGCCAGGTGAAGGCGCTGAAGCTGGCGGGTGAGATCACCATCGAGGACACCATCGTTTCCATCGCCCTGGCCAAGGACTCTGCGCTGGGTAAACCGATCCAGGCAGCGGTCAACTCGCTGATCAAGGACGGCACCTACCAGCAGATTCTCGACAAGTGGGAAATCGGCTTCGGTGCGGTCGAGTCCGCCGGCCTCAACGAAGAAAACATCAAATGAGCCCACGGCCTGACGACGACATCGCCGGGCTGCGCATCGTCAAACACCGTCACTGGGGGCGCTGGTTCAGCGCCCTGATCGTCTTGTTGTTGCTGTCGCTTGTGGCCACGTCGATGGTCAACAACCCGCGTTTCGAATGGGACGTGGTGGCGCAGAACCTGACGGAGGAGTCGATCCTCAAGGGCGTGCTGATGACCATCGAGCTGACGGTCATCTCGGTGGTCTTCGGCTTTGCTGGCGGTACGCTGCTGGCGTTGATGCGCCTGTCTTCCAATCCGGTGCTGGTCAGTGTCAGCTGGGGTTACACCTGGTTCTTCCGGGCCGTGCCGATGCTGGTGCAGCTGTTCCTCTGGTACAACATCGCCGCGCTCTACCCGCAGTTGTCGCTGAGCCTGCCGTTCGTTGGCGAGGTGTGGAGCGCTGCCACCAACGAGATCATCAGCCCGTTCAGTGCGGCGGTTCTGGCGCTGGTCATTCACCAGTCCGCCTATGCGGCGGAGATCATCCGGGCCGGCATCCAGAGTGTCGGCCAGGGCCAGCTCGAAGCCGCCAAGGCGCTTGGCTATCGCCCAGGGCAGATCTTCCGCCAGACGGTGCTGCCCCAGGCCATGCGCACCATTCTGCCGCCGGCAGGCAACGAGGTGATCGGCCAGCTTAAAACCACCGCGGTGGTGTCGGTGATCGCACTGCAGGACGTGCTCTATTCGGCGCAGATCATCTATCAGCGCACCTATGAAGTGATTCCGCTGCTGCTGGTGGCCACCGCCTGGTACCTGGTGATGACCTCGGTGCTGTCGGTGCTGCAGCATTACGTGGAAGTGTGGTTCAGCCGCGGCAATGGCCCGGCACGCAGCAGCTGGTTGCGCCGCAACAAGGACACGCAGGAGTCCGAAGCATGAGTGAGTCCATCCGCCTGCGGGGCGTGCACAAGCAGTTCTCCGGCAACACCGTGCTGCACGGCATCGACCTGGACATCGCCGCCGGCTCGGTGACGGTGATTCTCGGGCCGTCCGGTTCCGGCAAATCGACCCTGCTGCGCTGCATCAACCACCTGGAAAAGCTCGACGGCGGCACCATCCATGTCGGCGATACCCTGATCGGCTACCAGCGCAAGGGCCAGGCCCTGTACGAGCTGCCGGAAAAGGTCGTGGCCCAGCAGCGCCAGCGTATCGGCATGGTGTTCCAGCAATTCAACCTGTTCCCGCATCGCACCGTGTTGCAGAACATCGTCGACGCCCCGATGCGCATCCTTCGTCAGAAGCGTGCCGAGGTGGAAGCGCGGGCCATGCAACTGCTCGAGCAGGTGGGCCTGGCGCACCGCGCGCACGCCTGGCCGCGCGAGCTGTCCGGCGGCCAGCAGCAGCGTGTGGCCATCGCCCGGGCACTGGCCATGCAGCCTGACGTGATGCTGTTCGACGAACCGACATCCGCCCTCGACCCCGAACTGGTCGGTGAAGTGCTGCAGGCGATGAAGCAACTGGCGCACTCGGGCATCACCATGGTGGTGGTGACCCATGAAATCGGTTTTGCCCGGGAGGTGGCGGACAATATCGTGTTCATGGACAACGGCAAGGTGGTGGAGGGCGGTGACGCCCGTACGCTGCTCGACAACCCTCAACACCCGCGCCTGCGCGAGTTTCTTGCCAGCGTGCTGTGACTGTTGAAAATCCTCTCCGGCTCATCGATCAGGCTATCCGGCGTGGTGGGCGGAGAGGGCAGTGGTGCAGCACATCTGTGCTATTGAGCCCTGTTGGAGCTGCTGATAGTTTTCATGGTTTGTCTTTACCCTGACGCAGCCGAGCGATTCGCGCAGCGAGTGCCAGGCGAAGGGCGTTCATTGCTGCCAGACAAGAGGCGCTTCATGGGTGAAATCAGTTGGCAACGTCGTTCCCTCAAGCGAACGACGCGCGTCGCGGCTGTGATGGTCGTGGCGTGGAGCGGGGCATTCGCGGGTTCATCGGCGGCAAGTGACGCGTCATCGGGTGCCTGCATTGCCGAGGCAGACTTCCGCCAGGGCAGTGTGGTCGAAACGCAGGCGCGGATCAGCAACGCGCCCGACGTGTTGGGGCACAACAAAACCGAAACCCGGGGCCGTCAGTCATTCGCAGATGCCAATCCGCTGGTTCAGGCACAAACGACGCTGATCAATAACGCCCCCGCCTTCACGGGTTACGTCTTCGTTGACCTCGTGGATGGCAAGATCATCCGCTATGGCAGCCAACACGGCAGCGGTGCTTCACTGGTCACTACCTACAACATCCCGCCACCGGCCGTTCCGATCGATCTTCAACCTGGGCAAAGCGTCACGGTCAGCTACCTCAGTAAAACCGTCACGGCCGGCCCGGGCGTAGAGTCCGAGATCACGGAGAAGCACACCTACATCGGTCGAGAGACGATCACGACCCCGCTGGGCACCTTCGATACCTGCAAGTTCACCAACGAGATTTCCTCGGGGCCCACGTCCGGCAAGGATGGACGGAATCTGGCCGTCATCGAGAGCTGGTTCGCGTCCGAGGGGCCTTATGGTGGCCGACTCCTGAAAACTTTCGTTCCTGCCCAGGGCGGCTTACCGGACGTGACCAACGAAATGGTCAAGATCACCGCCACCTCGCCGTAATCCACGTCAGCGTTGGGCGCTCGACTCGAGCAGTCCAGCGTGTTGCGATTTCCCAGGGCCTGCCTTGGCAGCGCCCTGGGCAAATCCCGCCAGTTACCCGCTGACCGCTCGCGGTTACCCCATCCCGCTCAATGAGCGCCAGACCACACAGCCCGTCGCACAAAACCGTCGCGCTGGCGGATTCGCTTGCTCCGAGGGAGCAGGAATGTTCCTCTGCAGTGCGCACTCCACGGAACCGTAGTCGCGCATCGCGGGCCAAGAAGCCCGATTTCCTTTCGTTAAATGCCCTCTCTACCAGACCTGCGCACAGCGCTGCTTGGGCCAATTCGTAAACCGCGATACCCACGGTAGTACTTTCCACACAACCCACGTAGTGGTGCCCTCACCAGGTACGCATGCTCGACAGGAGGTCGTGGTATGCAATTCAGATCGGATATCAACGGCCTGCGTGCCGTGGCCGTTTTGCTGGTCGTGCTGTTTCATTTCGGTGTTGCGCCGGTTTCGGGCGGCTTCATCGGCGTGGATGTGTTCTTCGTGATCTCGGGCTATCTCATGACGGGGATCATCGTCTCACGCAGCCTGGCGGGTCGATTCAGCTTCGCCACCTTCTATCTGGAGCGCTGCAGACGCATCGTGCCGGCGCTGGCGGTGCTCTGTGTGGCGATGCTTGCGGTGGGGTGGTTCTTGCTGATGCCGGGGGAGTATGTCAGCCTGGGCAAACAGGTGATCGCCGCGCTGACATTCGTTTCCAATGTGCTGTTTTGGAAAGAGGCCGGCTACTTTCACGAAAGCGCTCATGACCTGTGGCTGTTGCACACCTGGTCGCTGTCGACCGAGTGGCAGTTCTATCTGCTTTATCCGATCTTGCTGGCCGTATTGGCACGCTTCGCCAGCCTCGCGGCCTGGCGCTGGGTGATTCTTGCTGCTGCTGCGCTGTCATTGGTCATCGCCGTACTGGGTTCGCTGCACTCGGCATCCGGAGCCTTTTACCTGCTGCCAGCGAGAGTCTGGGAGATGCTAGCCGGCGCGCTGGTGTATCTGTTCCCGCTGACGCTGGCAGTGACTCAGCGTCGTGCGCTGGCCTGGGTGGGCCTGGCGCTGGTTCTGGCGGCGGCATTGCTGGTCAATGAACAGGATCTGTGGCCGGGTTATCTGGCGTTGGTCCCCGTGGCGGGTAGCGCGTTGTTCATCGCCGCCGCGCACGAACGATGTGCGCTGACCGATAATCGCATTGCCCAGTATCTGGGGCGCACCTCGTACTCGGTATATCTGTGGCACTGGCCCATCGTGGTGTGGCTGGATTACTTCAGCCTGGAGAGCCAGCCAGCGTGGCTGGCAATCGGCATGCTGGCGTCGCTGGCGGCAGGGCATCTTTCCTACATGTTCGTCGAACTTGGCGCCACCCGCAGCGCAGGCTTGCTACGACGTACCCAGCCTGCGGCCAAGCTGGGCATGCTCTTCGGCGTAGTGCTCGCGGCTATGCTGACGGTGGTGGCCAGCGGCGTTCCAGTTCGTCTCTCAGCCAACTTTCGCCAGGCCTCGGCGCAATTGTCGATGCCGATCATCACCAATGGCTGGTGCTTCTACAGCGTGGAGACCATCACCACGCTGCCGGTGGGCAATCGCGGCCAACTCTGCCGCCTCGGTGCACGGGACGGCGAGCTCAAGGCGCTGCTGATCGGCGACTCCTTCGCGGGGCACTACGCGCCGTTCTGGGATGCCATCGGCAATACCCTGTCCATCGACGTGCAATCGGTGGCCAGCGACTGGTGTTTTCCTTCCGAGGGCCAGGCCTTCACCGGGCCAACCAGCAGTCGCGCCTATGAGCAGTGCCAGCTGAATCGCGCCTATCTGAAGGCTGGCATCGAGCGATACGACCTGATCATTTTTGCCGGCTCCTGGGGCGTGATCCGCAACCAGCAGAAAATGGATGGCGTCTATCAAGCGATACAGCTGACGTCGGGGAGGGCGCCCTTGCTGGTCGTGATGCCGACACCGACCAACTTCGACGTCAACGTTGCGGACCGCTATGCCCGCACGCTGCTCTTCGACATTCCCTTCGATATCGGCAAGTACGGCAAGCAGCGAGATGTGTCCGCACGCCTGGCCAACGCCGAGCTGCAGGCACAGGTCAGCGACGTGGCCAACATCATGTTCCTGGCCCGTGACGACCTGTTCCATATCGGCGGCGCGCCCTCCGACGTGACCCGCGACAACGTCCCGTTTGGCCTCGATGAATCCGGCCACCTGAGCATCTACGGTTCACAGCAGGCAGCAGAAGCCTTCAGCGAAACGGCCCGCTATCGCTCATTGGTAGAACGCCTGCAGCGGCTACGGTTGCAGCGGGCAGAGATGCAAATGGGAAGGGTGGGGATATGAGGGGCAGCAGTGGCGCCAACCACGACCGCTGCAGCCCCGATACGCGTCCACGCATATGAGCATCAACCTGGAGAACCCTGTGTTCACGGCCTCGACCATCAGTGAGATCGATACCCTGGAAGCGCTCAACAGGCTCTTCGATATCGAGTATGGCCACGTTTTCATCAAGGACACCTATCACCGCCCGCTGCGCTCCTACAACCTCATCAATTCCGATGCCCGCTGTCAGTTCCTCAAGCACAGCAGGTGCTGCGATACGGCTCACCAGCGCGGTTACGTGGTGGAAACCACGGAAAACAAACTGGTGCTGATTGGCCACTGCTGCGCGCTCAAGCACTTGGGGCTGGACGATGAGCAGGTCCAGAACGATTTCAAGCGACTCACCGCTGCGGAGAAGGATGCACTGCGCCGCCAGCGCGTGCAGGCGTTGCTGGAGCGAAGAGAGGAACTCACGCTGTGTGCGAAAGACCTGCTCAAGGCGTTCAAGCACCTGCAGGCCGAGGCCAGCAGCGTTCTGGAGATGCTCCCCGCTGAACTGCTGCCGGTGCTGGTCGATCGCTGGAAACGCAATGCGCTGAAGGTGATGTGGGAATACATGACCATAAAGCACGGCAGGGACGAGCGCGGGCGCGCCATCACCGAGAAGGCCTGGTACCCCCATGAATGCGGCACCCTCAGGGGCCTGGGCGCCTGGCTGCAGTTCGATGAAACAACGCATCTCCAGCAGCTGTACGAGTTCCTACGCCAATTCAAGAGCATTCCGCTGAAGGTCGCGTTGAGCAATGCTGAACTGGCGTCGGCCGAGGCCGTGCTGAGCAGTATTTCGGCGCTTGATCTGATGGCCAGGGAGCTCGAACTGCAGCGCAAGCTGATCGCCGAGTTCTGCGCACTGGGCAACCTGATCATCCAGGTTCAGCTGTTCGCCAACAGGGACTTACGCGCCAGGGTCGTGGAAGCGGTGCATCGGATCGCAGGGCAGCCACTCACCACATCGGCCAACCGTTTCGTGGATGCCATCGATGAGGCCATCCGCACGCAATACAAGGCTGCGGGAATTCGCATCGCTACCTAGCGCCTGCCGGGATGCCGTGACGAACGGCAGAACGGGTTGCGCGAACTGCCCGGGTTCGATGCGTTCGAAAGAGCTGTTCCGGGTATCGCTTCGCGCAACGCCGGGCTACATGGCCGTGACCATGTAGCCTGCGGTTGAGCACAGCGAGCCCCACGGCCTTTCCCTGCACTCGATCAAAGGAGCATCTACATGCCTTACGAACAGGCCAGCCTCTCCACGCGTGATGGCAACTGCGTGGTGCATCTGTTTACCCCGGTTTCCGAACGACCAAGCCCGGCGATCATCTTTTACCCGGACGCGGGCGGCATTCGGCCCGCTGCACTGGCGATGGCCGAGCGGATGTCGGAGGCCGGCTACGCCGTTCTGCTGCCCGATATCTTCTACCGCTACGGCCCTTATGGCCCACTCGACCCCAAGGAAGTATTCAAGGGCGACGTGCGTGCCATCCTCGGGCCGCTGATGGCGACTACCGGCAATGCCAAGTCGGTCGAGGATACCCATGCGTTTCTCGCTTACCTCGATGCGCATGAAGGTGTTCTGACGCAGAAGATCGGCGCGGTCGGATTCTGCATGGGCGGCGGCATGGCGATCGCAGCCGGCGGCACCTGGCCGGACCGATTCGCAGCGGTTGCCAGCTTCCATGGCGGCAATCTGGCCAGCGATGCACCCGATAGTCCCCATACCTACGTGGCGGCCCTTGAAGCCGAGCTGTATATCGGTGCCGCCGAGAACGACTCCAGTTACCCGGCTGCCATGGCCGAGCGGCTCGAAAAGGCGCTCGCGGACGCCCAGGTTCGCTTCACCACCCGAACCTATCCCGCCGCCCATGGCTGGATGATGACGGACTTCCCCGTCTACGATGAACGCGCAGCGGAGGAGGGGTGGCGCGACATGCTGGCCTTGTTCGCCCGCAACCTTCGCTAGGTATTCGGGCACATCCCGAATGCGCCGTG
Organism: Pseudomonas sp. MEJ086; assembly: GCF_030209025.1. Lineage (NCBI taxonomy): Bacteria > Pseudomonadati > Pseudomonadota > Gammaproteobacteria > Pseudomonadales > Pseudomonadaceae > Pseudomonas > Pseudomonas sp. MEJ086. Next base: position 41,402 of record NZ_JARVSV010000007.1, read on the forward strand.
CCTCTGGCCATGGCCTGTACCGAGCGCAGCGATATTCGGGGAAGGGGTGGGGATAAAGCCGTCACGGAACCTGCAGCTCGATGATCCGACCGCCCTCACGCTCTAGGCGTACCAGATAGGCGGCAGCGTCGTGAACCTGATAGGGGAAGTACAGGCCAGGCGCGGTGGGCTGCACGCCATCGAGCCCGGCCAGTCGCTCGAGGAGCAGAGACACACCGATTGCTAGGAAGTTATGGGTATATTGAAAAATCTTTATGTCCGTCTTTTCTGATCAGTGCGTTAAGTAGGGATTGAGCATTACCCTCTAGATAATGGGGGTCTCCTTTAATTCGTTCAATTACCGCCAGTCCCCGAGTGAAGCAAATGACTAGTTTAGCGGTGTCTTCGGGGGACAATATCAAATCCTTCTTGAATCTAGGATCGCTCATGGCTTTCACAAGTAAAGCCTCTTGAGCGTTAATCAACGTCTGCAGCAAAGATAAAACTTCCTCACTTAGTGTAGGCGCGGAAAATGCTGTCCGGCTTGTGAAGCAACCACGAGCTGGCGAGTTACAAACCATTCGTGAAATAGAGGCTTTTAGAAACCGATCTAGAGCCTCATAAGCATTGTCAGCAATAAGCGCAGCATTCGATTCTTCAAGGAGATTGGCTCTGTATCGTTTAAACGCAAGGCAGAATATCTGCTCTTTGCCACCGTATGCATGGTAGAGGGAACCTCGTTGTACACCCGTAGCCTTCGCCAAGTCCGCCATTGACGTAGCCTGCAGGCCATACGTCCAAAATTGAGCAACAGCGGCGTCCAGCACGCTTTCCTCGTCGAATTGCCGAGTCATCACCATAAATCACCTTTGAAACATGCCGTTACATTCGTCATCGTTGACGCTTATGTCAACGATGGGTAGGGTGAATGTAGAAACCTCTTCAAAGGATAGCAGATCGGCAATTAGTCGATGCTTATTTAAAGGGAATGAATTTGATTAGTTTGAGGAGTAGAGGAAAGGCCGTCGTATGGATAAGCGCATCAGTAGTTCTGTTTGCCGTTTTCGACGCCGTTGTAAAATATCTTGCTGCTTTCTACCCGGTTACTAGTTTGATTTGGTCTCGATATGCGATGCATGTTGTGGTCATGGGATTGTTTTTCGCAAGAGCCATGGGTTTGACACTGGTTAGCACGGACCGCAAGTGGCTTCAGGTTCTCCGTGGTTTATTAATGTTAGGTGTTTCGCTATGCATGATGAATGCAGCACACTACCTACCACTGGCTGAGTTGACTGCAATTTACTTTACATATCCTTTGGTTGTAACTCTTCTTGCGCCTCTTCTTCTAAAAGAACGAATTGATAGATACAGTTCGTGCGCAGTAATTTTAGGTTTTATAGGTTTGGTTGTAGTGGTGAGGCCAAATGCAGAGATGACTTCGATGTATTCGCTTATGCCGCTTCTTGCTGCTGTTCTTTTTGCACTGTTTCAAATATTGACACGTTTCCTGAGTGAGACAGAGAATCCGATATCTACAAATTTCATGACTGGGCTCACTGGGGTCTTTATTATGAGTTTGCTAATTCCTACTGAAATCACTGGCAGTTGGATCCTTCCTGAGTTTTCTCATGTTCCTCTATTTCTGGTTTTAGGTTTTACGGGCTTTGCGGCTCAACAGTGCATGATTAACGCGTTTAATCTCGAAAGCCCGAATATCCTGGCGCCTCTAAGCTTTCTGCAAATAGGCTGGGCAGTGATCATTGGGTTGATTGTTTTTGGAGACGTACCTAGCACTAGTGCGCTAGTCGGGATTGGTCTGATTGCTATTGGAGGGCTTGCCGTCGCTTTTAAGAAGCGGTCCGCATGCGATGGACTCACTAGTCGCTGAACTGATTTGGGCTCCAGACATGATGGATTTCTGAGGGCCTCAGTTGAAGCTGGCTGTATGCCGTACTATGGGACTCATTTGTGGTTGTGCATGATTAGAATGGAGAGCCGAGCCGATCGACCGCAATTAGAGATCCGCCATGGCTCGGTTCTAAGGCACCTTGGAGTGGTCGTGAGCGAAGCTCCAGTTAAGCATTTTCTCTGGCCCAATACGGTGAAGGTTCTCGAGCAATCCAGCCCATAAACCTGTCGACGTGACAGACGTTGATGAGAGGGACGCTGGATTGATCTGGGCTAGCCGATTAGCTACAGCAATATTTGTGACGGGCACCGCTTTATCGGAATCGCATAACCAATTGATTTTATTGATAGAAATGAACAGTGCTAGCCCTAGATTGGAAAACAGATTCCTGTTTTCCGGTAAAAAGCTGCAATTCCAGCCATTTTCCACTCAACGACTGCACTGAACGGGTGTTTAGTCGAACAGTTATACGACAACCTCTAGCCCCGTCCTGAACTCAGCCACAGGCCAAGCGCGAATGTCTTTAAGGGGCTTTGTCGCGGCCTCGCCGCGAGCTCAGCTGTCAACGGCGGTTAGTCATCGCCGGGAAACAGACTGGCAGTCCGCAATCATTATTCAGAGGTTGAATTCAACGCGTTCGCTATCCTAAGCGCCTAAATGGCTCGTTTAAATCTTACCCAACAAGCCCAAGCAAACCGATGGTTGCATGCCAAGAAAGCGTCCAGGCGAAAGTACATTCAGTTCTGGAACGAGGTTCAGGCCATACATCAGGGATGCAGATTCTATCCTGCACTCATAAGAGACGCGATTTGATAGACGAAAAATTTCGCATTCTCTCGAGTGTTATAACCATGTCTAGGGGTAATCGGATACTCGCTTTATTTATGTATTGCAAAATTTCAATTTATAGGTAATTAAATTGCTCGCTCACAAGTGATTGTTCTGACAGGAAAAATAAATCAAAAAAAATACTAAATAAATCCCAATGCTCAAATATCAATTTAAGCATTATTCGGACTGCCAGTTTGTTGACAGTAGTGAGTTAATAAAAGTTGTTGTAACTATCGGCGTTGTAAGCTAGCGTCTGTCACTAGCAACTGACGTGTAGTCTTCTGATAGGTTTCAGTAGTCGTCTACCAAAACGTAAGTCCTGCGTGATGGGACTGCATGTCCATGAAGATCTGGCCGGCATACGGCTGCAAAAGTTTTAGATGTAGGCGAGCGCCGGACACTTACCAGTGGCAGCGATTACCTCAACCAAGATCATTCTGACGGTGGCGCAGAGTCATGGTTGCAAGAGGTCGCTGATTTGGCAATCGCGGCGTGGCCTGGCGTTATCCAATAGCGCGACTAGCCAGGTTCCGGAGCTGGATTTTCAGTCACTTCGAGTGGTCGATGATGGCTGGCCACACCATTCATCTTGCTGAAATTTCATTACATCCAAATTTTCCTGCTCTCACCTGTCTACACCTTATCGCTACGTGCGGGATTTGATGCACCTCTTTGTCAACACTCTGGAAGTCAATACAGTTGTTGTGATCGGGCTGCCGCTTGAGCGCCTGGCAGACCATCCCTCGACGCGTCGTGGGCGTCAGTCTGCAGTCGCCTTAAGAAAAAGCTAAGTAACCCGGCTGAGACGTCCTCTCGGACTTTGATCTCTGTCTATTCAGTATTCGAGAACTCGTGCTGACTAGCAGAGGTCTCCCTCCCAGCGTACCTCCCTGTGTCGAGGCCTGATTCTTCGAATTCCTAGCTAGTGCCGGCGACCCGATGCTCGGGTTCAACCAAGCGTTGATATCCAAAAGCCACTACCTTAAGGTACCCCTCAGGCGCATGCAAAGCTCCACAAAAGCACAGCAGTACGGAAATCAACATTACTAAGGAGAGTAGCTTTGAAGGTCATTTACGAAGGACGGCCTAGCCGACGTACAAATGTCTTGCCTGAAGGCAAAGGGGATGTCCTAGAGCTACTTTCCAACAACTGGAACGATTTCGGGTACGAAACTACATTTATCGTTTCCTGCAGGATCGGGGGAGAGCGCATTGAATTGGCACCCGTGCGTATTCTTTTGGAAGGGGTCAAGAATACCAGGCGATATCTTGACAAGCTGCTAAGCGATGGCTGGGATGGGCGCTTTCCAATACCTGATGTCAGCTACATATCCACTCCTGGTGAAATTGCATTTTATGAACAGCTACAAGGTGCTCTCTCAAAGGAAGGAGCACTTGATATTTCCGATTTACTTCGCGACGCGAGCTACCTTGTGCACATCAAAGACTCTAGAGATGCGCAAAAATTAATAAGAACTGAAGGCTTCAAAGAGTCACTGCAGCGAGAGCGAGGAAGTATCGAATCATTTGTTGATGGTTGGAAGGTGCTAGATCAGTCATCCATTACTGCGATGGACATCCCATTCACATTTAAGGATGTTTTTAACAATCAATCGTCGCTGAGTTTGAAATTCAGCAAGGACAGAACCGGTCTGCCTCGCGAAATCAACGTACTGATTGGGGCGAATGGCACAGGCAAATCTCAGTTTTTGCATCAGATGGTCGATGCTTGGCTTGCAGATGGTAGAAGGGCGCGGCGGCGTCACAACGATATGCCAGAGAGTATCAGTCGTCTGATTGTCGCCTCATATAGCCCATTCGAACTATTTCCTGTAGATATGGGGGAATCAAAGGTTAGAGATCGAGATGCTTATAAGTATTTCGGCCTGAGAGGTAGGCTTGTATCTCGCCCTGCCAATGAGTCGAAACAAATCTCGAGTTTATCAGTTTCTCTTTCTAGGGAAATCCCCAGAAAAGACACTGTTATGTCGATGCTTGATTGCATCGCAGATGATCAACAATATCGCCACATTAAACACTGGGGTCAAAAGGTCAAAACCGCGACTCGCGTCCTTCAGGCTGCAATCGATTTTGACACGATAGCTCTCAAAGTTAAGCCTCGGGCCAATTCTGACGATCTCGTCAGCGATGGCGATGTTGAAGAACCATTTAAGGTCATCACAACCGGAGCTAGAGAGACCAAATTTGCACTCATAGATCCCGCTACCATCCAAATGTGGGATTCAGATATCTTAGCTAAAAGCATAGATAAAAAATTTGGGCTGGCATTCGTGAAGGGGGAAAGGATTCTGGCTCTGAGCTCAGGCCAGCGTCTCTTTGCCTACTTGGTAATTAATTTATTGGGCGCGATCAAGCGGAACAGCTTGATCCTAATTGATGAGCCCGAGCTATTCTTGCATCCGTCCCTTGAGGTGCAGCTAGTTGATATGCTGAAGCAAATCCTGGACAAATTTAACTCCAGAGCCATACTCGCAACCCACTCCGTTTCGATTGTACGAGAAATGCCCTCTGACTGCGTTCATGTTTTCGAGCGCACTAAAGACAAGCTAGTGGTCAAAAATCCACCATTTCAGACATTTGGAGGCGACGTACAACGAATTGCGTCGTATGTCTTTGGAGATAAATCAGTTTCCAAGCCATTTGAGCAGTGGATCAGCGACCGTTTGGAAAACATGAATGCTGATGAGTTAATCAAGTCCTTGAAGGGCCACATTAATGAAGAGCTAATTATTCAGATCCATTCAATGGAGACTGATAAATGGTAATGCGCCTATCAAGACCCCAGCATTGTTGCGTAACACTTGTAGATGATGTGGTTAATGAACGGCAGGGTGGATCCAACGCCCGTTACTTCACCGACATCAAGGCGGAGTGGCAGGTGCGAACACAAGCGTATCTGGATAATTGTGGCTCCCCTGCATTTGTCCAAGCTTGGCCTGCCATCCCGGATGCAAGAAAGAAGAGCTTCAAGCATCTCTATACTCATGCCGCTCCTGGCAGCGCTCAGGGTGTCGTAATTGATGAGCTGAATGACCATGATCTGAATCTCTGCCCGGCATGTGGGGAATTTGGCAAGCCCAACACTCTCGATCACTATCTGCCTAAGGGGAAATATCCCCATTTCAGCATAACGCCACCCAACCTAACTCCAATGTGCGACCGCTGCCAAAAAGAAAAGCTTGAGAAAACAAATACGGCGCATGAGCCGAGGTTATTCCTACATCCGTATTATGATGATTTCATAGAAAGGCAAATCATACGCATAGTCATCCATCCACCCTATGACACTCCAACCTTCTCTATCGAATTAATGGATTGGCTATCAGAAGAACAGCGAGCAGTAGTGCAAGCCCACATTCGGGAATTAGCTATCGAGCGCAGATTCGCAGGCTTTTTTAAGGGGGAGAGTATGCGAATACTCAAACATGCAGCCAAGATCAGGTTGAGCAACCAGACTATTGAGGAGTCGCTCGAAATATTCCGATCACTGCACGAGGATCCTACTCTGAACAGCTGGCAACATTTGTATTACAGGGCTGTGTTGGATAACCCAGATATGCTTGAGTATCTAGTCGGCGGAATACTTCCCGACAGGATAGCTTAGCGAATACCTAAAGTTGCAGGCGCTGATGAAATGCGACCGTAGGTCTTCGTTCCTTGGAAAGGATAACACTCAGGCACTCCATCGGCACGCGTACCTTTGGTGATCGGTACCCCCTTTCATGCTTCAAGAGAAGAAGGGGAAAAGGCGGTACCGCCATGATCCGCAACCCAACTGATGGAGCCGCTTCTTCTGCAAAGTGATGTAGAAAGCATTATCGTTAGACCTCACAGCCTACGTAGTTTGTGCACCTTGTTCTCTGATGAAAAAGAGCACCATAGCATGTAGCCCAGTGGTGCTGAGACGTTCATCGCTTCCTTCCTTGGATAAGCCAACGGAGATGCAATAGTGTAAAACTGAAGAGTAGAGATAGTGGTTTCCTGCACTGGAATGCCGCTAAGTGAAGTTCAGTCGAAACCTGGTTCGATGGTTGAGTAAGTGACAGCGGCAGGTTGGAGGCACCTACACCCTCCGACTGGGGCAGAGGGTTAATTATAAAATTTTTATAGGCCAGGGTACTTAATAGTACTCCTGGTCCCTCGCTTGATTAATTGCAATTGGCAGATAGGCGGTATGTACCTAGGGAGCGCTTGATTTCCACATCAGGCAGTCCGTACTTGACTAGCAAGCTCCTGACGTGTTCGTCACTGTTCTCGTAACTTGGCCCGAGTACAACTTCTTTGATGGAGGGAATACCTTTAAAGTCTGAGCGAATTTTGTGAACAGTTGAGTCGCCGAAATCGCCCGACCTTTTAGAAACTTCGTACGGGTCGGCGTGCTCATTAATCTCAATAAATCCCCGAATTTCTCTCTCATCCACGAAGAAGTCATTTTTGTACAATGTGCAAAGTCTGACTAAGACACTGCCAAGCATTTTTTTTCTAAACTCCAAGATGAGCGGAATCTCTTCTGGGTCTGCCTCGCTGGATATAGAAAATACTCGTGTAATATTTTGACGAATTATTTCTCTGTAGTTTTCTTCCGAATAAATCACAGAATTGAATTTTACCTTACCATTAACAGGATCCATTTTCTGCAGAAAGCGAGCGAAAAGATGGTGGTTTTCAATTTCGTGAGTGTCATAGCCAATGGCCGCCCCCTTACCATTTTCGCCATAGCCGCGCCACATGCTCAGGCAGTCACCGTGACTTGAAAACGAGCAAATCAGTACCATGAATAGATCGCTCATCCGCTCTGGCGAGATCTCACCCAGAATGGATGCGTACTGAGGGAATTCGTCTGCTATCAGTTCGTTTGCGATCCTAAACCCTGCGGCGTACTCGTCCCAATCATTCATCTTCCGGAGGTCAGAGAACCATAGTTCCTGACTCTGAAGCATGTTCTCGAAAGTGTCAGCTGTTGCGTAGCGATAGGCAATTACGTTCATTGGCGATGAAATCCTTTTCAGGTGGAGCTGGGTGGAAGGCTCACATTACACGGAGAAGGGCAAAAATTTAATCCTCTACCGTGTCAAAAGCGTGGAATGACTTGCGAGCGTGCGCAACCCAAACCAGAGTGTTGCCCGCTATTCAGACCGTGTGCAGACTGGTTGCTACGGCATCGCGGCGATCTACTGCCCAGCAAACCAGGCTACACCGGCCCAGTCTGGCAAGGCCAGGCTAGCCAGGAGGGAATAAAGCCACCAACCCTATCGTAGATGCGTTTGAGGCTGAAGAGGATATCTCCCGATTAATCCGGGATAACGAGCGCTTCATTGCCGAAAATCGCCAGCATGCCAGGGAAGCCTCGCAACATCGTGAGGCTGTCGAAACCCTGCGGGGTGAGCTGAGCATTGCCAATGCTACTAATGCACGTGCGGAAGGAGCAAAGGAACTGCTCGCTCAACAGTTGGTAGCCAAGGCTGAAGAGGCTGGTGAGTTTCAGTCGCAATTCGCAACCGCGAAGCTAAGGGAGGTGGATCTGGCGCACAAACTAACCACCGCAGAGGCTGAGCTCGTGGCTTTGCGCGTATCGAGTGAGGCGGATGGCTCGCAAGCGTAATCCAGAGAGCCTTGAACCCATTAGCACATCGCGGAGTACATTTGTACTCCTGCCAGAATTCGCAGCTCGCGATTCGAGCCAGGTAGTCCCCATGCGAACCAGCGCCTGCCATACCCTCTAACTTCAGGCCTACCAGTATCATAGCCGAAGCCAGCTCGCTCAAAGCCCATGCAGCCACCTACACATAAGCGGCCGAAATCATGGGCGTGGAGAAGAGCGAACTCCTATTCGTTGCCAACCTGCGACTCCAGTGTAAGGAGTCGAGCTGTGGTGACCGCGGCTTGGAGATCAAGATGGCTTGAGGCGAACGACTTCATGAGGAGCGGGCGGGGAAGGGCCCAATCCCATTTCTCTCGGATCATGTTTTCGACATTTTCCAAGATCGGCTCTACGTTCGAGATGTCCATTTGAGCGACCACGCGCAACGCTCGCAATGTGTCCTCCGCACCGAATGCAACTTCCAGGAAAAGCCCTGTGTTTTCACACTGAATGCCCACATGCCTGAGCAACAAGGCCAGCGCATCGTTGGTGTAATCCCCTCGCCAGGTTGCCACATGGCTTACGCTGGCAGAGCCAATAATCGCCGCGCCACCCAACCCGAGAGCGCGGAAGTTACTCCGAGCCTCGTCTAGGAGCGCTTGAGCGTTTTTGTCCAGGAAGGGGCAGGATGTGGTTTCCATCAACACGTTTCGCATTTCAAGCCTGACACGATCATCGACCTGGGCACCAAGCCCATCAAACTGAGGGGGCTCGCCGCCCCGCGCCGGTGTGACCACGATCACCTTTGCTTCGAGGTCGACATCCTGAACCTGCCAACGCCTTCCGCCGAAGATGATGCGCTGTCCCTTGGTCAGGGGTTTGCTGACGGGCAGCGAGCCAAGTGGCTTCCCATCCCGGAGCAAACGAAACTCTTCATCGCTTGTGAAGGCGGTGTAGAACTCATAGTGGTTGATCAACCGCTCCCCGAGTTCGCCTGGTAGCAGAAGTCCTGAGCTGTCCTGGACGATCAATTCCTTCTCACCCATACCCTTGAGCAAACCCAGGAAATCAGGCTTGGTGACGCTCGCAAAACTGCCGCTTGCGATGAGATTTCCCCATAATTGCGCCGCAGAAGCACTGCCGAGCTGAGCAATTGAGGATAGGCACTGTTGCACCAGTGTCGAAGCGTGTAGCCCTCCGGATCGAGGCGGCTCAAACCATCCACTGATCAGCAATCGGATCATGGCGACTGTTTGGACAAGGCCCTCACGTAACTGATCGGAGAGATCCGACTTATCTGTTAAAGGGCGCTCCCGGCAGTACGTCCTGAGCATCGCAGGCTCACCGGCGCGGCGACCCGAGCGGCCAAGCCTTTGCCTGAGACTTGCCACAGAGGGTGGACAGCCGATCTGTGCGACCGTCCTGATGCTACCGATGTCTATACCCAGTTCCAGGGTGGTAGTGCATACGGCAGAAGCTGGAGGATCTCCCGCTTTCAACGCCCGCTCGGCATCCTGGCGTAGCTCCTTGGACAAGCTACCGTGATGCGGCCAGAACTCGTTCGGAACACCATCGTTCTCGCACAGTGAGCGCAGACGGTCGGCAAACCATTCAACCTCTTGGCGCCTGTTGGGGAAGATCAGGTTGTTATGCCCCCTCAGCACCTTGTACAGGTGACCTGCGATAGCCACTTTGGTACCTGAGGTGTCCTCCTTCTCTGCGCCTTCATCTGTTGACGCATTCCCCGGGTGTTCCACCACCAGCTGCTGCATGGGCTGCTCAATGTAGCCACGCACCTGTACCTGGAGCTCTTGGCCAGAGGACTTTGACTCAATAACCGTGATGCCATTCGGGCACGCTGGCCTCAGGAACTTGCGGGCCAGCGACATCTCCCCAAGCGTCGCCGAAAGCCCTACACGGGGCAGCGTTCTACCCACGACGATTTCAACCCGTTGCATGAGTGATTGCAGTTGCTTACCGCGCTCACTGCCAATGAAGGCATGAAGCTCATCGACGACTATGTAGCGCAGGTTCTGAAAAGCACCAGGTAAACTCGAGCCTCTGTTTACGAAGAGGGCCTCGAGGGACTCCGGTGTGATCAGCAAGATGCCCTCAGGCGATTTCAGAAACCGTTGTTTCTTGCTTGCGGCCACATCACCATGCCAAGCAACGACGGGCAGTTCGAGCCTCTCACATAGCCGGCTGAGCCTGTCCCACTGGTCGTTGATCAGCGCCTTAAGCGGGCTGATATACAGCACTGCGCCGGCGGTCTCGCCGTTGTTGAGCAGGTTGGTCAGGATAGGAAGGAATGCGGCCTCTGTTTTACCTGCGGCAGTGGACGCTGCAATGATCACATCGCGATCAGCGCCCACCAATGCCGGTATCGCCCATTCCTGGGCATCACGTAGAGTCGTCCACCCCTGTGACCAGATCCATTGCTGAACCTCGGGGTGTAGACGTTCGAACGAAGAAGAATCAGAGCTTGAAGCTGGCGAGCTCATCGTCTGCCTCAACTTCAAGATCTTGCTGCCCGGACTCATCCTTGGCCAGCTCTACGGCGCCCAGTAACGTTCGCCAGTCCGCTGTAGGGTTTTGCTCGATCACCGCGAGCAGGTTGATGAACGCTGTAATGGTCGTGCGCGGTGTCCGGAAATATGCTTCGCCCAAGCGCTGATTACAGTGCGCCATGAAAGCGGGGATGGCTTCATCCGGCAGCAATAACTTCTCAGGCTCACCGTAGGCGTATACGTTGCGCAACTTCTGCAGCAATACGTAGAAGTCCTCAGGCGTCAGGCTGCTGAGCCGAATGACAGGCCCGGAAAGGTCGACCAGGCCAGACTTCGCAAAGCTGTTTTCCGCGAGGCGCGATTGCAGGGCAGGGTAGCTGTAGAGTCCCCGACGAGTATCCATCAGAAACTCTGGTGTGCCGCCCAATACAAAACCCAGACCTTCAGCGGAACCCTGCAGTGAATCGTTGAGGATGCGCAGAATCTGTTCGTAATTGGCATTCCGGGCTTGGGTGTTTGCCAGTTTGTACAGGTTGACCAGTTCATCCAGGCAGACCATCAAGCCGCCGAAGCCAGCCAGGCGCACGAACCGTGACAGTAATTTCAACTGATCGTAGACAGAAGCATCATCGACGATCGTCCGCACGCCCAGTGCAGCGCGGGCGTCGGTTTTGGTGGAGAATTCCCCGCGTAGCCAACGGATGGCGTCAGCCTTGAGCTGCTCGTTACCTTCCTCGAAGCCGCGGCAGTAGGCGGCAATGACGTCGGCAAAATCATACCCATTGACCATCTCGGTGAGCTCTGCCAGATACTCACGAATAACCGCCTCGCTCTCGACACCTTTGGTCTTGGCTTCCGTTTTGGCCTGGGAGATGAACTTCTCAACGATACCCTGCAGAGCGCCGCCTTCTGGCTTGGTGCGGGTGGCCATGTTTTTGGCCAGCTCGGAGTAAAGGGAGCGCGCTTGGCCACCTGAAGCATGAAGACGACGGTCAGGGTTCAAATCGGCGTGCATGGTGACGAGCTTGCGCTCCATGGCGATGCCGCGCACCAGATTTAGGAAGAAGGTTTTGCCCGCGCCATACTCGCCAACGACGACGCGAAAAGCCGAGCCACCATCCGCGAGACGATCCACATCTTTGAGCAGTGAATCGAGTTCACCCGCTCGACCTACCTGGATGAGATGCTGCCCAACACGGGGCACTACGCCCGCACGCAGCGATTGAATGACCGCGTCGCGATCCTTGGCTCGTATCTTACTCATAGGGCTAACTCATCCAGAATGTCGGGGTTGATTTCGATGGGATCATCACCTTCGGTCACGGGCATGTCGAACAGCTCAAACGCTGTGTCGTTGATCCGCTCCAAGGCGCCATCCAGCATCAGTTCCATGTCACTGGCTGCGTCTTCCAGCTCGGCACGACTCCACTCAGGCCGTGAAACCAGAAGTCGAAGGAACGCTGAGTGCTCGACGTCCAAACCATGTACGGTAGCAAGCTGTTCGGCGGTACTTTCTTCCTGCCGTTGGGGCGCCTCGGGCTCCAGGGCGCTAGGCGTCTCAGTCAGCGACTCTTCATTAAAAACGCTGGCCAGGAGCGCCGACACCTCTGTCGTTTCTTGTTGCAAGCGAGCGACCTTGGCCATGTCCAGTGCAAAGCCAGAGCCAGTGCTTTCCGATGTCTGTGTCGCAGTGGTCAGAGCCGCAGTCGCAGTCAATGCCTCCGGCCCCTGGGAGGGACGAACAGCTGCACTGTGGAGGTCGCTGTAGACGAACTGCGGATCAAGGGCGAGCGATTTGTATACGCGCTCAAGGAGCTTAACTTCCTGTGGCGTCACCTCGCCATCCGCTTGTGCGAGGTGGGCCAGGAAGCTGGCAATTTTCCGCTTGGCCTCGATCGTCAGCGGCTCTAGTTTCTTCTTGAGGCTTGCCAGTGTCGGCGGTTGTTTCAGTTGAATCTGGAGGTGCGCCTTCAAGCGTTTTCGATGCGCGACGCAGAGGTGATCCCATGAGTCAATGTGGCCTGACAGCAGACTCACCTCCTCTAGCGAGGTGTCACCGTCTACCGCAGCCGCTGCACTGGCCAGGTCTAAAGTCACTGCTGCAGCACTGTAAGCATCGGTCGATCGAAGAGTGCCTTCATCAGTGTCCACTGCGAATAACGCGATGGTGTCTTCTGCCTTAGGCGTACGGCTGCCAGAAAGCACGTCGGGCTCCAATCCGATTCGCTTGCTTTCCAAGGCCCGGGCGAGCGCCACGACTTTGTCGCGGGAAAGCACGCCGGCGGATTTGAAACGGCCTGCCAGCTCAGCGAAACTCATGCAGATGTTTTCGCCGCCGACGCGTTGTTCCAACTGTTCGAGTTCTTCTTTTGCTTCAGCAGGCCAGAGTTCTGTTGGCAACTGCAGGATGGCTTCCAGGCTATCTCCAGCATCTGGGTTGCGCCCCAGATATCGACTGTAAGCGTCAAGAACGGTGGTGCATTCTTCGACAATAACCTGCAGCTTGTTACGCGTTCCTGAGGTTGCCGCGACATCGGGGAGGTCGCCTACGGCCGCTGCCGGGATGCTCAATCCGGAAGAGGCGGGGCGATAGGCAATCTTTAGCTTGGTCTTGTTCTGAGGCAGCACAATGCCATTGGGATACCGTTTTGCGAATTCGTTTTTGAAGAGCGCTGCGAATTGCTCAGGACAACGGGTCACAGGTGTGCGCCTGGAAATGTTGGGCTCTGCGAGCGCCCAGGCCAATGCCCAGCTCGGATTGAGAGGGTATTTATCCACGGCCATCTGACCCAGCGCGACTCTCAGTGACATGGGCAGCTCGTACCCATCTGCGGCACTGGCAATCGGTTCACTCATATAGCTCTGAGGCTGAACAGAACCCGCGTCGATATGGGCGAGAAAGCGGGTAGCGTAGCCGTGGAAAGAATGGTTGTCCCCGTAGAGACCAAGCAAGCGTTCCACCTCGGCCTTGATGGCAGGGATCTCTGCCTTGGCCTGAGGGTCGCTCGGTGCATCAATCAGCGCGCGGCGTTCAAGCCCGTAAAAAAACAGGAACACGTATCCCGCATCCGCAGGCTGGCGGCGACCTCCTGCCAACCATTGCAGATACGCTCGCCGCGCCTCAGGCGTGATGCTTCGGTAACTTGGCCAATAGGGCATCTGCCGCTCGGTAAGGCTCATGGGTGAGCGTGCGACTCGAATCGTTGCATCAATCAGGGACGGTTCAGTCTGACCGAACTGGGTTGCCCGCTCGGTGATGTAGAGCATTCCACCCGGGATAGCCAATCCGGCCACGGTGATGGACTCACCTTCTGCAAGCCAGCGAACGCCCATGGGCTTTGCACTTGGCTTTGGGATGGCGTAGTTCTGACTATCGCTGGACGAACCGACTTGGACAGTATGGAAGTCTCGCTCGCGGGTACTGGTGCCGAACTGGACGGTGAGACTGGGGGAGGTTGCCTGTCGAGATTCAGCGGCGATCTCCGCAACAATGTCATCTTCAGGCGCGTAACGCTTTGCCTGGGTGGCGCGTCTGACGGCCCATACCAACGCACTTACGCCCAAGATAACTCCAAGGGCGATCCACGCTTGCTTTGGAACTTGCGCCAAAAGGGCAACAACGAATAACAAGGCGTACAGAGCGATCGGCCCGCCGCCGCTCCCTTTGCGCTTCCGTGGCATATGAGTGTTCCGTACAGTTTATAATAGCCGAATGACATTCTTACGGATTTTCCATGGTCGGCCAAGTCGTCTGAGCGAAGGATGTCAACTTAGCGACGAATGAACATGGGTGTGGGACATTCAGGAAAACCGAGTCACCGCCGATGAGCGTTTTTCACGATCATTTGGGCTGCCAGCGGAGAGGTGCTTGGCAGGTATCCTGATTGAGGAATCAGTCTAGTCAATTCATCCTGGTGATCGTGATCGCGTCTCCGCCGACATCCAGGAGGCGATGAAGCGCGGCGGTGTTTACCGGTGCGATCGTGTGCGCCAGCACGATGGCAGCTTCAGGTGGATTGAGGCCAGTGGACGAGCTGAGCTCAACGAAGAGGGGCGGGCTGTTCGCTTCCCTGGGATTCTCATGAACACATAATTGATCCCCACAAGCCTAGCGGGAGCGGCTGCGTGAGAGGCGCATCGGACAGCCCATAGTCAATAAAGGCAAGTCGAGTCGGGTGGCTCGCGATATCGAATTGCCGTGCCCTTTAAAATTGTGGTAACAAGGACATGTTTTTTCGCGTGACTGATTAATACGGTTTGAGTTAGAAAGTCGAGTCTGATATCACACGGATGGTTTTTAAATATTAAGGCACCAAATGAAAATACTCAAAGTTGAAATACTCTCGGAAGGCGATTCTGTTGATCGCGTTGAGGGCAACATCGTACACGTGCGAAAAGCCGATGGTTCATATTTTGTCTACACACTACACACCGAAGATCCTAGCTTTCTGGATTTTGATTTGTTAGCAATAAAAAAAGGTAGTGGTTTTATTTCAATGAATGCTAGCGCTGACTTGTCGGACTTGGATGATATTAGCGAGGTCTCCGATGAATAAATCTACTGATGTTGAAGAGCTATCAAAGCTGCCTGCCGCTCCAGGTGAGCAAGTTGCCGTATCGTTAGTGTATCGTGATGTGCCTAAGGAAAAGCGTAAGCAACTAGAGACAATTGCTAAGGAATTCGCCAAAAAACATCGCAAGCTCGTTAACTACATAGAGAAGTAACGTGGGCGACAAGAAAGATGTTCTAGTCAAGATAAGCTATGTAGATAGTGCTGAGTTGTTGTCGGAATTTTTGACTGAAGTGAGCAAAATTGGACTTGAGCCAAGCGAAGTTCGACACAAGGCCCTTCCTAAGAGGCCAGGCGCTGCACCCGGCAATAATACGAAGGATGTGATGATCACCGTGTCTGGCGACCCAGACACCACGGATGAAATCATCGCGGAATTCCTGGTTCGAGTTGAAAATGAGATAGGGTTATTGCCTGCGTCGAAAAATGAAAAGCTTCTAGGGGTGGCAGTTGACCGCAAAAAGAAATAGCGAGCATAGGAGGGCTATCGCGATTGCTAAAACACGCGAAGAACATATGTGTGAGGTGTGCGCTAAAGACACCAATCTACATGGGCACCATATCGTAGACCTGGCATTTGGCGGTGTAGGGGAGCCGGAAAATATTCTGGTTGTTTGCAAGGCGTGTCACGATAAAATTCATAATAGTGAAATTTTAATAAATAATTTTGACTACCGAGCCAGATGATCTTTGATGACTTAGAGAAATCTTGGAAGGCAGCGTCTTGAGTGAAGGATTTGGCGTGGGTGAGTTGCTAACAGCCGTATGGTTAACCATACGACTTCAGCGCTAGCTTTCTGAAGAATACAAGCCCTCGATTGGGCACCGTCCAACGGTGTCAACTGCCTGATTGGCCCAGGAGACAGCGGTAAATCGAATATCCTGGATGCCATAGTTGTGCAATCTAACTGGTTGGCGTGGAATGTTTTCCGAATAAGTTGTCCACGTTTCCGATTAACCAGCGGGGGGGGGGGGGGGCACAGGCTGCTGCCCAGGACGATGCTCGAGCCCAGCATCTGATGCATGGTCTCAGATAGCATGATATCCAATTTAACATAATATACATTATGCGAACCTAAGGTATCGCACATCAGAGGCTCTCATCACCAGATTTGGCCTTTCCTCAGTCCAGCACCAGTGAAGACAACGACTGCTGATCGTTGACTGGGACCTTGCTGATGATGAGCCGCTACGTCAGTTCGTTCACTCACGTCCATGATCGAACCAGGCATTCGCCTTGGCGATCACTGCTTTGCGTGCGCTGCCGGGTTCGCTGAATGGACCTGGCACGCTGAGTCGTTTGACCGGCTTGCCTGCGTCGTCGTGAAATGTGGCGATGACCGCTTGTGCGACGCCGCCCGATTCGTTTGCCCAGATGAATTCGAGCTGCACGTTGTGTGTGCCGCTCTTGCTGGTGTGGGTGAATTCCGGGGCTTTGCTGGTGACTGTAGGCATGAAGAACGCTCCGTAGATAATGACGCCTGGCGGCTTCCTGTCGCAGGGTTGCTGGCCGCTTCTTGGCCTCTTGCTCCTCACTGTAGGTTATTGCGCGAATACGTCTAGGCAGTCTGTCCGCAAACCCACCGAAGCTGCGCCGGCAATCATTGCGGTCGTCGGCGAAGCTTCGGTGGCGCCAAGCGCTAGAGGATCAGGCTACCGATCACGGCCAGCAGGAATGCGATGCTGCCCAGCAGGGTTTCCATCACTGTCCAGGTCTTGAGGGTGGTTTTCTCGTCCATTTCCAGAAAACGGCTGACCAGCCAGAACCCCGAGTCGTTGACGTGTGAGAGCACCGTGGCACCGCCGGCAATCGCCACCACGATGAAGCACAGGTCGAACTCGCTGAGCCCCGGTGTAGCCGCGACCATGGGCGCTACCAACGCCGCTGTGGTGGTCAGCGCGACGGTAGCCGAACCTTGAGCCACACGCAGTGCTGCGGAGATCACGAAGGCTGCAAGGATCACCGGCATGCCGGTATCCGACAGCGTATCGGCCAGGGCATCGCCGATACCGCTGGTACGCAGCACGCCACCGAACATGCCCCCTGCCCCTGTCACCAGGATGATCGAGCAGATCGGCCCTAGCGCACCCTCACAGACTTTTTCCAGGTGCTTGCTGGTGTGTCGGCCACTGAAGGCGATCAGCGCGAAAAGTACGGTGATCAGCAACGCCACCGGCGTTTTGCCGATCATGCGCAGGAACTGCACCCAGGTGCTGTTACCGTCGACCGTTCCCATTACGCTGAGGGTGTTGAGACCGGTGTCCAGGAAGATCAGCACCAGCGGCATCAGCAGGATGGTCAGCACCAGCCCGAAGCGCGGTGGCGCTACGCTGTTGTCACGCTCGACATCGGTAAGGAAGCTCGCTGGCAGCTTGAGATTGAAGCGTTTGCCTGCCCAAAGACCGAACAGATAGCCACCGAAGTACCAGGTCGGCAAGGCGATCAGGGTGCCGATGATGACCAGCAAACCGATGTTCGCGCCCAGCAATTCAGCTGCCGCGACGGGCCCCGGGTGCGGCGGCACCAGAGCATGCATGGCTGCGAAAGCACCTGCGGCCGGCAATGCGTACGTCAGCGTCGAACCGCCGAAGCGCTTGGCGACGCTGAAGATGATCGGCAGCATGACGATCAGGCCGGCGTCGAAGAAGATCGGGAAGCCGAACAGCAGCGACGCCACACCCAGAGCGAACGGTGCCCGGTGCTCACCGAACTTGTTGATCAGGGTATCTGCCAGCACTTGAGCGCCGCCGGTTATCTCCAGCAGTCGGCCGATCATGGCACCAAGGCCGACCAGCAAGGCCACGGCCGCCAGTGTTGTACCGAAGCCGCCCAGTAGTGTCGGGACGATCTTGTCGAAGGGAATCTGCGTGGCCAGTGCGGTGAAAATGCTCACCACCACGAGTGCCAGAAAGGCATGCAGACGGAAGCGGATGATCATCAGCAGCAGTAGAAGCACTGCGCCTGCCGCGATGGAGAGAAGCGCCCCTGCGCCGAGAGTCGTGGTCACCTCATTCATGATGAGCGCCCTCCTCTGCAACTGCAGCTACTCGGCAAGACCGAGCACGATCATCTTTCAGGGACAGGTAACGGTGAGCTTGATGGATGGTTTTCATATCGTCTCCACTTGTCTTTGTTATGGGAGAAGCGTGGTTGTGTCGCGTTATCTGCGGGTGTTATCGACCGAACGCGCGCCACCAGTCAGCGGCCTGCTGGCCGAGCGTATCGATGGATTGCGTCGCATCGAGGGTCAGTGTCGCGTGCTCGCCGTGTGGCGGTTCTAGGGTCGCGAACTGGCTGTCGATGAGGCTTGCTGGCATGAAGTGACCCGGGCGATCACCCACACGCCTGGCGGCTTCTTCGCGGGTCAGTTCGAGAAACACGAAGCCCAGACCAGGCACGGCTTCGCGCAACCGGTCACGGTATTTGCGCTTGAGGGAGGAACAGGCCAGTAGCGGCCGATCATGGGTTTCGAGGGCGCTGGCCAGCTCCTCACCCAGACGGGTCAGCCAGTCGGCACGGTCCTCATCGGTAAGAGGAATGCCGGCGCTCATCTTCTCGATGTTGGCGGCAGGGTGAAACTGGTCACCTTCGATCAGGTAACCGCCGATCTTTTCGGCGATCGATTCTCCGACGCAGCTCTTGCCGCAACCGGATACGCCCATGACGACCAGGGCGGTTATTGGGTTATTCATCGTGCAACTCCAGCGGAAGACAGCGCTATCTTTGAAGATCGTGAACATCTGCAAGACGGCGGCTTCGAATGTTGTAAGTGTTGTTCGCCAGGTACTGCTGCTCGGGGCCAGTTACGCAATGCACGACATTGCCAAGCCTTCGAGACAGCGCTACCTTAAACATCAATTACTGCCGATGACAAGCCTTTGCAATGAAATCTCCGACGCACAGCAGTTCCCGTACCCTGGGCATGCCCACGCTGGCAGAGGTCGCCGAGCGTGCAGGCGTTTCCACCATCACTGCGTCCCGTGCATTGCGCGGCGTGGCCACGGTAGGTGCGGATCTGGCTGAGCGCGTGCGCAAGGCGGCCGACGAGTTGGGCTACGTGGCGAATCCTGCTGCACGCACCCTGGCATCGGCGCGCAGTACATCGGTGGTGGTGCTCATCCCTTCCCTGTCCAACCAGTTGTTCATCGAACCTCTGGATGCGATTCACGAAGTGATGCGTCCGCGCGGTATCGAGGTGCTGATTGGCGATTACCACTATTCCCGCGATGAGGAAGAACGGCTGGTTCGCAACTACCTGCCGTATCGGCCGATGGGCATGCTGCTGACCGGCTTCGACCGTACCGAAGGCACGCGGCATCTGCTCAGCGCCAGCCGTATTCCCTGCGTGCACATGATGGAATTGAGCAGCGCGCCCGGTATCGCCAGCGTCGGGTTCTCTCAGCAGGCAGCCGGTGAGGCCGTGGCGCAGCACCTGCTGCAGCAGGGGCGCAAGCGTCTTGCCTACATCGCCGCACAGCTGGACCCGCGGGTGATGCAACGTGGTGAGGGCTTTCGGCGCACCCTGCAGGCGGCCGGCGTGTATGACCCGGCGTTGGAACTGCTGCACCCCCTGCCCTCATCCATCGGTTTGGGTGGCCAGCTGTTCAATGAGCTGATGCAGCGCCACCCGGATATCGATGGCATCTTCTTCTGCAATGACGACCTTGCTCAGGGCGCACTGTTCGAGGCGCAGCGTCGTGGTATCGCGGTTCCAGGGCGTGTGGCATTGGTCGGTTTCAACGACCTGCCAGCTTCCGCGCATACCGTGCCGAGGCTGTCGTCGATCCACACGCCACGCACCGAGGTCGGCCGTGAAGCCGCCAACCTATTGCTGAAAATGCTCGATGGCCGCCCTGCTGCGTCGAGCGTCGATCTCGGCTTCGAGCTGCGGGTGCGGGAAAGCAGCTAGTCGATGAACGCGTCGCTTCCGGTCATCAAACCGCAATCGATTTTCGA
Source organism: Pseudomonas sp. MEJ086 (assembly GCF_030209025.1). NCBI lineage: Bacteria > Pseudomonadati > Pseudomonadota > Gammaproteobacteria > Pseudomonadales > Pseudomonadaceae > Pseudomonas > Pseudomonas sp. MEJ086. Next base: position 61,758 of record NZ_JARVSV010000007.1, read on the forward strand.
CATGCTTCTGGCCTGACACAGGGACGTGTCGCCCCAGAAAAAAGCCCGGTCGGATGCCGGGCTTCTTTCGTTCAGGGTTGGATCACTCCAGTGTCAGCGCGACTCGACCGCGATCCGGGCAGGCTTCCATGTAACGGTGCGCCTCGACGAACTCTTCGAACGGGAAGGTCTTGTCGATGCGCGGCTTGAGCACGCCTTCCGCGGTCAGTTTGTTGATGTGATCGAGCGCCCGCTGTACCGCCGCGCAATCCTGTTCGATTCCCAGTTCCGAGTGCCCGGTGAAGTCCAGCACGCAGTGACGGAAGAACTGTAGGTGCTTCTTGAACGCGGCGCAGGCCGGAAACGCGGTGTCGTTGCCACCGTTGAGGCCATACAGAATCAGCTTGCCGCGGGTGGCCGCAACGTCACCGAGCAGCTTGAGCTGCTGGCCGGCGCAGTGGTCGAGGATCACTTCGGCACCCTTGCCCTCTGTGTAGCGCTCGACCTCGAGGACCAGATCCTGCTCTTCGGTGAAGATGATCTTGTCGGCGCCCAGTTCGCGCAGGAACTCACGGCTGTCCGGCACGCTGGTCGATACGATGACATTGGCGCCCAGCGCCTTGGCAAGCTGTACCGACTGCGGAGCCAGGCAATGGCAAGCCTCGGTGATCAGGACGTGCTGACCGGCCTTGAGCTTGGCCAGGTCGACCATCGCGAAGTAGGCGAACAGCAGGCCGGTGTAGTGCACGCTGGCTTCCTGCGGGCTGAGCACATCCGGGAAACGGGTCAGTGCGAAGCGCGGCACGACCACACGGTCGCCCCAGGTCGGATAGCGATTCGGGGTGCTGGCCGGGAATGCAGCAACCTGTGCGCCGACCTCGAGGTCATCAACGCCCTCGCCCACGGCTTCTACGATACCGGCCAGCTCCGAGCCGACACCTGAAGGTAATTTGGCTTCTTCCGACGCCAGGTTCTGGCGCCACAGTACGTCGCCCCAGCTAACCCCGAGGGCCTGGACGCGTACCAGTACCTCCCCCGCTGCGGGGGTAGGTGTCGGCATTTCTTCGCACTGCAATACGCTGGCGTCGCCGAACTTGTGGAAACGGATCATGCGGGACATCGTCAACCTCAACTGATCGCGGATTGGTTATTCACTGGAGTCGACTTTATCTGCTGACCTTCACGTGCACCACCCGGCCCGATTGATAGTCGTCATGCCTGGCAGTGATATAGGCCACTAGAACGTGTGGATATATCGATGATACCGGTGTCTTTCCCAATTCGCTCAAGTGCTCGTACTATTGGCGAACAAGGCTCTCACTAGCGTCCCGCTCTGGCAAGCCCGCACATTGGTACTTGGATGAACCGCAACGACCTGCGCCGTCTCGATCTCAACCTGCTGATCGTCTTCGAAACGCTCATGCACGAACGCAGCGTGACTCGCGCGGCCGAGAAACTGTTTCTCGGCCAGCCGGCGATCAGCGCCGCATTGTCGCGGTTGCGCACGCTGTTCGATGACCCCTTGTTCGTGCGCACCGGGCGTAGCATGGAGCCCACGGCACGCGCCCAGGAGATCTTCGGCCTGCTCTCGCCTGCGCTGGATTCGATTTCGACGGCAGTCAGCCGTGCTTCGGAATTCGACCCAGCCACCAGCACGGCGGTATTTCGTGTCGGCCTGTCCGACGACGTCGAATTCGCCCTGCTTCCTGCCCTGCTCCGCCGTTTGCGCTCTGAAGCGCCCAATGTGGTGCTGGTGGTGCGCCGTGCCAACTACCTGCTGATGCCCAACCTGCTGGCCTCCGGGGAGATTTCGGTAGGGGTGAGCTACACCGAGGAACTACCGGCTAACGCCAAGCGCAAGACCCTGCGCCGCAGCAAGCCGAAGCTGCTGCGTGCCGATGTCGTGCCCGGGCCGCTGACCCTGGACGACTACTGCGCTCGCCCACATGCCATGGTGTCTTTCGCGGGCGACCTCAATGGTTTCGTCGATGAACAACTGGCGCGCTTGAACCGCAGCCGCAAGGTGGTGCTCGCCGTGCCGCAGTTCAATGGCCTGGGCACCCTGCTGGCGGGCACCGACCTGATCGCCGTGGTGCCCGACTACACCGCCGCCACTCTGACTGCCGCTGGTGGCCTGCGCGCCGAAGACCCACCGTTCGAAAGCAACAGCTTCGAGATGTCCATGGCTTGGCGCGGCGCCCAGGACAACGACCCAGCCGAACGCTGGCTGCGCTCGCGAATCCAGATGTTTTTCGGTGATCCGGACAGCCTCGAATAGCGGCTTTATCTGTATTTAGCGATCTATGCAATATAGATAGGTAGCTTGCTATTAATATTCCAAATCGTAATATCATCATTCACAGTGATATTTATCTTCAGGGCATTCGATTCGTTCCTGGATGTTGCTGAGACCAGACTCCGCCTCCATCACTACCAACACCTTGGCGGATCGTAATCATGGAACAGCCCACTACCCGGCTCTGGCCCTTCCCTCTTGCACTCGCCGCGACGCTGGTTCTCGCTGCCTGCGGCAAGAGCGAGGAAGTGGCACAGCAGATGCCCGCTGCGAAAGTCAGCGTGGCCGAAGTCATCGAACAGCCACTCAACGAGTGGGATGAATTCACCGGTCGCCTCGAGGCCCCTGAATCCGTGCAAGTCCGCCCACGCGTTTCGGGCTTCGTCGACAAGGTGAGCTTCAATGAAGGCGCCCTGGTGAAGAAAGGTGACCTGCTGTTCCAGATCGATCCGCGCCCCTTCCAGGCCGAAGTCAAACGCCTCGAAGCGCAACTGCAGCAAGCCCGCGCCAATCAGGCTCGTACGGTCAGTGAGTCACGCCGTGGCGAGCGTCTGCGTGAGGGCAACGCGATCTCCACCGAGCTGGCCGATGCGCGCAAGACCGCAGCCCAGGAAGCTCAGGCTGCAGCGGCCTCCATTCAGGCCGAGCTCGACAACGCCCGCCTCAACCTCAGTTTCACCCGCGTGACCGCGCCTATCGACGGTCGCGTCAGCCGTGCCGAAGTCACTGCCGGCAACCTGGTGACCGCCAGCGAGTCGCTGCTGACCTCGCTGGTTTCCACCGACAAGGTGTATGCCTACTTCGATGCCGATGAGCGCGCCTTTCTCAAGTACACCGATCTGGCCCGCAAGGCCGGCCATGACAGCCGCGACAAGAGCCCGGTGTATCTGGGGCTGTCGAACGAAGACGGCAATCCGCATCTGGGCCAGCTGGACTTCCTCGACAACCAGGTCAACCCGCGTACCGGCACCATCCGTGGCCGCGCGGTGTTCGATAACGCAGACGGTCGCTTCACCCCGGGCCTGTATGCGCGTTTGAAACTGGTCGGTAGCGATACCTACGACGCCACCCTGATTCAGGATGTCGCCGTCGGTACCGATCTCGGCAAGAAATTCGTGCTGGTGCTCGGCGCCGACAACAAGGTCGTCTACCGCTCCGTGCAGTTGGGGCCGAAGCTCGAAGGTCTGCGCATCGTCCGTGACGGCCTGGCCAAGGGCGAACGTGTGGTGGTCAACGGTCTGCAGCGGGCGATCCCGGGCAGTACCGTGGAGCCGCAGGCCGTGCCGATGGCCGACGAGAAAACCCTTGCGGCTCTGGAACGTCAGCGTCGAGCGGTGGCTTCGGCCCGCGCCGAGCGCAGTGACGAGCCGCTGAAGGTCAGCCTCAAGTAACACCCCGCTTCACCCGCTTCTCTTACCTGAAATCCTGCTCGCGCTGCTGATGGCGTGGGCAGGCTGGGCTGTGCCCGTCATTCCAAGGACACTCAGATGAACTTTTCCCAGTTCTTCATCCAGCGGCCGATCTTCGCCGCCGTGCTGTCGCTGATCATTCTGATCGGCGGCGCCATCTCGCTGTTCCAGCTGCCGATCAGCGAATACCCGGAAGTGGTGCCCCCCACCGTGGTGGTTACTGCCAACTTCCCGGGCGCCAACCCCAAGGTCATTGGTGAAACCGTGGCCTCGCCGCTGGAGCAGGCCATCGTCGGTGTCGAGGGCATGCTGTACATGTCCTCCCAGGCCAACAATGACGGGCGCATGACGCTGACCATCACCTTTGCCCTGGGGACCAATCTGGATACCGCCCAGGTGCAGGTGCAGAACCGCGTGACGCGCACCATGCCGACCCTGCCCACCGAGGTGCAGCGCCTCGGTGTGACGGTCGACAAGGCCTCGCCGGACATGACCATGGTGGTCCACCTGACGTCGCCGGATAACACCTACGACATGCTCTACCTGTCCAACTACGCCGCGCTGAACATCAAGGACGAGCTGTCGCGCCTGGACGGTGTCGGTGATGTACGGCTGTTCGGGCTGGGTGACTACTCGATGCGCGTCTGGCTCGACCCGGACAAGGTCGCTTCCCGCGGGCTGACTGCCACCGACGTGGTCAACGCCATCCGTGAGCAGAACCGTCAGGTTGCCGCCGGTTCCCTGGGCGCACCGCCCGCCGCGGGTGACAACAGCTTCCAGCTGTCGATCAACGCCCAGGGCCGCCTGGTTACCGAGGAAGAGTTCGAGAACATCGTCATCCGTGCCGGTGAGAATGGCGAGATCACTCGCCTCAAGGACATCGCGCGGATCGAACTGGGCTCCGAGCAGTACGCACTGCGCTCGCTGCTCAACAATCAGCCGGCGGTCGCCATGCCGGTCTTCCAGCGTCCGGGCTCCAACGCCATCGCCATTTCCGATGCGGTACGTGAGCGCATGGCCGAACTGAAAGAGAGCTTCCCTCAGGGCGTTGATTACGAAATCGTCTACGATCCGACCATCTTCGTGCGCGGCTCCATCGAGGCGGTGGTGCACACCCTGCTCGAGGCCATCGTGCTGGTGGTATTGGTGGTGATCCTGTTCCTGCAGACCTGGCGCGCGTCGATCATTCCCCTGGCTGCCGTGCCGGTGTCGTTGATCGGCACCTTCGCGGTAATGCACATGTTCGGCTTCTCGCTCAACGCCCTGTCGCTGTTCGGCCTGGTGCTGGCCATCGGTATCGTGGTGGACGACGCCATCGTGGTGGTGGAGAACGTCGAGCGCAACATCGGCCTCGGCAAGACGCCGGTCGAAGCCACCAAGCAGGCGATGAAGGAAGTCACCGGCCCCATCGTCGCCACGGCGCTGGTGCTGTGTGCGGTGTTCATCCCTACCGCGTTCATTTCCGGGCTTACCGGACAGTTCTATCAGCAGTTCGCGCTGACCATTGCCATCTCCACGGTGATCTCGGCCTTCAACTCCCTGACCCTGTCGCCGGCCCTGGCTGCCGTACTGCTCAAAGGCCATGACCAGCCCAAGGATCGCTTCTCCCGCGGTCTCGACCGCCTGTTCGGTCGCTGGTTGTTCAACCCCTTCAACCGGGTATTCGACCGGGCCAGCAATGGTTACGTCAGCACCGTGCGCCGGGTATTGCGCGGCAGCGGCATCGCGCTGGTGGTCTACGCCGGCTTGATGGGCCTGACCTACCTGGGCTTCTCCAGCACACCGACCGGCTTCGTGCCGCCGCAGGATAAACAGTACCTGGTCGCCTTCGCCCAACTGCCGGACGCTGCCAGCCTGGATCGCAGCGAAGCGGTGATCAAGCGCATGTCCGACATCGCCTCCAAGCACCCCGGCGTGGCCAATACCGTGGCGTTCCCGGGCCTGTCGATCAACGGCTTCACCAACAGCCCCAACAGCGGCATCGTGTTCGTCACCCTGAAGGGCTTCGACGAGCGCAAGGATCCGTCGCTGAGCGCCAATGCCATCGCGGCCGAGCTCAACGGCAAGTTCGCCGATATTCAGGAAGCCTACATCGCCATCTTCCCACCACCACCGGTGATGGGCCTCGGCACCATTGGCGGCTTCCGCGTGCAGGTTCAGGACCGCGCCAACCTGGGCTACGACGAGCTGTACAAACAGACCCAGAACATCATCGCCAAGAGCCAGCAGGTGCCGGAACTGGCTGGGTTGTTCACCAGCTATCAGGTCAACGTGCCGCAGGTGGAAGCCAGCATCGACCGTGAGAAGGCCAAGACCCACGGCGTGGACATCGATCAGATCTTCGACACCATGCAGGTCTACCTGGGCTCGCTGTACGCCAACGACTTCAACCGTTTCGGGCGTACCTATCAGGTCAACGTCCAGGCCGACCAGCAGTTCCGTCTGGAGGCCGATCAGATCGGTCAGTTGAAGGTGCGCAACAACCGTGGCGAGATGATCCCGCTGTCGACCTTCGTGAAGGTCAGCGACAGTGCCGGCCCTGATCGGGTCATGCACTACAACGGCTTCATCACCGCGGAAATCAACGGTGCGGCAGCGCCCGGCTACAGCTCCGGCCAGGCCGAAGCGGCGATGGCCAAGCTGTTGAAGGAAGAGCTGCCCAACGGCATGAGCTTCGAGTGGACCGAGCTGACCTATCAGCAGATCCTCGCCGGCAACACCGCGCTGTTCGTGTTCCCGCTCTGCGTCTTGCTGGCCTTCCTGGTGCTGGCCGCTCAGTACGAAAGCTGGAGCCTGCCGCTGGCGGTGATCCTGATCGTACCGATGACGCTGCTGTCGGCGATCACCGGGGTGATTCTGGCAGGTGGTGACAACAACATCTTCACTCAGATCGGATTGATCGTACTGGTGGGATTGGCGTGCAAGAACGCCATCCTGATCGTCGAGTTCGCCAAGGAGCAACAGGAGCATGGCCTCGATCGCGTCGCCGCGGTGCTGGAAGCCTGCCGTCTGCGCTTGCGACCAATCCTGATGACCAGCTTCGCCTTCATCATGGGCGTGGTGCCGCTGGTGCTGTCGAGCGGCGCGGGTGCGGAAATGCGCCATGCCATGGGTGTTGCAGTGTTCAGCGGTATGCTCGGGGTGACCTTCTTCGGCCTGCTGCTGACGCCGGTGTTCTATGTGCTGATCCGGGCGTTCGTGGAGAAACGCGAAGCCCGCAAGGCAGCCCGTCTGCAGGAGGTGCAGGCATGAAATCGCTGATCGATAAGGTGCCGCGCAGCCTGCTGCTCAGCGCCCTGACGCTTGCCCTGAGTGCCTGTGCGGTCGGCCCGGATTATCGGGCACCGGACAGCGCCGCCGTGACCTCGGCGCAGAGCGCCGGTGGCGGCTATGACACCAGCCGTTTCGAAACCCAATGGTGGCAGCAGTTCGAAGATCCGACCCTGAGCCAACTGGTGCAGCAGTCGCAGCAGGACAACCGCGAACTGCGCGTGGCTTATGCCCGACTGCGCGCCGCCCGGTCCATCCGTGACGATGTCGCCAATGACCGGCTGCCTACCGTGAGCAGCCGAGCCAGCAGCGAAATCGGCAAGGCCCAGCAACCTGGGGTGACCGAGGAACGCGTCAATGCCGAGCGCTATGACCTGGGCCTGGACATGGCCTGGGAACTCGATCTGTTCGGCCGAATTCAGCGACAGCTGGAAGCCAGCGAGGCGCAGATCGATGTCGCCCAGGCCGACTATCAGCAACTGCAGGTCAGCCTGATCGCCGAGCTGGTGGATGCCTACGGCACGCTGCGTGGCGCGCAACTGCGTGAACGTATCGCCCGTGACGACCTGGACAACCAGCGCTCGTCGCGGGACATCATCGAGCGACGTCGTGAGGTGGGCATGGGCAGCGAGCTGGACGTGCTGCGTTCCGATGCCCGCCTGGCTGCCACCGAGGCCACAGTACCGCGCCTGCAGGCCGAGCAGGTGCGGGCTCGCAACCGCATCGCCACCCTGCTCGGCCAGCGGCCTGATCAGCTCAGCGTCGACCTGGCGCCGCGGCCTCTACCCGCCATATCCAAGGCGCTGCCGATTGGCGACCCTGGCGAGTTGCTGCGTCGCCGCCCGGACATTCGTGCTGCCGAGCGCGAGCTGGCCGCAGCGACCGCCCAGGTTGGCGTGGCCACGGCCGATCTGTTCCCACGGGTCAGCCTGTCCGGCTTCCTGGGTTTCACCGCAGGCCGTGGCTCGCAGTTGGGCTCATCGGCGGCGCGCGCCTGGAGCGTGGCCCCGACGATCAGCTGGGCCGCCTTCGATCTGGGCAGCGTTCGCGCTCGTTTGCGCGGTGCCGAAGCCGATGCCGATGGGGCACTGGCCGGTTACGAGCAGCAGGTGTTGCTGGCCCTGGAAGAGTCCGAGAACGCCTTCAGCGATTACGGCAAACGCCAGGAACGCCTGCTCGCATTGGTGCGTCAGTCGGAGGCCAGCCGTGCCGCGGCAGCCCAGGCCGGTTTGCAGTACCGCGAAGGTACGGCCGACTTCCTGGTGCTGCTCGACGCCGAACGCGAGCGGCTGGCTGCCGAAGACAGCCAGGCTCAGGCCGAGGTCGAGCTGTACCAGGGCATCGTCGCCATCTACAAGGCGCTGGGTGGAGGTTGGCAGCCGGCGTCCTGAAGACTCATTTCCCTCCCGGCCGCTTCGTCGGCCCTTGCAGCCCCACGCAGATACCCCTCTGCGTGGGGATTTTTTTGGATGCTTGAAAGCGCGTGCACTGTTGTTGTGGGAACGGGCCATGCCCGTGATTTCGCGCGCATGGACTAGGCGTCCCCGCGCGCTCCCACAAATAGTGGTCAGGCATGGCCTTAAGCTGCCCCCCATCCATGCCCGCAAAAAATGATGGTTTTCATCGGAATCCTCGATTGCCGCGCACGCCACCTTCCGGTACAAACGGCAGCTTGTCGCCGTGGCCCGGCCGTCCCGTCTCGTTGGAGAAGTTCATGTCCCGCTCTACCACGCCCGCCCCGCTACTGCTCGTGATCGCTCTGGCCAGCGCCGCCATGCTCGCCGGCGCGCTGATCGCGCAACACGTCTTTGGCTGGGAGCCTTGCACGCTGTGCGTGCAGATCCGTCTGTGGCTGGCCCTGACCACCGTCATCGCCCTGCTGCTCAGCGCCGCCGCAGCGGCCCGGCAGACCTGGCTGGCGGTGCTGCTGTGGCCGCTGCTGCTCGCCGCCAGCGGCATGGCGCTGATCGACAACGCCCACGTCACGCTCATCGAGCTGGGCGTCATGGAGAGCTTCAGCTGCTCGCCCTTCCCCTTCTATTACCAGACCCTGCCTCTGCACGAATACTGGCCGGGCGTGTTCATGAGCGGTGGCATCTGCGGGCAGAACGATTACAAGATTCTCGGCCTGCCCTTCACCGTCTGGACCCTGGCAAGCATCGCCGCGCTGTTCGCGCTGGTGCTGTTCACCCTGTGGCGCAGCATCCGCGGCAAACGCTGAGCCCGGTATGCGCAAGGTATTGGTCATCGGCTACGTCTGGCCGGAACCCCGTTCGTCCGCAGCGGGCAGCCGCATGCTCGAACTGCTCGGCGTGTTTCGCGGCCAGGGCTGGCAGGTCACCTTCGCCAGTGCTGCGGCGCTGTCTTCGCACCGCGCGGACCTGAGCGAGTTGCAGGTCGCCGAAGTGGCCGTTGCCCTGAACTGCGACAGCTTTGATACCCTCGTCGCCAAACTGCAGCCGGATCTGGTGCTGTTCGACCGTTTTTTCACCGAAGAGCAATTCGCCTGGCGTGTCGAGCGCGCCTGGCCACAAGCCCTGCGAGTGCTCGACACCAGCGATCTGCACTGCTTGCGCGATGCCCGTCACGGCTTGCTCAAGGCCAGCCAGCAGGCCTGCTCGAACGAAACCGAGCGGCAACAGGTCGGCCCGGTACACGCCACTGCACAGGTTCTGTACGAGGCTATGGCGGATGGCGACATGGCGCAGCGCGAGATCGCGTCGATCTATCGTTGCGACCTCACCCTGATGATTTCCGAGTTCGAGATGAACCTGCTGCAGGAGCAGTTCGGTGTGCCGGCAGCGCTGCTGCACGACTGTGCGTTGATGCTGATTCCGCCTGCGCTCGACGACCTGCCTTTTGCCGAGCGACAACACTTCCTGAGCATCGGCAACTTCCGGCACGCGCCGAACTGGGATGCCGTGTTGTGGCTCAAGCATGCGCTGTGGCCATCGATCCGCGCGCGCCTGCCACAGGCGCAACTGCACGTTTACGGTGCCTATCCGCCGCCAAAAGCTACGGCACTGCACAACCCCAAGCAGGGCTTTCATGTACTCGGCTGGGTCGACGATGCTCACCAGGTGATGGCACAGGCGAGGATCTGTCTGGCCCCCCTGCGCTTCGGCGCCGGGATCAAGGGCAAACTGGCCGATGCCATGGCCTGCGGCACGCCCAGCGTGACCACGCCAATCGGTAGCGAAGGCATGAATGGCGAGCTGCCGTGGCCCGGTAGCATCGCGACCGACGCCAACTCATTCGCCGATGCGGCGGTGCAGCTGTACGAGGACGAAACGCGCTGGCTCGACGCGCAGCGGCAGGGATATGCCCTGCTCGACGCGCGTTTCGACCGCCCGCTGCTCGGCGAAGCGCTGGTGGCCCGCCTGAATCAGCTGTTCGCGACCCGAGAGCAACATCGTCAGAGCAATTTCGTGGGGGCCATGCTGCGTCATCATCAGCACAAGAGCACCCAGTACATGTCCCAGTGGATCGCAGCCAAGAATGCGGCTATACCGGTAAAAGCAGACGTTTGACGGCAATCTGCCCGTCTTCCTTCCGCTCCTCGGACGGATGTCACAAATAGGACGCGGCGTTTGCAGTAGACTCCGCGAACAACCGTTCCCGGTTCTAGCACGGACGCTCACGCCAACCGGCGTCCGACCTGAAAATAGTCGATAAGAATAAGGTCACCCGCATGTTCAAAAAGATCGCCGTTGCGGCCGCCTGCGCCCTGACGCTCACCTCCTACACTGCCCATGCCCAAGAAGCCACATTGGTGATCAAGCTCTCCCATGTGGTGGCTGACGACACGCCAAAAGGCCAGGGAGCGTTGATGTTTCAGCGCCTGGTCGACCAGCGCCTGGAAGGCAAGGTCAAGGTCGAGGTCTACCCCAACTCGTCCCTGTATGGCGACGCCAACGAGCTGGAAGCGCTGCGCAACAACGAAGTGCAGATGCTGGCCCCGTCGCTGGCCAAGTTCGACAAGTACACCAAACAGCTTCAGGTGTTCGACCTGCCGTTCATGTTCGACGACCTGGAAGCGGTCAACCGCTTTCAGAAGCGCGCCAAGGGCCGCCAGCTACTGCGCTCGATGGAAGATCAGAACATCGTGGGGCTGGCCTATTGGCACAACGGCATGAAGCAGATGTCGGCAACCAAGGCCCTGCGCCTGCCGACCGATGCCTCGGGCCTGACCTTCCGGATCCAGAACTCCAATGTACTCGACGCGCAGTTCGCCCAGTTGGGCGCCAAATCGGCGAAGCTGCCGTTCGCCGAGGTCTACAAGGCGCTGCAGAGCGGTCAGGTACAGGGTGCCGAGAACCCCTGGTCGAACCTCTACAGCCAGCGCCTGCACGAAGTTCAGCCGTTCATCACCGAGACCAATCACGGTGTGCTCGACTACATGCTGATCAGCAATGCGCGCTTCTGGTACGGCATTCCTCACCAGATTCGCACCGAGCTCGAGGCCATCATCGACGAGGTTACCTACGCGGTGAATCGCCAGGCAGAAGAAGCCAACCTGGCCGATCGCCGTCGCATCGAGGCCTCCGGCAAGAGCCAGATCATCACCCTCACGCCGGAACAGCGTGAAGCCTGGCGCGAAGCCATGCGCCCGGTATGGCAGCAGTTCGAAGGCGAGATCGGCAGCGACGTGATCAAGGCGGCGCAGTTGGTCAACCGCAAGCATTGATCCCTTAGCCTGTGGCGTGCATGGAGCGCAGCGAACCCCGGAAACCATCACTCCAGGGTGGCTCGCTCTCGTCGCCCGGCGTTGAGCGTGGCGTTACCCGGGAAGGGTCGACCGGAGTACAGCCACGCTCGAGCACAGGCTACCGGTAAGCGGCACACGACGCTATCGAGCCGTGTCCTGGGCGCCCTCGAACCAGGCCAGTTTTTCCCGCAACTGCACCACTTCGCCGACGATCACCAGCGTGGGCGCGTGCACCTCGTGGCGTGCGACCAGGTCGGGCAGATTGGCCAGGGTGCCGGTAAATACCCGCTGATTTTCCGTGGTGCCCTGCTGCACCAGCGCTGCCGGTGTGCTCGCGGCACGGCCGTGGGCGACCAGTTGCTGGCAGATGGTCGGCAGGCCGACCAGGCCCATGTAGAACACCAGGGTCTGACTGGGCGCGATCAGCTCCGACCAGGGCAGGTCGGCGCTGCCGTCCTTGAGGTGGCCGGTGACGAATCGCACCGATTGCGCGTGATCGCGATGGGTCAGCGGAATGCCCGCATACGCGGAGCAGCCGCTGGCCGCGGTGATCCCCGGTACCACCTGGAAGGGAATGCCATGGGCGGCCAGTTGCTCGATCTCTTCGCCACCCCGGCCGAAGATGAACGGATCTCCGCCCTTGAGGCGCAGCACGCGCTTGCCGGCCTTGGCCAGGTCGATCAGGCGCTGGTTGATCTGTTCCTGGGGAACGGCGTGATCGGCGCGACGCTTGCCAACGTAGATGCGTTCGGCATCGCGGCGGCACAGTTCGATGATCGCAGGAGCGACCAGGCGATCGTAGAGCACCACATCGGCTTGCTGCATCAGGCGCAGGGCGCGGAAGGTCAGCAGATCGGGATCGCCCGGGCCTGCACCGACCAGATACACCTCACCCAGCGCCCGAGGCGCAGCACCACTGACCTTGTCCTCCAGCAGGCGGCGGGCTTCGCCTAGCTTGCCGGCGAACACGCTTTCCGCGATCGGCCCCTGAAATACGTCTTCCCAGAACACCCGGCGCTGCTGCACGTCGGGAAACAGGCTCTTGACATGTGCCCGGAAGACTTTCGCCAGACCGGCCAGCTGACCGTAGGTAGCCGGAATCCAGGTTTCGATCTTGGCGCGAATCAGCCGGGCCAGCACTGGCGCATCACCGCCGCTGCTGACCGCGACGATCAATGGCGAGCGGTCGACGATGGCAGGAAAGATCACGCTGCACTGCGCTGGTGCATCCACCACGTTGACCGGCAGGCCGATGGCCTGAGCCTGTTGGGATACCTGGGCATTCAGGGCTTCGTCATCGGTCGCGGCAATCACCAGCGATACGCTGCTCAGATCGTCGGGCTGGTAGTTGCGCAGGCGCAACTCGCCCGTGCCCTGCTCCACCAGTTCGCGCAGCTCACTGCCCACCTCGGGCGACACGACACGCAGGCAGGCCCCGGCATCGGCCAGCAGGCGCGCCTTGCGCAGGGCGATCTCGCCGCCGCCGATCACCAGCACGCGGCGATCCTGCAGTTTGTGGAACAGGGGAAGAAAGTCCATGACGATGCCCATTGCGGTCGCTCGCAAGCGACGTGTTGAAAATGGCGACCCCGAGACTCAGCTCGGGGCCTGAAATACTATGCCAAGCGGCACGCTGAAGTGCCGCCGTTACGCATGGATCAGCCGATCACTTCGATACCACCCATGTAGGGCTTGAGCACCTCGGGAACACGAATGCTGCCGTCGGCCTGCTGGTAGTTCTCCAGTACCGCCACCAGGGTACGGCCCACCGCCAGGCCGGAGCCGTTGAGGGTGTGCAGCAGTTCCGGCTTGCCGGTTTCCGGGTTGCGATAGCGCGCCTGCATGCGGCGGGCCTGGAAGTCGCCACAGTTGGAGCAGGACGAAATCTCGCGGTACTTGTCCTGGCTCGGCACCCAGACCTCCAGGTCGTAGGTCTTGGTTGCGCTGAAGCCCATGTCGCCGGTGCACAGGGCAAGGACGCGGTACGGCAGTTCGAGCAGTTGCAGAACCTTTTCGGCATGGCCGGTCAGTTCCTCGAGCGCCTCGAAGGACTTGCCCGGCTCGACCACGTGGACCATTTCGACCTTGTCGAACTGGTGCTGGCGGATCATGCCGCGGGTATCACGGCCCGATGCACCGGCCTCGCTGCGGAAGCACGGCGTGTGCGCGACGAACTTCAGCGGCAGTTGCTTGGCATCGACGATCTCGCCGGCCACGATATTGGTCAGCGACACTTCGGCGGTCGGAATCAGATAGAAGTCGGCCTCGCCTTCGCGGCTGATCTTGAACAGGTCTTCCTCGAACTTCGGCAGCTGACCCGTGCCCTGCAGTGCCGGGGCCTGCACCAGATAAGGCGTATAGGCTTCTTCGTAACCGTGCTCGGCGGTGTGCAGGTTGATCATGAACTGCGCCAGAGCGCGGTGCAGGCGGGCGATCGGGCCACGCAGCAAGGCAAAGCGCGCACCGGACAGCTTGGCGGCGGTTTCGAAATCCAGCCAGCCGTGCTGCTCGCCAAGGCTGACGTGATCCTGCACGGTGAAGTCGAAGGCCTTCGGCGTGCCCCAGCGGCGTACTTCGACGTTGTCGTCTTCGTCGGCACCGACCGGCACCGAATCGTCCGGCAGGTTGGGAATGCTCAGCAGCAGGTTGTCCAGCTCGACCTGGATGGCGTCCAGCTCGCGCTTGCCCTCTTCCAGATCGCTGCCCATGCGGTCGACCTCGGCCAGCAACGGCGCGATGTCTTCACCGCGTTGCTTGGCCTGGCCGATGGACTTGGATCGACTGTTGCGCTCTGCCTGCAATTGCTCGGTACGGGTCTGAACGGACTTGCGCTGAGCCTCGAGGGCTTCAACGCGGGTCACGTCCAGTTCATAGCCACGGGTGGCCAGGCGCTGGGCAATTTCGTGCAGTTGGCTGCGCACCAGTTTGGAATCGAGCATTTCAGGTTCTCGTCGATCAGATTTTGGTTAGCGAAAGGCCTGCCCAGGTAGCGAGCAGGCCGCCCAGTACACTTACCGCCACATAGCCAAGGGCCAATGGCGCCTGGCTGCTTTCCAGCAGGCGCAGGGTGTCCAGGGAAAATGAAGAAAATGTCGTGAAGCCGCCCAGCACGCCGACGATCAACCCTGCGCGGATCGGCAGTGGCACCTCGGGGCGTAGCATGAACAGACCGTAGAGTACCCCGATCAGCAGGCAGCCGACGAGGTTCACCAGCAAGGTTGCCGCATAGAAATGCTGCGGCCAGTGGGCATTGACCCAGTTACCCGCGGCAAAACGCGCCAGGGTGCCGAGGGCGCCGCCAACGGCGACGGCGAAAATGGTCACCATCATGGCTTTCTGCGCTGCCGCGGGCTGTTGGCGTCCTGATCGGCCAGATGGGCGAGCTTGTCGCGAATCTTCAGCTCCAGGCCACGTGGCACCGGCTGATAATAGCGGCGCGGTTCGATGTCTTCGGGAAAGTAGTCTTCGCCAGCCGCGTAGGCTTCGGGCTCGTCATGGGCGTAGCGGTATTCGTCGCCATAGCCGAGCTGCTTCATCAGTTTGGTCGGCGCATTGCGCAAGTGCAGCGGCACTTCACGCGAGCCGTTTTCGGCGACATCGCGCATGGCGGCCTTGAAGGCGCTGTACACGGCATTGCTCTTCGGCGCGCAGGCCAGGTAGACGATGGCCTGGGCCACGGCCAGCTCGCCTTCGGGGCTGCCGAGGCGTTCCTGGACGTCCCAGGCATTCAGGCACAGGGTCAGTGCGCGGGGGTCGGCATTGCCGATGTCCTCGCTGGCCATGCGCACCACGCGCCGGGCGATGTACAGCGGATCACAACCGCCATCGAGCATGCGTGCGAACCAGTACAGGGCCCCGTCCGGGCTGGAGCCGCGCACCGACTTGTGCAGCGCGGAAATCTGGTCGTAAAAGGCTTCGCCGCCCTTGTCGAACCGCCGCCGGGTATCGCCAAGCAGGTCGAGCAGCAATTCGGTGCTGATCTCACCGCCGTCATCGGCCAGGTCGGCAGCGTTCTCGAGAAAGTTGAGGAAGCGTCGGCCGTCACCGTCCGCCGCGCTCTTGAGAATGTCGAAGCTGTCGTCCGGCAGCTTCAGTTGTCGCTCGCCCAGCCCTTTGGCCTCGCTCAGCGCGCGGTCGACCAGCTTGCGCAGCGCCGCGTCATCCAGACTCTTGAGAACGTAGACGCGCGCGCGGGACAGCAAGGCGTTGTTGAGTTCGAACGAAGGGTTTTCCGTGGTCGCGCCGATGAAGATCAGCGTGCCGTCTTCCACGTAAGGCAGGAAGGCATCCTGCTGCGACTTGTTGAAACGATGCACTTCGTCGACGAACAGAATGGTGCGGCGGCCATACTGGGCGGCGTGCTGCTGGGCGACCTCGACGGCCTGACGAATCTCCTTGACCCCGGACAGCACCGCGGAAATGGTCTCGAAATGCGCATCGGTGACCTGTGCCAGCAAGCGTGCCAGGGTAGTCTTGCCGACGCCGGGTGGGCCCCAGAAGATCATCGAGTGCAAGGCGCCCTGCTCCAGCGCTTCGCGCAGCGGCTTGCCGCGGGCCAGCAGATGCTCCTGACCAACGTATTCGTCCAGCGTGGTCGCCCTCAGACGGGCGGCCAGTGGCTGGGCGACGGGCGCACTGCGAAACAGATCCACGACTACCTACTCTTGAATGACGTCCGCGCCCTCGGGGATTTCGAAGCTGAACTGCTTGTCATCCAGAGGCTCGTTCATCTTCACGCTCATGAACAGAATGTTGGTGCGCTGGCCAATGCTGTCGATTAATTGCATGTCGTTCAGCACACCGTTGCGGAACGACAGGCGCAGGCTGTCGAACAAGGTGTCCTTGGACTTCGGCTTGAGGATGAAGTCCACCACGCTGCCGCCTTCCTTGAAGGTGATCTCGAAGTTCTCGCGGATCTGCGACACATCACCGGAGAGCAACAGCGCCGGTGTGTGGGTCAGGCGCTGGTCGAGGGACTGGATGGTTACCTGCTCGAGATCCGGGTCGTACAGCCACACCTGCTTGCCGTCGGAAACCAGCAATTGCTCCATCGGCTCGTCGGTGTGCCAGCGGAACAGGCCCGGGCGCTTGAGGGCCAGCTCGCCGGAAGTCTCCTGCAGCTGGGTGCCGCTGCCGTCGAGGGACAGCTGGGAGAAGCGCGCGGTAATGGTCTGCGCCTGGTTGAGCAACTGGGTCAGGCGCTGTACAGCGGCTTCATCGTCAGCATGGGCGAACAGGCTCGCGGTACTCAGCACGGCGAGCAACATCAGGCGAATCAGGCGCATGTGAATCCTCTGTCAGGGTGTTAGTCGCGGTTCTGCCCGGGTGCAATGACCTCGCGCGAACCGTTGGTATTCATCGGCGTTACCACGCCGGCCATTTCCATGGCTTCGATCATGCGGGCGGCGCGGTTGTAGCCGATCTTCAGCTTGCGCTGCACCGAGGAGATGGACGCGCGGCGGCTTTCCAGCACGAAATTGACCGCTTCGTCGTACAGTGGATCCGACTCGCTGTCGTCGCCACCGTCGGAGCCACCGCCACCACCGTCGAAGCCACCACCGCCCTCTTCGGAGCCGGCCAGAATGTCTTCGTTATAGTCCGGTGCGCCACGCAGCTTCCAGGCTTCGACCACACGGTGCACCTCGTCGTCGGAGACGAAGGCGCCGTGCACGCGAATCGGCAGGCTGGTACCTGGCGGCATGTAGAGCATGTCACCGTGGCCGAGCAGCTGTTCGGCACCGCCCTGGTCGATGATGGTGCGCGAGTCGATCTTGCTCGATACCTGGAAGGCCATACGGGTGGGAATGTTGGCCTTGATCAGACCGGTGATCACGTCCACCGACGGTCGCTGGGTAGCGAGAATCAGGTGGATGCCCGCCGCCCGTGCCTTCTGGGCGATACGTGCGATCAGCTCTTCGACCTTCTTGCCGACGATCATCATCATGTCGGCGAATTCGTCCACGACGACGACGATGGTCGGCAGCGTTTTCAGCAGCGGCGCTTCGTCTTCCATGCTCTCGCGGCGATACAGGGGATCGGACAGCGGCTCACCCGCTTCGATGGCATCCTTCACCTTGCGGTTGAAGCCTGCCAGGTTACGCACGCCCATCTTCGACATCAGTTTATAGCGGCGCTCCATCTCGGCAACGCTCCAGCGCAGCGCGTTGGCCGCTTCCTTCATGTCGGTGACGACCGGGCAGAGCAGATGGGGAATGCCTTCGTAGATCGACAACTCGAGCATTTTCGGGTCGATCATGATCATCTTGGCGTCTTCCGGCCCCGATTTGAACAGGATCGACAGAATCATCGCGTTGACGCCCACCGACTTACCGGAACCGGTGGTACCGGCGACCAGCAGGTGGGGCATTTTCGCCAGGTCGGTGATCACCGGCTTGCCGCCGATATCGTGACCCAGAGCCAGGGTGACCGGCGATTTGGCGTCGTCGTATTCGGGGGTCGACAGCACCTCGGAGAAACGCACGATCTGCCGGTTCTCGTTGGGGATTTCGATACCCACGGTGGTCTTGCCGGGAATCACTTCGACCACACGCACGCTGGTCACCGCCAGCGAGCGCGCTAGGTCCTTGGCCAGGTTGGCGATTCGGCTGACCTTGACGCCAGCGGCGGGTTGGATTTCGTAGCGGGTGATCACCGGGCCGGGATGGATCGAATCGACCGACACCTCGACACCGAATTCCTTGAGCTTGATCTCCAGCAGGTGCCCGACACCCGCCAGGGACTCTGGCGAGTACTCGATCTTCTTGGCTTCTGCGGGGTCGAGCAGCGAGATTGGCGGCAGCGTGCCTTCCACGGCGCTGTCGACGAACAGCGGCGCCTGTTTCTCCTTCTGCACCCGTTTGCTCGGCTCGGGCGCCTTGGGCGCGGCCGGAGCGGTAATCACCGGAGCGGGACGGCTTTCCCGTTCGCTCATGTGCTTGTTGAGCGACTCTTCACGCTCGATCAGGCGTTCCTTGACCTTGGCCTGCTCGCGACGATCACGCACCACCGGGGCCGCCACGTCGTGAACGCGCTCGTCCACTTCACGCAGTTGCGCAACCAGTTGCTTGCGGTCTTGGCGCGAGCTCCACCAGCGGTTGACCACGCTCTGCACCAGCTCCAGCAGATCCAAGGTGATCTTGCCGGTAAGGTCCATGACCTTGAACCAGGAAAGGTCGGTGAACACGGTCAGGCCGAACAGGAACAGAGCGATGAACAGCAGCGTACTGCCCTGCACGTTCAAGGCCGCGACGGTCAGTTGGCCGAGGCTTTCACCCAGCGCACCGCCTGCCGATGCCGGCATGCCTGCGCTGCTCTGGAAGTGGATATAGGCCAGTGCTGCGCCCGACAACACCAGGAACACCAGGCCGATCAGGCGCCAGGAGAACAGCCAGCCGCTCCAGTGCCAGGGTTCGTGACGGGCACGGAAGACCTGCAGCGCCTTTATGCCGAGCAATAACGGGAAGAGATAGGCGAAATAACCGAGGGCCATGAACAGCACATCGGCGAACCAGGCGCCGGCACGACCAGCGGCGTTGTGCACCTGCTCGACGTTGCTGGTATGGGTCCAGCCCGGGTCGGCCGGATCGTAGGTGAGCAGTGCCATCCACACATAGAGGCACAAGGCCCCAAGGGCGATCAGCGCACCCTCCTTGAGGCGGTACGGCAGTTGCTGACGCCAGGCCGGCGCCGGTGCTGTAGAGCTAGAATTCTTCAAAACGCATTTGTTCCTGCGCCAGTAGCGCGCCGCATGATCGGTAGAGGACGAAACGTCGCCATTGTACGGCATGCCGCACCGCTGATGGGGGCTGATCGCCCCACCCCGCTCCCGCTAGCTTCGTGCTTCGGTGTAGCATAGCGGCCACTATTCGTCCGTGCGGCTCAATTTGAGCACGCATTCTCTTTTGTGACAAAGGCTTATGAGGTGTTTTTATGAGCGAAGTCAAGCATTCCCGCCTGATTATCCTGGGCTCCGGACCCGCCGGCTACAGTGCTGCCGTGTACGCTGCTCGTGCCAATCTGAAGCCTGTCGTGATCACCGGCATTCAACCTGGCGGCCAGCTCACCACCACGACCGAAGTGGACAACTGGCCGGGTGACGTCGAAGGCCTGACAGGCCCGGGCTTGATGGAACGCATGCAGAAACACGCCGAGCGCTTCGAAACCGAGATCATCTACGACCACATCCACACCGCCGAGTTGCAGAGCCATCCGTTCACCCTCAAGGGCGACAGTGGCACCTACACCTGCGACGCGCTGATCATCGCCACCGGCGCATCGGCTCAATACCTGGGCCTGCCGTCCGAGGAGGCATTCGCCGGCAAGGGCGTTTCCGCCTGCGCGACCTGTGATGGCTTCTTCTATCGCAATCAGGTGGTCGCGGTGATCGGTGGTGGCAACACGGCTGTCGAAGAGGCGCTCTACCTCTCCAACATCGCCAAGGAAGTGCACCTGGTGCACCGCCGCGACAAGCTGCGTTCGGAGAAGATCCTCCAGGACAAGCTGTTCGACAAAGTGGCCAACGGCAACATGCGCCTGCACTGGAACCACACCCTGGAAGAAGTCCTCGGCGACGCCACTGGCGTAACCGGCGCCCGCCTGCGCAACACCCTGGACGGCAGCACCAGCGATCTGCCGCTGGCCGGTGTATTCATCGCCATTGGTCACAAACCGAACACCGACCTGTTCCAGGGCCAGCTGGAGATGCGCGATGGCTACCTGCTGATCAAGGGCGGCAACGAAGGCAACGCCACCGCCACCAGCATCGAGGGTGTTTTCGCTGCCGGTGACGTGGCCGACCACGTGTACCGCCAGGCCATCACCTCGGCCGGCGCTGGCTGCATGGCTGCCCTCGACGTCGAAAAATTCCTCGACGACAACTGATCAACCTGGGCGGTGTAAAACCCGCCCTCCCCTGCCGCGGTTTCGCCAATGCTCACCTGGTTGCAACGCGACTCTCTGACCTTTCCGCCCCTCGACAAGGCCCTGCGCGAGCCCAACGGCCTGTTGGCCGCTGGCGGCGACCTGCGCGCTGACCGGCTAATCGCCGCCTATCGACACGGCTGCTTCCCCTGGTACCAGGACGGGCAGCCGCTGCTGTGGTGGTCGCCAGACCCTCGCACGGTGCTGTTTCCCAACGAAGTGCATGTATCGCGCAGCCTGCGCAAGGTCATTCGCCAGGGGCATTACCGGGTCAGCTTCGACAAGGCCTTCCCGGATGTCATTCAAGCCTGTGCCGCGCCACGCGACTATGCGGACGGCACCTGGATCACCACGCCCATGCAACAGGCCTACATCGAGCTGCACGGGCGTGGCGTGGCTCACAGCGTGGAGATCTGGCAAGACGAGCGACTGGTCGGCGGGCTCTACGGCCTGGCCATGGGCAAGCTGTTCTTCGGCGAGTCGATGTTCAGCCGCGCCGACAATGCCTCCAAGGTCGGTTTCGTGACCCTGGTCGAGCACCTCAGGCGCTGGGGTTTTGAACTGATCGACTGCCAGATGCCGACCCAGCACCTGCACAGCCTGGGTGCCCGGGCGATAAGCCGCGCGCAATTCGCTGACTATCTGCAGCGCTATCTCGATCAGCCCAGCACCGCCCACTGGCTGGCGCCGCTACAACCAACCGACGGGTGACAGGCCTGTTCTGGTGGAGGCCAGCGACCTGGCATACACTCATTCCAGGCTAACCTAGGGAGTCGATCATGACTGAGCTGGCTCGCCTGAAGTTCTACGCCACCCAGCCGCACCCTTGCAGCTACCTGGCCGAGGAACAGGCCACCACCCTGTTCCTCGATCCCAGTCAGCCCATGGATGCGCATATGTATGCCGAGCTTTCCGAGCTCGGCTTTCGGCGTAGCGGCGATCATCTCTACCGCCCGCACTGTCAGCGCTGCACGGCGTGCGTGCCCGCGCGGATTCCGGCTGCCCGCTTCGTGCCCAATCGACAGCAGCGCAAGATCCTCAAGCGCAACGAGTCGATTCAGGTACGTGCGGTGCGCCCGGTATTCAGCGAGGAGTACTACGCGCTGTACGTTCGCTACATCGAGCAGCGCCATGCCGACGGCGACATGTACCCACCGAGTCGCGAGCAGTTCTCCACCTTCCTGGTCCGCGACCTGCCGTTCTCGTGCTTCTACGAGTTTCGCGAAGATGGCCGCCTGCTGGCCATCGCCGTCACCGACGTGTTGCCTAATGGATTGTCGGCGGTCTACACCTTCTACGACCCCGACGAGGAGCGCCGCAGCCTGGGGCGCTTCGCGATCCTCTGGCAGATCGGTGAGGCGCTGCGAATGGGGCTCCAGGCGGTCTATCTGGGCTACTGGATCAAGAACTGCCGAAAGATGAACTACAAGACGCAATATCGACCCATCGAGCTGTTCGTCAATCAGCATTGGGTAGCCCTTACCTGACGGCTTTGCGCACCTCGGCACGACTGCGTCGCCGAAACAGGAACAGACCCTTGGCGTCAACCCCGTTTTTCGGGCACAATGCACGCCGCTTTTGCCTGGGGCCAGTTGCGCCGGGCCATTCATTGGATACCGAGGGCTTTACTGCATGTCGAAAGAAGACAGCTTCGAAATGGAAGGCACTGTCGTCGACACCCTGCCCAACACCATGTTTCGTGTGGAGTTGGAAAATGGGCACGTCGTTACCGCGCACATCTCCGGAAAGATGCGCAAGAATTACATCCGCATTCTGACTGGTGACAAGGTCCGCGTAGAGCTGACCCCTTACGACCTGAGCAAGGGTCGCATCACCTACCGCGCCCGCTAACAGGTAGGAGCCACGCTCCCACCTGCTTCGTGCGGTAATGAAAACGCCCGGCATATGCCGGGCGTTTTCGTTGCTCTTGCAGCGTAATCCGCCTGATTTGGCGGGCTCGACGAGCCCGCCAGCCATGCCTCAGGCCATTTCCGCCGTGGTCTCGAAATCGAACGTCAGTTCGCCGTTCTCGAGATTCACATGGACGGTACCGCCATGCTCGGACAGCTCGCCGAAGAGGATCTCCTCCGCCAGCGGACGCTTGATCCGATCCTGGATGAGACGAGCCATTGGCCGCGCGCCCATCTGCACGTCGTAACCCTGCTCCGCCAGCCAGTCACGCGCAGCGTTGCTGACCTCGAGCATGACGCGCTTGTCTTCGAGCTGCGCCTGCAGCTCGATGAGAAACTTGTCGACGATGCTCTTGATCGTTTCGTGACTGAGGCGGCCGAACTGGATGATGGTGTCCAGGCGGTTGCGGAACTCCGGCGTGAAGCTCTTCTTGATGACTTCCATGGCATCGGACGAGTGATCCTGATAGGTGAAACCAATCGACGCCCGCGAGGCCGTTTCGGCACCGGCGTTGGTGGTCATGATCAGGATGACGTTGCGGAAATCCGCCTTGCGCCCGTTGTTGTCGGTCAGGGTGCCGTGGTCCATCACCTGCAGCAGCAGGTTGAAGACTTCCGGGTGCGCCTTCTCGATTTCATCGAGCAGCAGCACGCAATGCGGCTGCTTGGTGATGGCCTCGGTCAGCAGGCCTCCCTGGTCGAAACCGACATAGCCAGGAGGGGCGCCGATCAGACGAGACACGGTGTGTCGCTCCATGTACTCGGACATGTCGAAACGTACCAGCTCGACACCCAGGGCCTTGGACAGCTGACGAGCCGCCTCGGTCTTGCCGACGCCAGTCGGGCCGGCGAACAGGAACGAGCCGACCGGCTTGTCCGGCGCCTTGAGGCCTGCGCGCGACAGCTTGATGGCAGTGGCGAGCGAATCGATGGCAGCGTCCTGACCGAATACGGTCAGTTTCAGGTCGCGCTCCAGGTTACGCAGCAATTCCTTGTCGGAGCTGCTGACGTGCTTTGGCGGAATCCGCGCGATCTTGGCGACGATGTCTTCGACCTGCGGGACGTCGATGCGCTTGAGGCGCTTGTCCTGCGGCTGCAGACGCTGATAGGCACCCGCCTCGTCGATCACGTCGATCGCCTTATCGGGCATGTGCCGATCGTTGATGTAGCGCGAAGCCAGCTCGGCAGCTGCACGCAACGCCTCATCGCTGTACTCGATGTCATGGTGCTGCTCGAAGCGCCCCTTGAGGCCCCTGAGGATGCCGATGGTGTCTTCCACCGATGGCTCGACCACGTCGACCTTCTGGAAGCGCCGTGCCAGGGCACGATCCTTCTCGAAGATTCCGCGGAACTCCTGAAAGGTCGTGGAGCCGATACAGCGGATCTCACCCGACGACAGCGCCGGCTTGAGCAGGTTGGAAGCGTCCATGACGCCACCCGACGCAGCACCGGCGCCGATGATGGTGTGGATCTCGTCGATGAACAGGATCGCGTGGGGGCGTTTGCGCAGCTCGGTGAGCAGTGCCTTGAGGCGCTTCTCGAAATCGCCGCGGTACTTGGTGCCCGCCAGCAGTGCGCCCAGATCGAGGGAGTAGACCACTGCGTCGGCGAGCAGATCAGGCACCTGATTGTCGACGATGCGCTTGGCCAGCCCTTCGGCGATGGCCGTCTTGCCGACGCCCGCCTCGCCAACCAGCAGTGGGTTGTTCTTGCGGCGGCGGGCGAGAATCTGCGCCACACGCTCGACTTCGTTCTCACGGCCGACCAGCGGATCGATACGGCCCTGACGCGCCAATTCGTTCAGGTTGCTGGCGTAGGCATCCAGCGGATTGCTGGAAGACGAGGACTCACCGCCCTCTTCGTCCTGCATTTCCTGCTCGGCGTCCGGGGATGTTCCCTGGCCAGGCACCTTGGAAATGCCGTGGGCAATGAAATTGACCACGTCGATACGCGCCACGCTCTGCTGCTTGAGCAGGAACACGGCCTGACTTTCCTGCTCGCTGAAGATCGCGACCAGTACGTTGGCGCCGGTCACTTCACGCTTGCCGGAGCTTTGCACGTGGAACACCGCACGCTGCAGAACGCGCTGGAAGCCCAGTGTTGGCTGGGTTTCACGCTCTTCGTCATGCTGTGGAATCAGCGGCGTGGTCGAGTCGATGAATTCCTGCAGATCGTTGCGCAGCTTGTCCAGGCTGGCGCCACAGGCGCGCAGCACGCTGGCTGCGGCTTCGTTGTCCAGAAGAGCCAGCAGGAGGTGCTCCACCGTCATGAATTCATGACGCTTGGCACGTGCCTCCTTGAAGGCAAGGTTGAGGGTGACTTCGAGCTCTCGATTTAACATAGCTTCACCTCATGCCCAAGCGGCCGGCGTTAACCGTCCTTCTCGATTTCACAGAGTAATGGATGCTGGCTTTCCCGCGCGTATTGATTGACCTGGGTGGCCTTGGTCTCAGCGATATCGCGGGTGTAGAGACCGCAAACGGCGCGACCTTCGGTGTGCACGGTCAACATGATTCTGGTCGCCACCTCCCGATTGAGGTTGAAGAAGGTCTCGAGTATCTCGACCACGAAATCCATGGGGGTGTAGTCATCATTGAACAAGATCACCTTGTAAAGCGGAGGCGCCTGCAATGCCGGCTTGGATTCCTCGACGGCCAGGCCTGAAGAGTCGTCCTCATGCGGTGCGGGTCGATCCTGATTGAATGTTAGTCGAATCTGGCTACTTGCATGCATGCTGGATAAAAGGTTCGTGGGTGAATGGAGATGGGCAGCAAAAACTAAGACCCGTTTATCGTTGCTTCGTGCGTTGCCTTGACTATCGGCAAAAGGGTGTTACAACCAAAGGATACCCCTACGGGGTGAAAGGGCTTGCGCACGTACGAGCTATCTTACGGACGCGGGATCTAATGTGGATGATACTCCAGCAATGGAGTTCCTTGCAGAGGGATATCAGCATGCTAAGTGGTAAGGTCAAGTGGTTCAACAACGCCAAGGGCTATGGGTTCATCCTGGCCGACGGCCGAGATGAGGACCTGTTCGCCCATTATTCGGCCATCCAGATGGACGGGTACAAAACCCTGAAAGCCGGACAAGCCGTGAGCTTCGATATTATTCAAGGCCCCAAGGGCCTCCACGCCGTGAATATCAGCGCTGCTCAGGCAGCTTCTGAAGTTGCTACCACCGCCACCAGCAGAGTGCGCGGGGAGACCGTCGAGGTTTGATTTCCTAAGCTGCTTGGCTGCACGCAAAAGCCGGTCTCAGGACCGGCTTTTGCGTTTCAGCGATGAAATCGGTCACTCCTCATCGGATCTTCGTCCGTCGGCCTGCTACGACCTTGGTCCAATTGACCGCGGGATACCGCGAAACGCCTGAGCCCAGACAGTAACGCCATGGCCTGCGCTTGCTCGTCGAGAACCTCGACGAGGCCCCTTCATGGCGACTTCAGCAGCCCGAAACGCCCATCCGATCCGCGCTCCCAGCAACTTGGTCACTGCCATCGCCCTCTGGTTTGATATACTCGGGCGCTGACTGAGTAGTCATAAAGGCGCATTTGCCTGGAGTACGGCTTCCAGCACTCGTCGCGCCGACCTTCAGAGGCGATCCGCTACCGCCGTCGGTCGATTGCGACACCCAACATCATCGGGATGGAACTTCGAATTCACATCATTGATGCCGAGCCGTGGTCAGAAGCCACCTCACCCGGATCAGTGCTTTGTGCAAGTTCAGCAAAAAGAGAGTTAAATCAAATATGACCACACGCTCTAAGATTATCTACACCCTCACCGACGAAGCCCCTGCGCTTGCGACCTACTCCCTGCTCCCTGTCGTCAAAGCCTTCACCGCCTCTTCGGATAT
Source organism: Pseudomonas sp. MEJ086 (assembly GCF_030209025.1). Lineage (NCBI taxonomy): Bacteria > Pseudomonadati > Pseudomonadota > Gammaproteobacteria > Pseudomonadales > Pseudomonadaceae > Pseudomonas > Pseudomonas sp. MEJ086. Next base: position 88,104 of record NZ_JARVSV010000007.1, read on the forward strand.
CGCCGTCGAAACCCGCGATATCTCGTTGGCCGGCCGTATTCTGGCCCTCTTCCCCGAGTTTCTGACCGATGCTCAGAAACAGGGTGATCACCTGGCCGAGCTGGGTGCACTGGCTACTACGCCAGAAGCCAACATCATCAAGCTGCCGAACATCAGCGCCTCGGTTCCGCAACTGAAGGCCGCGATCAAGGAGTTGCAGAGCCAGGGTTACGCCCTGCCTGACTACCCGGACACCGGCGACAGCGACGAAGCACGCGACATTCGCAGCCGTTACGACAAGGTCAAGGGCAGCGCCGTGAACCCGGTACTGCGCGAAGGCAACTCCGACCGTCGCGCGCCGCTGTCGGTCAAGAACTACGCCCGCAAGCACCCCCACAAAATGGGCGCCTGGAGCGCTGACTCCAAGTCCCACGTGGCGCACATGGAAAGCGGCGATTTCTACGGCAGCGAAAAGGCCGCTCTGATCGACGCCAAAGGCAGCGTGAAGATCGAACTGATCGGCACCGATGGCACCGCCACCGTGCTGAAAGAGAAAACCTCGGTCCTGGCCAACGAAGTCCTGGATTGCTCGGTACTGAGCAAGAAGGCACTGCGCAGCTTCGTCGCCGCAGAGATCGAAGACGCCAAGAAACAGGGCGTGCTGTTCTCGGTCCACCTGAAGGCCACCATGATGAAGGTCTCCGACCCGATCATCTTCGGCCAGATCGTTGCCGAGTTCTACAAGGCTGCCCTCGAGAAGCACGCTGCGGCCCTGCAGGAAGCCGGCTTCAACCTGAACAACGGTATCGGCGACCTGTACTCCAGCATCAAGAAGTTGCCCGCTGACAAGCAGGCCGAGATCGAAGCCGACATCGCCGCCGTTTATGCCGATCGTCCGGCGCTGGCGATGGTCAACTCCGACAAGGGCATCACCAATCTGCACGTACCGAGCGACGTGATCGTCGACGCCTCGATGCCAGCCATGATTCGTGACTCGGGCCGTATGTGGAACACCGCAGGCGAGCTGCAAGACGCCAAAGCGGTGATCCCGGATCGTTGCTACGCCGGCATCTACCAAGTGGTCATCGAGGACTGCAAGGCCAATGGTGCCTTCAACCCGACGACCATGGGCAGCGTACCGAACGTTGGCCTGATGGCTCAGAAAGCCGAAGAGTACGGCTCCCACGACAAGACTTTCCAGATCCAGGCCAACGGCGTGGTTCGCGTCAGCGATGCCAATGGCAAGGTGCTGATGGAGCAAAAGGTCGAGGAAGGCGACATCTTCCGCATGTGCCAGACCAAGGACGAGCCGATCCAGGATTGGGTCAAGCTGGCCGTGAACCGTGCACGCCTGAGCGACACCCCTGCGGTGTTCTGGCTGGACCCGGCGCGCGCGCATGACGCCGAAATGATCAAGAAGGTCGAGCAGTACCTGAAGGATCATGACACCAGCGGCCTGGACATCCGCATCCTCGCCCCGGTCGAAGCCATCAAGTTCTCCCTGGCACGCATTCGCGAAGGCAAGGACACCATCTCGGTGACCGGTAACGTACTGCGCGACTACCTGACCGACCTGTTCCCGATCATGGAACTGGGCACCAGCGCCAAGATGCTCTCGATCGTGCCGCTGATGAATGGCGGCGGCCTGTTCGAAACCGGCGCTGGCGGTTCTGCGCCGAAGCACGTCCAGCAACTGGTCGAGGAAAACTTCCTGCGCTGGGATTCGCTGGGTGAGTTCCTGGCTCTGGCCGCTTCCCTGGAGCACCTGGGCAACACCTACGACAATCCGAAGGCACTGGTACTGAGCAAGACCCTGGATCAGGCCACCGGCCAGTTCCTCGACACCGACAAGTCGCCAGCACGCAAGGTCGGCGGTATCGACAACCGTGGCAGCCACTTCTACTTGGCGCTGTACTGGGCTCAGGCTCTGGCGGCACAGAATGAAGACGCCGCACTGCAGGCGCAGTTCGCACCGCTGGCCAAGACCCTGAGCGACAACGAAGCCAAGATCGTTGCCGAACTGGGCGCGGTACAGGGCAAGCCGGCTGAAATCGGTGGTTACTACGCGCCGAACAAGGAGCTGACCGAAAAAGTCATGCGTCCAAGCGCGACCCTCAACGCCGCCCTGGCCTCTCTGGCTTGAGTGATTCGTTGAGTTAAAAGGACCCCGGCCCTGTGCCGGGGTTTTTTATTTCCTACCCGCTGAAGGAGGCTTCATGACCTGGCATGCGCACGTCACCGTTGCAACGATCGTCGAGCAAGACGGACGTTTTCTGTTCGTCGAAGAACTCAAGGGCGGCCGCCTGGTGCTCAATCAGCCCGCCGGCCATCTGGAACCCCGGGAAAGCCTGCTGCAGGCCGCGGTACGGGAAACCCTGGAAGAGACCGGCTGCGATGTCGAGCTGACCGGCGTTACCGGCATCTACCTGTACACCGCACCGAGCAACGGCGTGACCTATCAACGCATCTGCTTCACCGCCAATCTGCTCGCGCATCACCCCGAGCGCGCGCTGGATAGCGATATCAGCGGCATCCGCTGGCTCACTCATGAAGAGCTCCAGGCCGAGTCCGATCACCTGCGCAGCGAGCTGGTGATGCGCTGCCTGGACGACTACCTGGCGGGCGCCCGCTTTCCCTTGAGCCTCATCCACGAACCGATGTAGGCACGGGCGGCGCTCGCGCAAGCGGCCGAACTGAAACGTCGGGCACATCCTGTTAGAATCTCGCCCCTTTGAAGCCTGTATTGATCCCGACCATGCAAGATCCAGCCACTCAGCGCGTAATCGTCGGCATGTCCGGCGGCGTCGACTCCTCCGTATCGGCCCTGCTGTTGCTCGAACAGGGCTATCAGGTCGAAGGCCTGTTCATGAAGAACTGGGACGAGGACGACGGCACCGAATACTGCACCGCCATGGACGACCTGGCCGACGCCCAGGCCGTTTGCGACCGCATCGGCATCAAGCTGCACACCGCCAACTTCGCGGCCGAGTACTGGGACAACGTGTTCGAGCACTTCCTGGCCGAGTACAAGGCTGGTCGCACGCCGAACCCGGACATCCTGTGCAACCGCGAAATCAAGTTCAAGGCGTTCCTCGACTACGCCCTGATGCTCGGCGCCGACCTCATCGCCACCGGCCACTACGTGCGCAGGCGTGACATCGACGGGCGCAGCGAGCTGCTCAAGGGGCTGGACCCGAACAAGGATCAGAGCTATTTCCTGCACGCCGTTGGCGGCGAGCAGATCGCCAAGACCCTGTTCCCGGTTGGCGAGCTGGAAAAGCCCCAGGTGCGCGCCATCGCCGAGAAATACGAGCTGGCCACCGCCAAGAAGAAGGACTCCACCGGCATCTGCTTCATCGGTGAGCGGCGCTTCAGCGATTTTCTCAAGCAGTACCTGCCGGCGCAGCCGGGCGACATCGAAACCACCGAAGGCGAGGTCATCGGCAAGCACCACGGCCTGATGTACCACACCATCGGCCAGCGCCAGGGCCTGGGTATCGGCGGTCTCAAGGATGCCGGCGACGAGCCCTGGTACGTGTTGCACAAGGACTTGACCCGCAACGTGCTGGTGGTCGGCCAGGGCAACGAACACCCCTGGCTGTTCTCCCGCGCCCTGAACGCCTCGCAGATCTACTGGGTCAATCCGATCGAGCTCGATGCTCCGCGTCAGCTGACGGCCAAGGTGCGCTATCGCCAGGCCGACCAGACCTGCACCCTGGAACGCAGCGCCGATGGCTACCGGGCCACGTTCGACCAGCCGCAGCGCGCAGTCACGCCCGGACAGTCCGTGGTGTTCTACGATGGTGATATCTGTCTTGGCGGTGGCGTGATCGAAAGCGCCGAGCCCTGGAGCGAGGGCGCCCCGCGATGAACCCGATACAAGAACAGTTGATCGCCCTTGGCGCGGTATTTCAGGCCGCGGTGATGGTCGACAAGATCGCCAAGACCGGCCAGGCCGCCGAGAGCGAAGTGACCTGCCTGATCGGCAGCCTGCTGGTGCGTGACCCCAAAGGTACCCTGGATGTGTTCGGCGGGGATGACCTCAATCTGCGTGACGGTTACCGCGCCCTGGTCAGCGCCCTGGAGCGCGACCCGACCAGCCTGCAGCGCGAGCCCCTGCGCTATGCACTCGCCCTGCTCGGCCTGGAACGTCAGCTCGACAAGCGTGGCGACCTGCTGCAGTTGATGGGTGGGCGCCTCGATCAGATCCAGAGCCAGGCAGAACACTTCGGCATTGGCCACGAGAACGTGATTTCCTCGTGCGGCGCGCTGTATCAGGACACCATCAGTACCTTCAAGCAGCGCATTCAGGTGCAGGGCGACAGCCGCTTTCTGCAGCAGCCGGCCAATGCCTCGAAAATCCGTGCCTTGCTGCTCGCTGGCATCCGTTCCGGACGCCTGTGGCGGCAGTTGGGCGGTCATCGCTGGCAGTTGGTGTTCAGTCGTCGCAAATTGCTGCGTGAGCTTTACCCGATGCTGCGCGGCTGACAGCACTCTCAAGCCGAATATCAAGACTCTGGCTTATCTTTATGATTAGTATGGATTTTCACTTGAAAATCTCGCTTCTTGGAAAGCCATCAGTCCGCTGTTCCTCGAAGCCTGGCGCTTGCAACGCGCCACTTCGTGTATGATATGCCCCCTTTTCAACGCCCGACTGTCCGAGAACGCCTCCCATGCTGCTTTCCTCGCTCACCGCGGTTTCGCCCGTAGATGGCCGCTATGCCGGCAAAACCAGCGCTCTGCGCCCCATTTTCAGCGAATACGGCTTGATCCGCTTCCGCGTTCAGGTCGAAGTCCGCTGGCTGCAGCGCCTCGCTGCCCACGAAGGTGTGAGTGAAGTCGCGCCCTTCTCCGCCGAAGCAAACGCGCTGCTCGATGAGCTGGCCGAGAACTTCGCGGTCGAGCACGCTGAGCGCGTCAAGGAAATCGAGCGCACCACCAACCACGACGTCAAAGCCGTGGAGTACCTGCTCAAGGAACAGGCTGCCAAGCTGCCGGAGCTGGACAAGGTCAGCGAGTTCATCCATTTCGCCTGCACCAGCGAGGACATCAACAACCTGTCCCACGCCCTGATGCTGCGTGAAGGCCGTGACAACGTGCTGCTGCCGCTGATGCGCCAGATCGCCAGCGCCATCCGCGAATTGTCGGTGAAGTTCGCCGACGTACCGATGCTGTCGCGTACCCACGGCCAACCGGCCTCTCCCACTACCCTGGGTAAAGAGCTGGCCAACGTCGTCTATCGCCTCGAGCGTCAGATCGTGCAGATCGCCGCCGTGCCGCTGCTGGGCAAGATCAATGGCGCTGTGGGCAACTACAACGCTCATCTGTCGGCCTACCCGCAGATCGACTGGGAAGCCAACGCCCGCCAGTTCATCGAGAACGATCTGGGCCTGCAGTGGAACCCCTACACCACGCAGATCGAGCCGCACGATTACATCGCCGAGCTGTTCGATGCCATCGCCCGCTTCAACACCATCCTCATCGACTTTGATCGTGATGTCTGGGGCTATATCTCCCTGGGCTACTTCAAGCAGAAGACCATCGCCGGCGAGATCGGCTCGTCGACCATGCCACACAAGGTCAACCCGATCGACTTCGAGAACTCCGAAGGCAACCTGGGTATCGCCAACGCGCTGTTCCAGCACTTGGCCAGCAAGCTGCCGATTTCCCGCTGGCAGCGTGACCTGACCGATTCCACCGTGCTGCGCAACCTCGGTGTCGGCTTCGCCCACAGCGTGATCGCTTATGAAGCAAGCCTCAAGGGAATCAGCAAGTTGGAGCTCAATGCTCAACGTATTGCTGAAGACCTGAACGCCTGCTGGGAAGTGCTCGCTGAGCCGATCCAGACCGTTATGCGTCGCTACGCCATCGAGAACCCCTATGAGAAGCTCAAGGAGCTCACTCGTGGCAAGGGCATCACGCCAGAAGCGCTGTTGGCCTTCATCGATGGCCTGGATATGCCGCAGCAGGCCAAGGAAGAGCTCAAGCAGCTCACTCCCGCCAACTACATCGGCAACGCGGTGGCTCAGGCCAAACGCATCTAGGCTATAGCCAGTCTCAAGGACGCCCGGCTGAAGCCGGGCGTTTCTTTTTATACGCTTTAATAAATATCAAGGACTTACAGATGAATCCTGATGCTCCTCTTCAGCTATTGGGTGGCCTGAGCGCACGTGAGTTCCTGCGCGATTACTGGCAGAAGAAGCCCCTGCTGGTGCGCCAGGCCATCCCCGCGTTCGAAAGCCCGATCTCTCCGGACGAACTGGCCGGCCTCGCCCTCGAGGAAGAAGTGGAATCGCGCCTGGTAATCGAGCATGGCGAAACGCCTTGGGAGGTGCGCCGGGGCCCCTTCGCCGAGGATGCGTTCTCGCAGTTGCCAGAGCGCGAATGGACGCTACTGGTGCAGGCCGTCGACCAGTTCGTTCCGGAGGTTGCCGAGCTGCTGGAAGAATTCAAGTTTCTGCCCAAGTGGCGTATCGATGACGTGATGATCAGTTTCGCCGCACCTGGCGGCGGCGTTGGTCCGCACTACGATAACTACGATGTGTTTCTCCTGCAGGGCCATGGCCGTCGTCGCTGGCAGATCGGCCAGATGTGCGATTCGCAAAGCCCCCTGCTGCCGGATCTCGACATGAAGATCCTGGCTCAATTCGATCAAACCGAAGAATGGGTTCTCGAGCCCGGCGATATGCTCTATCTGCCGCCGCTCCTGGCCCATAGTGGCACCGCCGAGGATGACTGCATGACTTATTCCGTGGGTTTCCGCGCACCCAGCGCGGCCGAAGTATTGACCCATTTCACCGATTTTCTCGGTCAGTTCCTGCCCGATGAAACGCGCTATAGCGACGCCGGCACCGTGCCCGTCAGCGACCCCAACGAGATTCAGCGCGACGCCCTGGACCGCCTCAAGGCGCTGCTCGCCGAGCACATGAGCGACGAGCGCCTGTTGATGACCTGGTTCGGCCAGTTCATGACCGAGCCACGCTACCCGGAGCTGATCGCCGGTATCGAGATCGACGAAGACGGCTTCCTCGACCAGTTGGAAGACGGCGCCGTGATGATCCGCAACCCCAGTGCACGCATGGCCTGGTCCGAAGTCGGCGAAGACCTGGTGCTGTTCGCCAGCGGCCAGAGTCGCGTCGTTTCCGCCGGCCTGCGTGAGCTGCTGAAAATGATCTGCTCTGCCGATGCCCTGCACCTGGAAAACCTTGGCCCATGGCTGGCCAACGACGAAGCACGCACCCTGCTGCTGGAACTCGCCAAGCAAGGGAGCGTGGAGTTCGCCGATGAATGACCTGCACGTACGCATCGCCGACTGGCACAGGGATTACGAAGAACTGCGACGCATCCGTGAAACGGTATTCGTCGCTGAGCAGGCGGTGCCGCCTGAGCTGGAATGGGACGCCGAAGACAGTGATGCCGTGCATTTTCTCGCCTGCGAAGGCGATTACCCGATCGGCACCGCGCGCCTGCTGGCCGATGGTCAGATCGGTCGGGTATCGGTACTCAAGGACTGGCGCGGACTGAAGGTCGGCGAAGCGCTGCTGCATGCAGTGATCGCCGAAGCCGAGAAACGCGGGCTGAGTCAGCAAATGCTCAGCGCCCAGGTGCAGGCAACGCCGTTCTATGAAAAGCTGGGCTTCACTGTAGTGAGTGACGAATACCTGGAAGCGGGCATTCCCCACGTCGACATGGTGCGCAGCAGCGGCTGATGAATCAGCTGTGGCTACGCCGGTGCCACAGAGGTCAGCATGAACGATGAACACACGCCCGATGATGCCGAACTCGAACCCATCGAGTTCGAGTCACCCGGGCGTTTCACCTTGCACAACCCGGACAGCCAGCTGCCATCGCCTGCCGCCTGGGAACCGGCGCCCTTCGTGCTGGGCAGCGAGCAGGCGCTACAGCGTTTCAGTTTGCCCGACCACGCCCGTAGCCATGCGCTGGCACTGATGCAACAGGCCGGCCGTACACTGTGCCTTTACAGCCCCGACCTCGAGCCCTGGCTCTACCACCACAGCAGCATTCAACAGGCGTGCACGCAGTTTCTGTTGAGCCACCGCAACAGCCGGCTACGCATTCTGGTGCGTGACAGCAGTCGCGCAGTTCGTGACGGGCATCGACTGATCGCCTTGTCGCGCAAGCTGTCCAGTCACGTGCAGATTCGCCGCTGCCATCCCGATTACCCGGCCCCCGAGGGCGCTTTTCTGCTGGCTGACGATCAGGGCCTGCTGGTGCGCCCCGAGCCGGATCAATTTGCCGGCTATGCGAAATACCAGGATCCCGCTCGTGTTCGCCAGTTGCAGCGGCTCTTCGACCAAACCTGGGATACCAGTATCACCGATCCTGATTTGCGGAGTTTTCTGCTATGAAGAGTTTCCTGCTGAAACGGCGCTTTCTCGGCGCAGCGCTGCTCGCTTTCAGTCTCTCGGCGTCGGCTGCCACCGAAGTCATCCCGCTCAACTACCGGACCGCAGCCGACCTGCTGCCCGTGGTGCAGTCGGCCCTCGGTAACGAGGGGCGCGTCAGCGCCTACGGCAACCAGCTCATCGTCAATGCGTCACCCGGCAAGATCGAAGAGGTCCGCGCCCTGCTCGGCCAGCTCGATACCCAGCCCCGGCGGCTGCTGATCAGCGTCGACACCAGTGAGTCCGCCTACCGCGATGACCGGGGGTACAGCGTCGATGGCAGCATCAGCGCCGGCAACGGCCAGGTGGATATCGGCCGCGGTGAAATCCAGGGGCGTGATCAGGCACGCATCATTCGCCGCAGCACCGACAGCCGCGGCGGCGGCACTCAGCAGGTACAGACCAGCGAAGGCTATCCAGCGCTGATTCAGGTCGGCCAGAGCGTGCCGGTGACCACCAGCAGCCGCGGCCCCTACGGCCAGATCACCAACAACACCGAATACCGCAACGTCACCCAGGGCTTCTACGTCACCGCCAGCCTGGCCGGCGAAGTCGTGCATCTGGATATCAGCAGCAACCGGGATCGGCTGAATCAGAACCAGCCGGGCGTGATCGACATTCAGCAGGCCGATACCCGGGTCAGCGGCCGGATCGGCGAGTGGATCAGCATTGGCGGCAGCAGCGAGCAAAGCCAGGCAGACCGCAGCGGCGTATTGCGGCGCTACTCGACCGAAGGCCGTGAAGATATGAGCATGCGCGTGAAGGTCGACGTAATCGACTGAAAGCCCCGTAAAACGTGACTATACGGTCGATCTAAGACTTATGTAGTAGATCTAAAAAAACACTACAAAAACGATTGACGAACATTTTCGTCGGTCGCATGATGGCCTCGCTCCCGCTAATCAGGGGCTCTGGAAACGGAGCCTCCGGGTCGTATTCTTGCTTACCGCAAGATCGATTCGTGTTGTTAAGCCCACAAGGCAGTTCGACGAGATGGCGACTGGAACGAGGTTGTCCTGAGGGACGGGGAAGCGTTTCACGTATCGAATTGCACAGTGCCAAGGGCGTCCACGGGCCTGCACGCACAACAGCTCGCCTATCCGGCGAGTGGCAAACGATACGTTTCGTCCACCCGACCCAAGTGCCCTCCTCATTCCGGTTTCCTCTCAACGTCTGCGGTGAGCTCGCTCCGAGCCCTGCGCCTTGACTGCGCGCTACGTTCGGCGCTCGACCAAACACACACTTGAAGGATTGACCATGTCAGCTTACGAAAACGACATCAAAGCCGTTGCCGCCCTGAAAGAAGCCGCTGGCAGCAGCTGGAGCGCCATCAAACCGGAATCCGTCGCACGCATGCGCGCCCAGAACCGCTTCAAGACCGGCCTGGACGTCGCCAAGTACACGGCAGCCATCATGCGCAAGGACATGGCCGAGTACGACGCCGACTCCTCCGTCTATACCCAGTCCCTCGGCTGCTGGCACGGTTTCATCGGCCAACAGAAGCTGATTTCCATCAAGAAGCACCTGAAGACCACCAACAAGCGCTACCTCTACCTGTCCGGCTGGATGATCGCCGCGCTGCGTTCCGACTTCGGCCCGCTGCCCGATCAGTCCATGCACGAGAAGACCGCCGTCGCCGCGCTGATCGAGGAGCTCTACACCTTCCTGCGCCAGGCCGACGCCCGTGAGCTGGACCTGCTGTTCAACGCCCTGGACGCCGCCCGCGACGCCGGTGACAAGGCCAAGCAGAGCGAAATTCAGGCGCAGATCGACAATTTCGAAACCCATGTGGTGCCGATCATCGCCGACATCGACGCCGGCTTCGGCAACCCGGAGGCCACTTACCTGCTGGCCAAGAAAATGATCGAGGCAGGCGCCTGCTGCATCCAGATCGAGAACCAGGTGTCCGACGAGAAACAGTGCGGCCACCAGGATGGCAAGGTCACCGTTCCCCATGTCGACTTCCTGGCCAAGATCAACGCCGTGCGCTATGCCTTCCTCGAGCTGGGCGTGGACGACGGCGTGATCGTCGCCCGTACCGACTCCCTGGGGGCAGGCCTGACCAAGCAGATCGCCGTGACCAGCGAGCCGGGCGACCTGGGTGACCAGTACAACTCGTTCCTCGACTGCGATGAAATCAGTGCATCGGAACTGAAGAACGGCGACGTGGTGATCAACCGCGAAGGCAAGCTGCTGCGACCCAAGCGCCTGCCGTCCAACCTGTTCCAGTTCCGCAAGGGCACCGGTGAAGATCGCTGCGTACTGGACAGCATCACCTCGCTGCAGAACGGCGCCGACATGATCTGGATCGAAACCGAGAAGCCTCACGTCGGGCAGATCAAGGCCATGGTCGATCGCGTTCGCGAAGTCGTTCCCAATGCCAAGCTGGTCTACAACAACAGCCCGTCGTTCAACTGGACGCTGAGCTTCCGTCAGCAGGTATTCGACGCGTTCGTCGCCGACGGCAAGGATGTTTCCGGCTACGACCGCGCCAAGCTGATGAGCGTCGAGTACGACGAGACCGAGCTGGCTCAGGTTGCCGACGAGAAGATCCGCACCTTCCAGCGCGATGGTTCGGCCAACGCCGGTATCTTCCACCACCTGATCACCCTGCCCACCTACCACACTGCGGCGCTGTCCACCGACAACCTCGCCAAGGGCTATTTCGCCGACCAGGGCATGCTGGCCTACGTGAAGGGCGTGCAGCGTCAGGAGATCCGCCAGGGCATCGCCTGCGTCAAGCACCAGAACATGGCGGGCTCGGACATCGGCGACAACCACAAGGAGTACTTTGCGGGTGAAGCGGCACTGAAGGCCGGCGGCAAGGACAACACGATGAACCAGTTCCACTGACAGAACTGACAGACGTGCGCGTCGTCAGGCGCACGCTGTAACCCTTGAGCCCCGGCAGCGATGTCGGGTTTTTTTTATTGCTGCAACTAATAGGCGAGAAAGTTCAATGGTCATTGTGTGTTGAAGTGCGCCATGGATGGACAACTAAGCGACAAGTAAAAACTTAAAAGAACAAATTCTCAAATGATAAATATTCCCATTGAAGTCTGTTTAATTATTCACTACATGCATTTAAGCGGGGCGACCATAGAGCCATGTCATCTTTATAGGTCGTTGATTTAAAAGGGCCAATGCTCTTTTCTCGATGTCAGGCAAGCGACTTAATATTAATTTTTTGCGCTGAAAAATTTACTTACACCCAATACAGGCATAACATTATGCAAATAGATGCGAGGCGGCTGTGGTTGCCTTGCCATAACTTTAATTACGCGTGAAGCCGTTCCTTGCCTGAGGAGTCCCGGCATGTTGGAAGCAAGCAGTTCCCTGTCCCACAACTGGGCGTTGGCCGTTTTTCTGCTGGGGGTCGTTGGCCTCTGTGCGTTCATGATGGGCGTATCCAGCCTGCTGGGTAGCAAGGCATGGGGCCGCAGCAAGAACGAGCCGTTCGAATCGGGCATGCTTCCCACTGGCAGCGCACGTCTGCGTCTGTCCGCAAAATTCTATCTGGTCGCGATGCTCTTCGTGATCTTCGACGTCGAAGCCCTCTTTCTCTTCGCCTGGGCCGTCTCCGTTCGCGAAAGCGGCTGGGCCGGCTTCATCGAAGCAGCCGTTTTCATAAACATTCTGTTGGCAGGTCTTGTCTACCTTTGGCGTATCGGTGCGCTCGATTGGGCACCCGAGGGCCGTAAGTCTCGGCAAGCGAAGCTGAAACAATGAGGCTTTGGCGATGCAATACAAACTTACTCGGATCGATCCGGATGCTCCCAACGAGCAATACCCGATCGGCAAGCAGGAGGTCGTTTCCGACCAGCGTCTAGAAGACGAAGTGCACAAGAACATCTACATGGGGAAACTCTCGGATGTTCTCAGTGGTGCGGTGAACTGGGGTCGCAAGAACTCCCTGTGGCCGTACAATTTCGGCCTGTCGTGCTGCTACGTGGAAATGACCACCGCCTTCACCGCGCCGCACGACGTTGCGCGCTTCGGTGCCGAGGTAATCCGCGCATCCCCACGCCAGGCGGACTTCATGGTCATCGCCGGCACCTGCTTCATCAAGATGGCGCCCGTCATCCAGCGTCTCTATGAGCAGATGCTCGAGCCCAAGTGGGTCATCTCCATGGGTTCGTGCGCCAATTCCGGCGGCATGTACGACATCTACTCGGTCGTTCAGGGTGTCGACAAGTTCCTTCCCGTCGACGTCTACATACCCGGTTGCCCGCCCCGTCCCGAGGCATTTCTGCAAGGGCTGATGCTGCTGCAGGAATCGATCGGTCAGGAGCGCCGCCCGCTGTCCTGGGTCGTTGGCGATCAAGGCGTTTATCGCGCCGAGATGCCTTCCCAGAAAGAACAGCGCCGCGAGCAGCGTATTGCGGTTACCAACCTGCGTTCCCCTGACGAAGTCTGAGTCCCGCTTTCCAGCAAGGCCGGATTCACTCTCACCGTTGACCGATAGCGATCGAGACCATGACTGCAGACACCACCGTGTCCATTGCGCCGTACAAGGCGGACGACCAAGACGTCGTCGTTGAGCTTCAATCCCGTTTTGGCGCCGACAGCTTCACGCTGCAGGCCACCCGCACCGGCATGCCGGTCATCTGGGTCGGCCGCGACAAGCTCGTCGAGGTGCTGCGCTTCCTGCGCCAGGCATCGCGCCCCTACGTCATGCTGTATGACCTGCACGGCGTCGACGAGCGCCTGCGCACTCAGCGTCGCGGCCTGCCGGACGCTGACTTCACCGTGTTCTACCACCTCATGTCGCTGGAGCGTAACAGCGACGTGATGATCAAGGTGGCCCTGCGCGAGGGCGATCTCAACCTGCCTTCGGTGACCGGTATCTGGCCGAACGCCAACTGGTACGAGCGCGAAGTGTGGGACCTCTACGGCATCCATTTCACCGGTCACCCGCACCTGACCCGGATCATGATGCCGCCGACCTGGGAAGGTCACCCGCTGCGCAAGGACTATCCGGCGCGCGCCACCGAATTCGATCCGTTCAGCCTGACCCTGGCCAAGCAACAGCTCGAGGAGGAAGCCGCACGCTTCAACCCCGAAGACTGGGGCATGAAGCGCCAGAGCGAGAACGAGGACTACATGTTCCTCAACCTCGGCCCCAACCACCCGTCTGCGCACGGTGCGTTCCGCATCATCCTGCAGCTCGACGGTGAAGAAATCGTCGATTGCGTGCCAGAGGTCGGTTACCACCACCGTGGTGCCGAGAAGATGGCCGAACGCCAGAGCTGGCACAGCTTCATTCCCTACACCGACCGTATCGACTACCTCGGCGGGGTGATGAACAACCTGCCTTACGTGCTCTCGGTCGAAAAGCTCGCGGGCATCAAGGTGCCGCAGAAGGTCGACACCATCCGCATCATGATGGCCGAGTTCTTCCGCATCACCAGCCACCTGCTGTTCCTGGGCACCTATATCCAGGACGTCGGCGCGATGACCCCGGTGTTCTTCACCTTCACCGACCGCCAGCGTGCCTACAAGGTGATCGAAGCCATCACCGGTTTCCGCCTGCACCCGGCCTGGTACCGCATCGGCGGTGTCGCTCACGACCTGCCGCGCGGCTGGGAGAAACTGGTCAAGGAATTCGTCGACTGGCTGCCCAAGCGCCTCGACGAATACGAGAAGGCCGCGCTGCGCAACAGCATCCTCAAGGCGCGGACCATCGGTGTCGCTCAGTACAACACCAAGGAAGCGCTGGAATGGGGCACCACCGGGGCCGGCCTGCGCGCCACCGGTTGCGACTTCGACCTGCGCAAGGCACGCCCCTACTCCGGCTACGAGAACTTCGAGTTCGAGGTGCCGCTGGCCGTCAACGGCGATGCCTATGACCGCTGCATGGTGCGTGTCGAGGAGATGCGTCAGAGCATCAAGATCATCGACCAGTGCATGCGCAACATGCCGGAAGGCCCGTACAAGGCGGATCACCCGCTGACCACGCCGCCGCCGAAGGAACGCACGCTGCAGCACATCGAAACGCTGATCACCCACTTCCTGCAGGTTTCCTGGGGCCCGGTCATGCCGGCCAACGAAAGCTTCCAGATGATCGAAGCGACCAAGGGGATCAACAGTTACTACCTGACCAGCGACGGCAGCACCATGAGCTATCGCACCCGGATCCGTACCCCGAGCTTCCCGCACCTGCAGCAGATCCCTTCGGTGATCCGCGGCAGCATGGTCGCTGACCTGATCGCGTATCTGGGCAGTATCGACTTCGTTATGGCCGACGTGGATCGCTGAGGAAAACACCATGAGCAATGCAGCCCTGATTCAGACCGACCGTTTCGCCCTCAGCGAAACCGAGCGCTCGGCCATCGAGCACGAGATGCACCACTACGAAGACCCCCGTGCGGCGTCCATCGAAGCCCTGAAGATCGTGCAGAAGGAACGCGGCTGGGTGCCGGACGGCGCCGCCGACGCCATCGGCGCGATCCTCGGGATCCCGGCCAGCGACGTGGAAGGTGTCGCCACCTTCTATAGCCAGATTTTCCGCCAGCCCGTCGGCCGCCACATCATCCGTGTGTGCGACAGCATGACCTGCTTCATCGGCGGCCATGAAAACGTTCTCGGCAGCATCAAGTCCGAGCTGGGCATCGTGCCTGGGCAAACCACCGCTGACGGCCGCTTCACCCTGCTGCCCGTGTGCTGCCTGGGCAATTGCGACAAGGCGCCGGCGATGATGATCGACGACGAGACCTTCGGTGACGTTCAACCCGAAGGCGTGGCGCAACTGCTGGAGAATTTCCAATGATCAGTCGCAGCTCGAACCTGCTGACGTCTTTCGGCCCGGCGAACCGCATCGCTCGCAGCGAAGAGACTCATCCGCTGACCTGGCGCCTGCGCGATGACGCGCAACCGGTCTGGCTGGAGGAATACCAGCAGAAGAACGGCTATGCCGCTGCCCGCAAGGCACTGGCCGAAATGGCCCAGGCCGACATCGTGCAGACGGTCAAGGATTCCGGCCTCAAGGGCCGTGGCGGTGCTGGCTTCCCCACGGGCGTGAAGTGGGGCCTGATGCCCAACGATGAATCCCTGAACATCCGCTACCTGCTGTGCAACGCGGACGAGATGGAGCCCAACACCTGGAAAGACCGCATGCTGATGGAACAGCTGCCGCACCTTCTGGTGGAAGGCATGCTGATCAGCGCCCGGGCGCTGAAGGCCTATCGTGGCTACATCTTCCTGCGCGGCGAATACGTCGACGCGGCCGCCAACCTCAATCGGGCAATCGACGAAGCCAAGGCTGCCGGCCTGCTGGGCAAGAACATTCTCGGCAGCGGTTTCGACTTCGAGCTGTTCGTACACACCGGCGCCGGGCGTTATATCTGCGGTGAAGAAACCGCACTGATCAATTCCCTGGAAGGCCGTCGCGCCAACCCGCGCGCCAAGCCGCCCTTCCCGGCCGCCGTGGGTGTGTGGGGCAAGCCGACCTGCGTCAACAACGTCGAAACCCTGTGCAACGTGCCGTCGATCATCGGCAACGGCGTCGACTGGTACAAATCCCTGGCCCGCGAAGGCAGCGAAGACCACGGCACCAAGCTGATGGGCTTCTCCGGCAAGGTCAAGAACCCGGGCATCTGGGAGCTGCCATTCGGCATCAGCGCCCGCGAACTGTTCGAAGACTACGCCGGTGGCATGCGCGACGGTTACACGCTCAAGGCCTGGCAGCCAGGCGGCGCCGGTACCGGCTTCCTGCTTCCCGAACATCTGGATGCTTCCATGTACGCCGCCGGCATCGCCAAGGTCGGCACCCGTATGGGTACCGGCCTGGCCCTGGCCATCGACAACACGGTGAACATGGTGTCGTTGCTGCGCAACATGGAAGAGTTCTTCGCTCGCGAATCCTGCGGCTGGTGCACGCCCTGCCGTGACGGTTTGCCGTGGAGCGTGAAGATCCTGCGCGCTCTGGAGCGCAAGCAAGGCACCCGCGAGGACATCGACACCCTGCTCGGCCTGGTCAATTTCCTCGGCCCCGGCAAGACCTTCTGCGCTCACGCGCCGGGTGCCGTGGAGCCGCTGGGCAGCGCGATCAAGTATTTCCGCGAGGAGTTCGACGCCGGTGTGATCACCGACGCGATCCAGCCGCCCGTGGCGGCACACGCGGTATGAGCCTGATGGCCGGACATGTGGGCGCGCTGCGCCGTCCGGCCCGGGTCACGACAAAGAATTCCCTTAGCCCGTCCACCTTCGGGTGGGCAAACGAAGACTGAAGAAAATGGCCACTATCCACGTAGACGGCAAAGATCTCGAAGTCGATGGTGCGGACAACCTGCTGCAGGCCTGTCTGTCCCTCGGACTCGATATCCCCTACTTCTGCTGGCACCCGGCGCTCGGCAGCGTCGGCGCCTGCCGCCAGTGTGCGGTGAAGCAGTACACCGACGAAAACGACAAGCGCGGCCGCCTGGTCATGTCCTGCATGACGCCGGCGACCGACAACAGCTGGATTTCCATCGACGACGAAGAGGCCGTGGCCTTCCGCAAGAGCGTCGTCGAATGGCTGATGACCAACCACCCGCACGACTGCCCGGTCTGCGAGGAAGGCGGCCACTGCCACCTGCAGGACATGACGGTGATGACCGGCCACAACGCCCGTCGTTATCGCTTCACCAAGCGTACTCACCAGAACCAGGAACTCGGCCCGTTCATCGCCCACGAGATGAACCGCTGCATCGCCTGCTACCGCTGCGTGCGTTACTACAAGGACTACGCTGGCGGTACCGATCTGGGCGTCTACGGCGCTCACGACAACGTGTATTTCGGGCGTGTCGAAGACGGCACCCTGGAAAGCGAGTTCTCCGGCAACCTGGTCGAGGTCTGCCCGACCGGCGTGTTCACCGACAAGACCCACTCCGAGCGTTACAACCGCAAGTGGGACATGCAGTTCGCGCCGAGCATCTGCCATGGCTGCTCCAGCGGCTGCAACACCAGCCCGGGCGAGCGCTATGGCGAAGTGCGTCGCATCGAGAACCGCTTCAACGGCTCGGTGAACGGGTACTTCCTTTGCGACCGTGGCCGTTTCGGTTATGGCTACGTCAACCGTGAAGACCGTCCGCGTCAGCCGTTGATGGTGCTCAGCAAGATGAAGATGGGCCTCGATGCCGCCCTCGATCAGGCCGCTGCCCTGCTGAAGAACCGCAAGGTGATCGGCATCGGCTCGCCGCGTGCCAGCCTCGAGGGCAACTTCGCCCTGCGCGAACTGGTCGGCGCCGAGAACTTCTATTCCGGTATCGCGGCGGCTGAGCAGGCCAATATCCGCCTGATCCGTGACGTGCTGCAGAACGGCCCGCTGCCGGTGCCGACCCTGCGCGATATCGAAGACCACGACGCGGTATTCGTGCTCGGTGAAGACCTGACCCAGACCGCCGCCCGTATCGCTCTGGCGCTGCGCCAGTCGGTCAAGGGCAAGGCCACCGAGATCGCGGCCGGTGCGAAGATTCAGGACTGGCACATGGCTGCGGTGCAGAACGTCGCCCAGCACGCGCTCAATCCACTGTTCATTGCCAGCGTCACCGCCACGCGCCTCGACGATGTTGCCGAGCAGTGCGTACACGCCGCGCCGGACGACCTCGCGCGTATCGGTTTCGCCGTGGCTCACGCCATTGACCCGAGCGCACCGGCAGTCGAAGGTCTGGAAGCTGAAGCCGCCGAGTTGGTGCAACGCATCGCCGACGCGCTCTTGAACGCCAAGCGCCCGCTGATCGTCTCCGGTGCTTCGCTGGGCAATCGCGCCCTGATCGAAGCAGCGGCGAACATCGCCAGCGCCCTGAAGAATCGCGACAAGGCCGGCTCCATCAGTCTGGTGGTGCCGGAAGCCAACAGCATGGGCCTGGCCCTGCTGATGGGCGACAAGTTCGCCGGCAACAGCCTGGACGACGCGCTGCACGCGCTCACCTCGGGCCAGGCCGACGCACTGGTGGTGCTGGAAAACGACCTCTACCACCGCGCTGACGCTGCCCGTGTCGACGCTGCCCTGGCAGCCGCCAAGGTGGTGATCGTCGCCGATCACCAGAGCACCGCCACCACGGCCAAGGCGCACCTGCTGCTGCCAGCCGCCAGTTTCGCCGAAGGCGACGGCACCCTGGTCAGCCAGGAAGGTCGCGCGCAGCGCTTCTTCCAGGTTTACGATCCGTCCTACTACGACGCCAACATCCTGGTGCGTGAAGGCTGGCGCTGGCTGCACGCGCTGCACAGCACGCTGCACAACCGTGGCGTGGACTGGACGCAGCTGGATCAGGTCACCGCCGCCTGCGCGGCCAGCAGCGCCGAGCTGGCCGGTATCCGTGACGCCGCGCCAAGCGCCTCGTTCCGCATCAAGGGCCTCAAGCTCGCTCGTGAGCCGCACCGCTACAGCGGGCGTACCGCCATGCGCGCCAATATCAGCGTGCACGAACCGCGTCAGCCCCAGGACAAGGACTCGGCTTTCGCGTTCTCCATGGAAGGCTATTCGGGCAGCAAGGAAGACCGTCAGCAGATCCCCTTCGCCTGGTCGCCAGGCTGGAACTCGCCCCAGGCCTGGAACAAGTTCCAGGACGAAGTCGGTGGTCATCTGCGTGCAGGCGACCCAGGCGTACGCCTGATCGAAGCCAAAGGTGGAAACCTGGGCTGGTTCAGCGCGCCAACGGCCTTCAACCCGGCTCAGGGCACCTGGCAGGCAGTACCGCTGCACCACCTGTTCGGCAGCGAGGAAATGTCCTCGCGCGCCGCGCCGATCGCCGAACGCACGCCTGAGGCCTACGTGGCCCTGGCCAAGGATGAGGCCGATCGCCTCGGTGTCAACGACGGCGCCCTGCTGCAGCTGAACGTCAATGGCCAAAACCTGCGCCTGCCGCTGCGCGTCAGCGAAGAGCTGGGTGTCGGCCTGGTTGGCTTGCCAGCGGGCCTGGCAGGCATTCCTGCTGGCATCGCCGGTGCGGCCGTGACCAACATCGGGGAGGCCGCGCGATGAGTTGGCTGACGCCTCAGTTGCTCGACATCATTCAGGAAGTGCTCAAGGCCATCGTCATCCTGCTTGCGGTGGTGGTCACCGGTGCCCTGCTGAGCTTCGTCGAGCGCCGTCTGCTCGGCTGGTGGCAGGATCGCTACGGCCCCAACCGCGTCGGCCCGTTCGGCATGTTCCAGATCGCCGCGGACATGCTGAAGATGTTCTTCAAGGAAGACTGGACGCCACCGTTCGCCGACAAGGTGATCTTCACCCTGGCTCCGGTGATCGCCATGGGCGCGATGCTGATCGCCTTCGCGATCATCCCGATCACCCCCAACTGGGGCGTGGCGAACCTGAACATCGGCATTCTGTTCTTCTTCGCCATGGCGGGTCTGTCGGTATACGCCGTGCTGTTCGCCGGCTGGTCGAGCAACAACAAGTTCGCCCTGCTCGGCAGCCTGCGCGCGTCGGCCCAGACCATTTCCTACGAAGTGTTCCTGGCCCTGGCGCTGATGGGCATCGTCGCCCAGGTCGGCTCGTTCAACATGCGCGATATCGTCGACTACCAGGCGCAGAACCTGTGGTTCATCATTCCGCAGTTCTTCGGCTTCTGCACCTTCTTCATCGCTGGTGTGGCCGTGACTCACCGTCACCCCTTCGACCAGCCGGAAGCGGAGCAGGAACTGGCCGACGGCTACCACATCGAGTATGCCGGCATGAAATGGGGCATGTTCTTCGTCGGTGAATACATCGGCATCGTGACCATTTCCGCCCTGCTGGTGACCCTGTTCTTCGGCGGCTGGCACGGCCCGTTCGGCATCCTGCCGCAGATCCCGTTCTTCTGGTTCGCGATCAAGACCTGCTTCTTCATCATGATCTTCATCCTGCTGCGCGCCTCCATCCCGCGCCCACGGTATGACCAGGTCATGGCCTTCAGCTGGAAGTTCTGTCTGCCGCTGACCCTGATCAACCTGCTGGTGACCGGCGCCGTTGTGCTGGCCACGGCCCAGTAAGGAGAAAAAGCGATGTTCAAATACATATGGGACGTACTGGTCGGTACCGCGACCCAGTTGCGCAGCCTGGTGATGGTCTTCGGCCATGGCTTCCGCAAGCGCGACACCCTGCAATACCCGGAAGAGCAGGTTTACCTGCCGCCACGCTACCGGGGCCGCATCGTGCTGACCCGCGACCCCGACGGCGAAGAGCGCTGCGTGGCCTGCAACCTGTGCGCCGTGGCCTGCCCGGTGGGCTGCATCTCGCTGCAGAAGGCGGAAACCGAGGACGGTCGCTGGTACCCGGACTTCTTCCGCATCAACTTCTCGCGCTGCATCTTCTGCGGCCTGTGCGAGGAAGCCTGTCCGACCACCGCGATCCAGCTCACCCCGGATTTCGAGATGGGCGAGTACAAGCGTCAGGATCTGGTCTACGAGAAAGAGGATCTGCTGATCTCCGGCCCTGGCAAGAACCCGGACTACAACTTCTACCGCGTGGCCGGCATGGCCATTGCCGGCAAGCCCAAGGGCGCCGCGCAGGATGAAGCCGAGCCGATCAACGTCAAAGGGTTGTTGCCATAATGGAATTCGCCTTCTACTTCTCTGCCGGGGTCGCGGTTGCCTCGACCCTGGGCGTGATCACCAGCAAGAACCCGGTGCACGCCCTGCTCTACCTGATCATCTCGCTGCTGGCCGTTTCCATGGTGTTCTTCAGCCTGGGTGCGCCGTTCGCCGGCGCGCTGGAAATCATCGTCTACGCCGGCGCCATCATGGTGCTGTTCGTGTTCGTGGTGATGATGCTCAACCTGGGCCCGGCCTCGGTCGAGCAGGAACGTACCTGGCTCAGCCCAGGCATCTGGATTGGTCCGGCGCTGCTTTCCGCCGTGCTGCTGGGGCAATTGCTGTACGTGCTGTTCGCCGTACCGAGCGGTGCCACCATCGGCCATACCACGGTCGATGCCAAAGCCGTCGGCATTCACCTGTTCGGCCCTTATCTGCTGGCCGTGGAGCTGGCTTCCATGCTGCTGCTTGCCGCGCTGGTCGCCGCGTATCACCTGGGCCGCAATGACATCAAGGACGCTACGCCATGAACGGTATTCCAATGGAGCACGGCCTGGCGCTGGCCGGCGTGCTGTTCAGTCTCGGCCTGGTCGGCCTGATGGTGCGCCGCAACATCCTGTTCGTGCTGATGAGCCTGGAAGTGATGATGAACGCCGCAGCCCTGGCCTTCGTCGTGGCAGGTGCGCGCTGGGGCCAGGCTGACGGGCAGATAATGTTCATTCTGGTCATCGCCCTGGCGGCTGCCGAAGCGAGCATCGGCCTGGCGATCCTGCTGCAGCTGTATCGCCGCTTCCACACCCTCGATATCGACGCAGCCAGCGAGATGCGCGGATGAACTTCCTATTCCTGACGTTACTGTTCCCCCTGATTGGCTGGTTCATTCTGGCTTTCTCCCGTGGTCGCCTGAGCGAAGGCAGCGCGGCACTGATCGGCGTCGGCTCGGTCGGCCTGTCGGCACTGACCACCGCCTGGATCATGTGGCAGTTCAACAGCGCACCACCGGCAGGCGGGGTGTACACCCAGACCCTGTGGCAGTGGATGAGCGTCGATGGCCTGGCGCCGAGCTTCACCCTGTATCTGGACGGCCTGTCGCTGACCATGCTCGGCGTGGTCACCGGCGTGGGCTTCCTGATCCACATGTTCGCCAGCTGGTACATGCGTGGTGAAGAGGGTTATTCGCGCTTCCTCTCCTACACCAACCTGTTCATCTTCAGCATGTTGCTGCTGGTGCTGGGCGACAACCTGATGACCCTGTTCTTCGGGTGGGAAGGCGTAGGCCTGTGCTCGTACCTGCTGATCGGCTTCTATTACAAGCACGTGCCCAACGGCAATGCGGCGCTGAAGGCCTTCATCGTCACCCGCATCGGTGACGTGTTCCTGATGATTGGCCTGTTCCTGCTGTTCCTCAACCTCGGCACCCTGAACATTCAGGAGCTGATGGTGCTGGCCCCGCAGAAGTACGCGGCTGGCGATACCTGGCTGTGGCTGGCGACCCTGATGCTGCTCGGCGGCGCGGTCGGCAAATCCGCGCAGTTGCCGCTGCAGACCTGGCTGGCTGACGCCATGGCCGGTCCGACTCCGGTTTCGGCACTGATCCACGCCGCCACCATGGTCACCGCGGGCGTCTACCTGATCGCCCGCACCAACGGCCTGTTCCTGCTGACCCCGGAAATTCTCCATCTGGTCGGCATCGTCGGTGGCGTGACCCTGGTGCTGGCGGGTTTCGCCGCCCTGGTTCAGACCGACATCAAGCGCATCCTCGCCTACTCGACCATGAGCCAGATCGGCTACATGTTCCTGGCCCTGGGCGTTGGTGCCTGGGACGCGGCGATCTTCCACCTGATGACCCACGCGTTCTTCAAGGCGCTGCTGTTCCTGGCCTCCGGTTCGGTGATCCATGCCTGCCACCACGAGCAGAACATCTTCAAGATGGGCGGTCTGTGGAAGAAACTGCCACTGGCCTACGCCAGCTTCATCGTCGGTGGCTCGGCCCTGGCAGCGCTGCCGCTGATCACCGTGGGCTTCTATTCCAAGGACGAGATCCTCTGGGAAGCCTTCGCCAGCGGTAACTCCGGCCTGCTCTACGCCGGCCTGCTGGGCGCCTTCATGACTTCGATCTACACCTTCCGGCTGATCTTCATCGCCTTCCATGGCGAGCAGAAGACCGAGGCCCACGCCGGTCATGGCATCGCCCACAACCTGCCGCTGCTGGTGCTGATCGTGCTGTCGACCTTCATCGGCGCCTGGATCACCCCGCCACTGGCTGGCGTGTTGCCGCAGAGCGCCGGCCATGCCGGTGGCGAAGCCAAGCACAGCCTGGAAATCGTCTCGGGCTGCATCGCCCTGGCCGGCATCCTGCTGGCGGCCATGCTGTTCCTCGGCAAGCGCAGTTTCGTGAATACCGTCGCCAGCAGCGCGCCGGGTCGCTTCCTGTCGGCCTGGTGGTTCGCCGCCTGGGGCTTCGACTGGCTTTACGACAAGATTTTCGTGCAGCCCTACCTGTTCCTCTGCCGCGTGCTCGCCCGCGACCCCATCGACGGTGCCATTGGCATCGTGCCGCGCCTGGCGCGCGGCGGTCATGGCGTGTTGAGCCGCAGCGAGACCGGGCATCTGCGCTGGTACGCCATCTCCATCGCCGGGGGCGCCGTGCTGGTGCTCGCCGCTGTGTTGCTGGCCTGACCGATGATCCCGAATACTTTTTCTAAGGAAACTCGCCCGTCATGATTCTGCCTTGGCTAATCCTGATTCCCTTCATCGGCGGCCTGTTGTGCTGGCAGGCGGAGCGCTTCGGCGGAACCCTGCCGCGCTGGATAGCGCTGCTGACCATGTCCCTGCTGTTCGGCCTCGGCCTGTGGCTGTGGGGCACCGGCGACTTCAGCCTGGCGCCTGCGCCGGGTGCCGAGCCACGCTGGGCCCACGAGTTCCAGGTGCGCTGGATCGAGCGCTTCGGCATCAGCATTCACCTGGCGATGGATGGCCTGTCGGTACTGATGGTCACCCTCACCGGCCTGCTCGGTGTGCTCTCGGTGCTCTGCTCGTGGAACGAGATCCAGAACCGCGTCGGCTTCTTCCACCTCAACCTGATGTGGATTCTCGGCGGCGTGGTAGGTGTGTTCCTGGCCATCGACCTGTTCCTGTTCTTCTTCTTCTGGGAAATGATGCTGGTGCCGATGTATTTCCTCATCGCGCTCTGGGGTCATAGCGGCAGCCCTGGCAAGAGCCGCATCAACGCGGCCACCAAGTTCTTCATCTTCACGCAGGCCAGCGGCCTGGTGATGCTGGTTGCGATCCTCGGCCTGGTGTTCGTGCACTTCAACCAGACCGGCGTGTTCACCTTCAACTACGCGGACCTGCTCAAGACCGAACTGTCGGAAGGCACCGAATACCTGCTGATGCTCGGCTTCTTCATCGCCTTCGCGGTGAAGTTCCCGGTGGTGCCCTTCCACTCCTGGCTGCCGGACGCTCACGCTCAGGCACCGACCGCCGGTTCCGTGGACCTCGCCGGTATCCTGCTGAAGACTGCGGCCTACGGCCTGCTGCGTTTCGCGTTGCCGCTGTTCCCCAATGCTTCCGCCGAGTTCGCGCCCATCGCCATGTACCTGGGCGTGTTCGCGATCATCTACGGCGCATTGCTGTCCTTCGCGCAGACCGATATCAAGCGCCTGGTGGCCTACTCCAGCGTGTCGCACATGGGCTTCGTGCTGATCGCCATCTACTCCGGCAGCCAGATCGCCCTGCAGGGCGCGGTGGTGCAGATGATGGCTCACGGCCTGTCGGCTGCTGCACTGTTCATCCTCTGCGGTCAGCTGTACGAGCGCCTGCATACCCGCGACATGCGCGAGATGGGTGGCATCTGGGCACGCATGTCCTGGCTGCCGGCGTTGAGCCTGTTCTTCGCCGCTGCCGCACTGGGGCTGCCGGGCACCGGCAACTTCGTTGGCGAGTTCCTGATTCTGATCGGCAGCTTCCCGACCGCACCCTGGGTCACCGTGATCGCGGCGACCGGTCTGGTGCTGGGCTCGGTGTACTCGCTGATCATGATCCACCGTGCGCATTTCGGCCCGGTGAAGAACGACAGCCCACTGCCAGGCCTGCAATTCCGTGAACTGAGCATGGTGCTGTGCCTGGCCGTGCTGCTGATTCTGCTCGGCGTTTACCCGCAGCCGGTGCTCGACACCTCCGCCGCCAGCATGCAAGGCGTGCAGCAGTGGTTCAGCGGCGCCCTCAATCAACTCGCTTCGGGCCAGTAGACGTTATGGAACATCACGCTGTGGAAT
Organism: Pseudomonas sp. MEJ086; assembly: GCF_030209025.1. Taxonomy (NCBI): domain Bacteria; kingdom Pseudomonadati; phylum Pseudomonadota; class Gammaproteobacteria; order Pseudomonadales; family Pseudomonadaceae; genus Pseudomonas; species Pseudomonas sp. MEJ086. The sequence continues at coordinate 113,257 of NZ_JARVSV010000007.1, forward strand.
TCACCACCCAACACCTGATCGCCCTGCTCCCGCTGCTGGTCACCTGCGCCACCGTGGTCGTGGTGATGCTGGCCATCGCCTGGAAACGCAGCCACGCGCTGACCTTCGTGCTCTCGGTGATCGGCCTCAACGCGGCGCTGCTGTCGCTGCTGCCGACCATCGGCGTCACCCCGCTGCAGGTCACCCCGCTGATGCAGATCGACACTTTCGCCTGTTACTACATGGCGCTGGTACTGATCGCGACGCTGGCCTGCGTGACCCTGACCCACGCCTACCTGGGCGAGGCGACGGTCGACGACGGCAAGACCAAGGGCTACCCGCGCAACCGCGAGGAGATGTATCTCCTGCTGCTGCTCTCCGCCGCCGGCGGCCTGGTGCTGGTCAGCACCGAGCACCTGGCAGGCCTGTTCATCGGCCTGGAGCTGCTCTCGGTACCGACCTACGGGATGATCGCCTACGCCTACTTCAACAAGCGTTCCCTGGAAGCCGGTATCAAGTACATGGTGCTGTCGGCAGCCGGCAGTGCCTTCCTGCTGTTCGGCATGGCGCTGCTGTATGCCGACGCCGGCAGCCTGAGCTTCGCCGAGATCGGTGCCAGTCTGGCCGGTGCCAGCGGCAGTCAACTGGTGCAGATCGGCATCGGCATGATGCTCATCGGCCTGGCGTTCAAGCTGTCCATGGTGCCGTTCCACCTGTGGACGCCAGACGTCTACGAAGGTGCTCCGGCTCCTGTCGCCGCGTTCCTGGCCACGGCCAGCAAGGTGGCGGTGTTCGCCGTGCTGCTGCGTCTTTATCAGCTCTCTCCGGCCACCGCCGGCGGCTGGCTGAACGACCTGCTGACGGTCATCGCCATCGCCTCGATCCTGTTCGGCAACCTGCTGGCTCTGGTACAGAACAACCTCAAGCGTCTGCTCGGTTATTCGTCCATCGCCCACTTCGGTTATCTGCTGGTGGCACTGATCGCCAGCAAAGGCCTGGCCGTGGAAGCCATCGGTGTATACATGGCCACCTACGTGCTCACCAGCCTCGGCGCGTTCGGTGTGATCACGCTCATGTCCACGCCTTACAATGGCCGTGACGCTGACGCGCTGTACGAGTACCGCGGCCTGTTCTGGCGCCGTCCGTACCTGACCGCGGTACTCACGGTGATGATGCTGTCGCTGGCCGGTATCCCGCTCACCGCGGGCTTCATCGGCAAATTCTACGTGATTGCCGCAGGCGTTCAGGCGCAACTGTGGTGGCTGATCGGCGCGCTGATTCTGGGCAGTGCCATCGCGGTGTTCTACTACCTGCGGGTGATGGTCACGCTGTTCCTGGTCGAGCCCAATCTGCATCGCCACGATGCCCAGTTCAACTGGGGCCAGCGTGCCGGTGGGATCATGCTGATTCTGGTGACCATTCTGGCCTTCATCCTCGGCGTCTACCCACAGCCGCTGCTGGATCTGGTGCAACAGGCAGGCCTCAGCGCCGCGCTCTGATCGCACTGCAACGAAAAATGGCTGCCACTGGGCAGCCATTTTTCATTCAGCATCCGAAAGCTGGCCGGGCACACCACGTAGCCTGCCGCTGAGCGAAGCGATGCGCAGGAAGACGAGTACCCTCACTCACGCGGCTACCGCCGCCGGGTTTCGCTTGGCTTCACCCAGGCTACCGATGAACGATGGTTCTGCCTGATAACGAAGAACGGCTGCCCTTGGGCAGCCGTTCTGGTTTGTGCGCACTCTTATTCGGGCAATCTGACGGTCTTCTTACCGGCGCTGAACAGGTTCCAGCTGGCGACGAACAATGCCGCTATCAGCGGGCCGAGAACGAAGCCGTTGAGACCGAACAGCGCCATGCCGCCCAGGGTCGAGATCAGGATCAGGTAATCGGGCAAGCGAGTGTCCTTGCCGACCAGGATCGGACGCAGGATGTTGTCCACCAGGCCGATTACCAGCACGCCGAACAGGGTCAGTACCACGGCCTGCCAGATGCTGCCGCTGAGGAACAGGTAAATGGCAACCGGAGCCCAGACGATGCCGGCGCCTGCGGCGGGCAGCAGCGACAGGAAGGCCATCAGCACGCCCCATAGCAGTGGGCTGGGAATGCCCAGCACCCAGAAGATCAGACCACCCAGGGCGCCCTGTACCGCAGCGACCACGATGTTGCCTTTGACCGTAGCGCGAACCACTCGGGTGAATTTGATCTGCAAGCGACGTTTGGTGTTGTCGCCCAGCGGGACTGCCATGCGGATATCCCGCACCAGTTCCTGGCCATCGCGCAGCAGGAAAAACAGCAGATAGAGCATGATGAAAAAGCTGATCACGAACTGAATGGTGCCCTGACCAATGGAGAACACCTTGGTCGCCAGGTACTGGCTGCCCGCCGCGGCGCCGCTGGAAATCTGCTCACGCAGGCCGTCCAGATTACCCATACCGATACGATCGATCTGCTGCTGCATGAACGCGGGGAGCATCTCCTTGGTACTGGTGACGTAGGCGCCGACATCCAGATCGCCCGATTCGATGCGCTGATAGATGCTGGTGCCCTCGGCAACCATCGCCGAGGTGATGAAGATCACCGGTAGAATCGCCACCAACAGGCAAATGACCAGCGTCAGCAAGGCCGACAGGTTGCCGCGCCCGCCAATGCGCCGGGCCATGCGCCGCTGCAGGGGGGCGAACACCACCGCCAGCGCCACCGCCCAGAACACCGCCCCGTAGAACGGCAGCAGGATCCAGATGAAAGCGATCGTCACCAGGACGAGCAGCAGGATGAAGGTTTTCTTTTCGAGGGAGGTAGTCGGCATGGTCGGATCACAGGAGGGGTATGCCCGTTAGTGTGCTGTGGTCCGAACAAAGTGCGAGAAACTTCTCGAGAAGGGCATCCCTGCCCACGCTACTCAGATTCTGAACTGGCGTACCAGTTGCTCCAGGCCCTGCCCCAGCTGTGCCAGGCTGCGTGCGGTCTGTGCGCCCTGGCGGGTTTCGTCGGCGACGCTGTCCACTGCGCCGGCAATCTGATGCACGCTGCGGTTGATCTCCTCGGCGACCGCGGTCTGCTCTTCGGCGGCGCTGGCGATCTGCGCGTTCATGGCGTTGATGGTGCCGATCAGCCCGGCGATGGCGTCCAGCGAGGTGCCGGCCTTGTTGGCCTGTTCGCTGGTGATATCGCCGGCATCGCTGGACTGGCGCATGGCGTTGACCGCATCGCGGGTGCCGCTCTGCAGGCGGTCGATCATGCCCTGAATCTCCTGGGTGCTTTGCTGGGTACGGCTGGCCAGCGCCCGAACCTCATCGGCGACCACGGCGAAACCTCGGCCAGCCTCACCCGCACGCGCCGCCTCGATGGCCGCATTGAGGGCCAGCAGGTTGGTCTGTTCGGCGATCGAGCGGATCACGTCGAGCACGCTGACGATGGAGTGCACGTCCTTCTGCAGGTTGTCGAGTGAAGTGCCGCTGCCGCGAATGTCGCCAACCAGAGAGTGGATGCGGGCGATGCTGCCGTCGACCACCTGCTTGGCCGCCTGCCCTTCACGATCGGTCTGCTGGGCAGCCTCAGCCGCACCCTGGGCGCTTTTCGCCACCTCGTGGGCAGCAGCGGACATCTCGTTGATCGCCGTGGCAACCTGATCCGTCTCATGGCGCTGACGCTCCATGGCCTGTTCGGAACGTTGCGCCTGGGCGGCAACCTGGCCGACCAGTTCGGTCAGTTGCCCGGTCATGTCGACGATCTGCCGTACCAGGCCATGCACCTTGTCGACGAAACGGTTGAACGAGCCGGCCAGCTCGCCCAGCTCGTCGCGGCTGGTTACCGGCAGGCGACGGGTCAGGTCGCCATCGCCAGCCGCGATGTCGTCCAGATTGGCCTTGATCTGCTGCAGGGGGCGCAGGAAGGTGTTGGCGAGAATCGCCCCGATCACGCCGAATACCACCAGCAACACCACGGCGATTACCAGGATGCTGGTGATGATGGTGCTCACGCGCTGATCGATGCCCTCGCGAACGGTCGTGATCTGCGCCTCCACACCGTCCAGATTGATCGCCGTGCCCAGGGCCATGTCCCACTTCGGCAGGTAATAGCTGTAGGCGAGCTTGGGCACCTGAATCGATTCGTTACCCGGCAGCGGCGAGGAATAGTTGACGTAGTTGCTGTTGTCCTTGGCGACGCGCACCAGCTCGCGGTTGACGTAGACGCCGTTGACGTCACGCCGATCGTTGAGGCTCTTGCCGACATCCACGGGGCTGTCGCTTCTGAACAGCCGGACCACGTTGGAGTCATGCCCGAAGAAGTAACCATCCTGGCCGTACTTGATCTTCGACAGGATGGCGATGGCCTGCGCTCGGCTGGCCAGATCCCCCTGGGGAGCGGCATCGTAGAGCGTCTGTACGGCGCCCATGGCGATCGAGCTGTAGTTCTTCAGTTCGTTGCGCTTCTCGTCCAGCAGGCGAGCACGGGTCTCGGTGACCTCCTGCTCCGCCAGACCGTACAGCACCTTGGCGGCAGCGCCGCTGAGCACCAGGGCGAACAGCAGAACCGGAACCAGTGCCAACAGCACGACTTTGGACTTCAAGGTCAGGCGCATTTTTATTTTCCTTGTGGCCAGGCGAAGCCAAGGGGAGAAGGCTTCTACTCAGGTCATCGGCAGGCCCCAGCGAAACCTTAAGCTCGCCAGTGGCCGTCTGGAAATTGCGCCTGCGGCGTTACAGCACCATCGCCGCAACCCAGCCGAACACCAGCAGCGGCAGGTTGTAGTGCAGGAAAGTGGGCACCACGGTGTCCCAGATATGGTTGTGCTGGCCGTCGACGTTGAGGCCGGCCGTCGGGCCGAGGGTCGAGTCCGACGCAGGCGAACCGGCATCGCCGATGGCGCCGGCAGTGCCGACGATGCACACCGTGGCCAGCGGGCTGAAGCCCAACTGCACGCACAGCGGCACGAAGATCGCGGCAATGATCGGCACCGTGGAGAACGACGAGCCGATGCCCATGGTCACCAGCAGGCCGACCAACAGCATCATCAGCACACCCAGGCCCTTGCTGTCGCCGATCCATTCGGCGCTGGCGTCTACCAGCCCTTTCACCTCTCCCGTCTCGCGCATCACTTCGGCGAAACCCGAGGCGGCGATCATGATGAAGCCGATCATCGCCATCATCTTCATGCCTTCGGTGAACAGGTCGTCGGTTTCCTTCCAGCGCACGATGCCCGAGGCGGAGAACACCACGAAACCGAGCAGCGCGCCGATGATCATCGAGTCGAGCCACAGCTGTGCGCCGAACGCGATGGCCACCGCAATACCTGCCACTGCCAGGCTACGGCGGTTGTAGGCGACATCCACACGTTCGGTTCGCTCGACCAGGGCCAGGTCGTAACTGCGCTTGCGCCGATAACTGTACAGCGCCAGCAACAGGCCGGTGACCATGCCCATGGCCGGGATCAGCATGGCGTGGCTGACGTTCACACCGGTCACGTCCACGCCACTGCGCACCACGTTGGCGAGCAGAATTTCGTTGAGGAAGATGTTGCCGAAGCCCACCGGCAGGAACATGTAGGGAGTGATCAGGCCGAAGGTCAGCACGCAGGCGATCAGCCGGCGATCGAGCTGCAGGCGAGTGATGACGTACAGCAGCGGTGGTACTAGCAGCGGAATGAAGGCGATGTGAATAGGCAGGATATTCTGCGAGGAGATCGCTACCACCAGCAGTAGTCCCACCAGCATCCACTTCAGCGAACCGCCGCCACCACCGCGTGCGTCCTGACGGCCGACCAGCACCAGCGCCTTGTCGGCCAGGGCATGGGCCAGCCCGGATTTGGCGATGGCCACGGCGAAGGCCCCGAGCAAGGCGTAGGAAAGCGCTACGGTAGCGCCGCCACCCAGTCCCTTGTTGAACGCGGCGAGGGAACCCTCTATGCCCAGACCGCCGATCATCCCGCCCGCCAGCGCACCAACGATCAGCGCCACCACCACGTGGACCCGGCAAAGGCTGAGGATCAGCATGATGCCGACGGCGGCGATAACTGCGTTCATTGATGGCTCCTGGAATCGCCGCGCAAGCCACGGCCCATTGGGTGACCGCCAAGGAGCGGCAGGCCACAAAAAGCGTCGCACTCTGCCGGAAGCTGACCTGGGTGTCAAAAAACCGAGCGTGCGCTTGCAGCTGGATCGATGCGGCCGATTCGAGAACGGTTCTAAGCAAATAGCACAAACGTCCTTTGCGATTTCAGTCGCGAAGGTTAGCCTCACGCCTTTTACCCATGGAGGATGCACATGCTCGATATCGTTCTGGTTGCCGGCTCAAGCCGCCCTGACAGCCAATCCGCGAAGGTTGCCCATTTTCTGCGTCAGCGTCTGATTGCACTGGGCAAGACCCGCGCCGAGCTGAGCCAGGTCATCGATCTGGGCACCGGCCCCCTGCCCTTGTGGCCAGCCGAAGACAACGGCACCTGGCCGGATTACAGCCAGCGCCTGAAAAGCGCCGATGCGGTGGTGGTGATCGCCCCCGAGTGGAACGGCATGGCCGGGCCGGCGATCAAGAACTTCTTCATCTACGCCAGCAAGGCCGAGCTGGCCCACAAGCCGGGTCTGCTGGTGGGGGTCTCTTCGGGCATTGGCGGCGGCAGCCCGATCGCCGAGCTGCGCAGCTCGAGCTACAAGAACTGCCGCGTCAACTACCTGCCGGAACACCTGATCATCCGTCAGGTGACCAAGGTGCTCAACGACGAACAGCCAGCCAGCGAAGACGACGGCCGCATTCGTGCACGTATCGACTACGCTCTGGACATCCTCGCCCAGTACGGTGAAGCGCTTAAGCCGGTACGGGCCAATATCGACCTGAGCGATCCGGCGTTCACCAACGGCATGTAAGCAACAGCGAGGTATTCGTCGATCGATGCCTCGCACTGCAACCAGGCCAGGAGCCGGGTTGGAACCGAGGAAAACCCTGGTCACAACGCTCAGTGCAATAGCGATCAGCGGCCGCGCAGCGGCAACTCGATTCTCACCCGCAGCCCACCCAGATCACTGTCGTGCAACGATATCGTGCCGCCCCAGGCGTCGACGATATCACGCACGATGCCCAGCCCCAGGCCGTGCCCGGCTGTCTGCTCATCCAGACGAATGCCGCGGCTGAGCACCTCCTCGCGCCGCTCGCTGTCGATCCCCGGGCCATCGTCGTCGACATCCATCACGTAGGCGTCGGCCGTGCGCCCGATATGCAGGCGCACCTGGCTGTCTGCCCACTTGCAGGCGTTGTCCAGCAGGTTGCCGAGCAGTTCCAGCAGATCTTCGCGGTCCCGTGGCAGACGCAGGTCCGGCGGCGAGGCCTGCCAGCTCAGGTCCAGGCCGCTATCGTGGATCATGCCCAGGGTGGCGAACAGCCCAGGCAACTCTTCTCTGCAATCGAAATGCGCGCCGGGCAAGGCCTCTCCGGCCAGCCGGGCACGGCCCAGCTCGCGGGCGATACGCTGCTCGATCTGCTGCAGGTGTTCGATCAGGTTGTCGCGCAGCTCCGGATGGGCGCGCAGTTCTTCCCGCGAAGCCAGGTTGACCAGCACCGCCAGCGGCGTTTTCAGGGCATGCCCGAGGTTGCCCAGGGCATTGCGTGAACGCTTCAGGGTTTCTTCGGTGTGGGCCAGCAGATGGTTGATCTGCTCGACCAGGGGCTCGAGTTCCTCGGGTACCTGCTCATCCAGTTCCGAACGCTGGCCTTGCTGGAGTTGGGCGATTTGCACCCGGGTCTGCTCCAGCGGGCGCAGTGCGCGGCTGACGGCAAGCCGTTGCAGCAACAGGATCAGGGCCAGGCTGCCCAGGCCCAGGCCCAGGCCGATGCGCTGCACGCGCCGGAAGCTTTCCAGAACCGGTGTGTAATCGCGAGCCACTGAAATGTTCAGTTGCTGGCCAAAACGCCGGTAATCGCCGCGAAATGTCACCAGCAATTGCCCCTGGGGGCCATCCTGCAGCTCGGGCTGCAGGCCATCCACATCGCTGGGCTGCAATTCGCTGTCCCACAGCGAACGCGAACGCCAGCTCTTGTCGGCGAAGTCGATGCGAAAATAAAGGCCGGAGTATGGGCGCTGGAACGCCGCACTGAGCCGCGACTCATCCAGCTGGATGCCGGAGGGCCCTCGCACCAGTGCAACGAGAAGCGATTGCGCCTCCTCCTCCAGGCCGGACTGCATGTAGCGCCGCAGGCTGTTGTCGAACAGCCACAGGCAGGTCTGCGCCAGCAGCAGGCCGATGATCAGCAGGACGCTGATCAGGCCGAGACTCAGGCGCCGCTGTATCGACCTCAAGCGGCGCTACCGCTGAACCGGTAGCCCTGGCCGCGTCGGGTTTCGATCACTTCGCGGCCGAGCTTGCGGCGCAGGTGATTGACGTGAACCTCGATGACGTTGGAGTCACGCTCGGTTTCACCATCGTAGAGATGCTCGGCCAGGTGACTCTTGGAGAGAATCTGCCCGGCGTGCAGCATGAAGTAGCGCAGCAGGCGAAACTCTGCAGCGGTCAACTCGATCTCCTGCTCGCCACGGCTGACGCACTGCCGGCCTTCATCCAGGTGCAAGCCGGCAGCCTGCAACTGTGGCTGGTTGGCCAGCCCGCGGGCACGGCGCAGCAGCGCCTGAATGCGCAACTGCAGCTCTTCGGGGTGAAACGGCTTGGTCAGATAATCGTCGGCACCGACCTTCAGCCCTTCGATACGCTCGGCCCAGGAGCCACGAGCGGTGAGCACCAGCACCGGGGTGGCAAGGCCACCCTTGCGCCATTCCTGCAGCACCTCTAGCCCCGGCTTGCCAGGCAGGCCGAGGTCGAGAATGATCAGGTCATAGGGCTCACTGGCCCCCTGATAGACGGCATCGCGGCCATCGGCCAGCCAGTCGACCGCGTAGCCCTGGCGGGTCAGCGAAGCGATCAGCTCATCGGCGAGCGGTACATGGTCTTCCACCAGCAACAGGCGCATGTCAGTCGTCTACCTCATCCTTCAGTATCCGCCCGTCGTGGGCGTCCAGTTCCAACTCGCGAACCACGCCCTCCCGGGTCAGCAGTTCCACTTCGTAAACGAAGACATCGTCCTCTTCCTCCAGCTCGGCCTCGAGCAGGGTCGCGCCGGGATAACGCTCCAGCGCTTCACGCATCAACTGGTCGAGCGGCAGGATCACGCCGCTCAAGCGCAGATCCCGCGCCTCGTCCTGATCGAGGTCACGCGCACTGGCGGCGCAAGTCAGCGTCACCAGCAGCATGATGGAAATGAAGCGTAAAAGCGGATTGCCTTTCATCAATCATCCTGATGGTTCTTGAGGATGGTGCCATTGGTCGCGTCGAGTTCGACATCCCATTTGCGGTTCTGGGCGTCACGCACTTCTACCTGATAGAGGTAGCGACCATATTCTTCCTCGAGTTCGGTGCCCTCCAGTTTACCGCCCGGATGCTCGGCAAGGGCAGCCTCATTGAGTTTTTCGAAGGACTGGATGGTACCGGCGTCACGCAGCTTGAGTGCCTCGTCCGGACCCAGGTCACGGGCCTGGGCGATCCCGGCGGTGGCGATGAGAGCGGCAGCGGCGAACAATGCGGTCAATTTCTTCACGGTTAACTCCTTGGTGAACTGTTTCGACGGTGTTCAGATTAAGGGAAGCGACTTAACTCAAACTGAATTGCTGCACAGACCGGCCGGCACCGCACGCCTTATACTGGCGCCTTGCCGCCGGAGCCCCCCATGAGCGCCATTCAGATCAAGTACCCTGCCCTTACCCTCAAAGCGGGCCGCCGTGCCTTGGCGCGCATTCGCGAGCGTCATCTGCAGCCAGCGGATGTCGGCACCCTGCCCGGTGCCGCAGGTGGCCCCAAGGCGCTGGGCATCCAGGGGCTGGATATCGCGCTGTTCGGCGACTGGCTGGCGCGTGCCCCGCGGGAGCGCTCGCTGATCGGCGCCTCGATCGGCTCCTGGCGCTTCGCCAGTGCGTGTCTGCCAGAGCCAGCGGTGGCCTTGCGACGCCTGGGCGAGCTGTACACCGGCATGCGCTTCGCGAAGGGCGTGAGCATGCTCGAAGTGTCCCGGCGCTGTGCGCAGATGCTCGATGAACTGCTGCAGCAGCAAGATGCTGCAGTGCTCGACAATGCCCACTACCGGCTCAATATCGTGGTGGTGAAAAGCCACGGTCGGCTTGCCGAAGATGGCCGACGCGCGCTAGGGCTGGGCCTGTCGTCGGTGATGGGTAGCAACATCCTCGGGCGCCCGCGTCTGGCCCGCCACTTCGAACGGGTGATTCTCCACGACGCGCGCCTGGCACCACCGCTGCACCCGCTCACCGATTTTCCTTCACGCTGCCTGCCGCTCGATGTCGGCAATCTGCGCCATGCCCTGCTGGCATCCGGCTCGATCCCCTTCGTGATGCAGGGCGTACGCGACATTCCTGGTGTTGGGCCAGGCACCTATCGCGATGGCGGCCTGCTCGACTATCACCTGGACCTGCCATACAGCGGTGACGACATCGTGCTGTACCCGCACTTCACCGATCGCGTCATTCCCGGCTGGTTCGACAAGGGCATGCCCTGGCGTCGCGGTGACGCCACACGCCTGCAGGATGTCCTGCTCCTGGCGCCATCGCGGGAATACCTGGCGCGCCTGCCCTTCGGCAAGCTGCCGGACCGCAAGGATTTCAGCCGTTTTCTCGGCGATGACGCCGGGCGTGAGCGCTACTGGCGCCTGGCAATGGACGAAAGTCAGCGCATGGGCGATGAATTTCTCGAACTGCTCGAGACCGGCAGCCTGGCAGACCGACTGCAGCCGCTCTAGGCGGTAGCGGCATGGACGCCGGAAAACCGGCAGAAAATCTTCCGCTGCGCTTAAGCGCTTGCCGTTGTTGATAAAAAATACGGAACCAAACGGAACCGAATACCCGGGTTATTTTCCTATTAACTGTTGGTGTCGTTTCAATGGTCGGTACGTAACTACGTACAGGAACCCTTGAAAACTTTGATGCTCGTCAACTTCACAATTTAATTTTCGGTTTTTTGAAAAATTAATTGATTCGGATGTGACTTGCAGGGCTCATCGAAACATCAACAGCTATGAACGTCAGCGTTAACACACGATGCTGACACTATGAATCATTGGGAAAACCTCGGAGAACCGACCCCATGAACGCTTCGCTGCGTTTCAATGATGCACTGCTGATTGCCGATCGTGCCTTTCAACCTTTTCACTGTGTCGCCTGGGCTCCCCAGGACGGTACCGGCGTGCTGAGCCTTACGGTCGTAGACCGCACCAGCACTCGCCTGATCGATCGTACGCAACTCACCAGCAGCATTTACAGCGATCCGCTAGAACTGGCCAAGGCACTGAAAAAGTCCCGTGACGAGCTGAGCAGCAAAGGCTTCGACCTCGCCCCGTGGAGCATGCCGGAATAGAGCGCCAGTCGCTGACTTTCGTTATTGCCATGAAAGTTGCCGCACCTCGGGTGCGGCAACTTGTCTCTGGATTGAAACATCCCCCTTCCGCGTTATCCGCCCCACTCACCGTATCGGTAAAAGACTGAACTTCCTGTCGTGTTCGGCTGGCTAAGTCTTTATCCGTCGCAACGAGCTGGCCGGCATGCATTACGTCGATGAAGTACAGCGGTTTCCGGTGACGTATTGCGTCGCCCTCCCCTTGGTTGGCATCACGCTCACCACCTTCTCCGTTGCCGCAGCGGAGGGCCGTCGATGAGCGATTCGTCGTTGATCCCCGAGCTACCCAACGACCTGCACTACGTCGATGACGGCGGCCCGGGGATCACCCGGCGCAAACTGCGCGGCAAGTTCTGCTACTTCGAGCCTGGCGGTGAACGCATCCGCAATGCCGAGCAAATCGCGCGCATCAACGCACTGGCCATCCCGCCCGCCTACGTCGACGTATGGATCTGCCCGGATCCCAAGGGCCACCTGCAGGCTACCGGCCGCGACGCGCGAGGTCGCAAGCAATACCGTTATCACCCCCGCTGGCGCGAAGTGCGCGACACCGACAAGTACGCCAATCTGCTGCTGTTCGGCAAAGCCCTGCCGAAACTGCGCCAGACGGTGGAGCAACACCTGCTGTTGCCCGAGCATGGTCGGGAAAAGGTCATGGCCACGGTCATTACCTTGCTCGACAACACCCTGATCCGTATCGGCAACGTACGTTACGCCAAGGAAAACCGCTCTTACGGCCTGACGACCCTGCGCAACCGCCACGTCGAAGTACAGGGTAGCGCCATACGTTTCCACTTCCGCGGCAAGAGCGGCATCGAGCACGAGGTGGAGGTCAGTGACCGGCGCCTGGCACGCATCATCCGCCGTTGCCTGGAGCTGCCGGGGCAGCATCTGTTCCAGTACCTCGACGCGAATGGCGAACGCCATACCGTGACATCGACCGACATCAACAACTACCTGCGCGAGCTCACGGGTGCCGATTTCACCGCCAAGGATTACCGCACCTGGGCGGGAAGCGCTCTGGCGCTGACCCTGTTGCGTGAACTGGAGTGGCAGCCGGAGAGCTCGGCCAAGAAGCACGTGGTGGCGATGGTCAAGCAGGTTGCCGAAGAGCTGCGCAACACGCCGGCGGTGTGCCGCAAATGCTACATCCACCCGGCCTTGATAGATGCCTTCCACTGCGGTGAGCTCGCCGATTTGCGCCTCGCTGCGGCGCGCAAGGGGCTGCGATCAGAGGAAAGCCTGCTGATGCGGTTTCTGGAAAAGATCCCAGTGCCCTGAGCCCCTTCAATGTGGCGAGATATGTGGGAATAATGTCATTGCCGCCACTCTCTCGCCCGCGCACACTGCGTCCATGTTCCCCGAGGGATTGTCATGGACGAAAGCAGATGCATCGCCGCACTGGTCTACACGGACTTCATGAGTCTCGACGTGGTCGGCCCCTTGCAGGTATTCGCCTCCGCCAACGTTGAGCGCAATCGCCAGGGGCTGGGCGATGCCTACCGCTTGCTGATGCTCGCCGAGCAAGCCGGGCAGGTGCGCAGCTCTTCTGGCATGCGCGTGGTGGCAGACGCCGCCTGGGCCGACTGTGACCCCGCCAGCCTGGACACCCTGCTGATTCCCGGTGGTATCGGTGAAACCGTTCAATGTGAAAACCAGGCCCTGCTGAGCTGGCTGCGCGGTGCCGAGCCCAGCATACGCCGCCTGGGATCGGTCTGTTCGGGCGCACTGATCCTGGCGCGTACCGGCCTGCTCGACGGCCAACGGGTGACGACGCACTGGGCGGATATAGACACCCTTCGCCAACACGGTAAGTTACGCGTCGACAGCAACTGCCTGCACACCTACGACCCCGCTGGCGCCGGTGGCAGCGGCCATCTGTTCACCTCCGCCGGCGTCACGGCCGGTATCGATCTGGCCCTGGCGCTGGTGGAGGCCGACCTTGGCCGCAGCATGGCACTGGCCGTAGCGCGCCGCCTGGTGATGTTCCTGCGCCGCCCTGGCGGCCAGGCGCAGTTCAGCGCCCTGCTCGCCCCGGAACCCAGCCGCACGCCTAGGCTTGCCGAGCTGCTCGACTGGATTCCCGCCAATCTGGGGGCAGACCTGTCACTGGAGGCGCTGGCCAGCGAAGCGAAGATGGCGCCACGCACCCTTTCCCGGGTTTTCGCCAGGGAGCTGGGCACCGGCCCGGCACGTTACGTGGAGCGCATTCGCCTGGAAGCCGCCCGCGCGCTACTCCAGGACGCCCAGGCCTCCGTGGCGACGGTCGCACGCCTTACCGGCTTCGGCCACCCGGAGAACCTGCGCCGGGTCTTTCAGAAGCACCTTTCCATCAGCCCCCAGGAATACGCCGAACGTTTCGGCCAGGAGACATCCCATGCTTGAACTGCGCCCCAACTGCGAATGCTGCGACCGCGACCTGCCACCCGAGTCCTGCGACGCGCGCATCTGCTCGTTCGAATGCACCTACTGCAGCGATTGCGCCGACACCCACTTGCAAGGCCACTGCCCGAACTGCTCGGGCGAACTGGTCCGCCGCCCGATCCGCCCGGCCGCGAAGCTGCCTGCCAACCCGCCGTCGACGTTGCGGGTGCTCAAGGCTGGAGGATGCGATGCTGCTACTGCGTAACCGCGCGCTACTGATCCTGTTCTTCGCTCAGGCGCTGTATTGGAGCTGCTCGCTGATTGGCATCACCCTCACCGCCCTGATCGGTATGCAACTGTCTCCGTACAACAGCCTGGCGACATTGCCGCTGGCTCTGCTGGTGCTGGGCAATCTGCTGGCCACTCATCCGCTGTCGCTGTTCATGCAGCGTCATGGCCGCCGTCCCGGGCTGACGCTCGGCGCCGCAGCCGGAATTCTCGGCGGGCTGATCAGCGCCCTTGGCGTGTGGTTGGCGGATTTCAATCTGTTCTGCCTGGGCGCCTTGCCAATCGGGGTCTACCAGGCGTCCGCCATGTACTACCGTTTTGCTGCGCTGGAAACGGTGGATGAGGCACACAAGGGGCGCGCTGCAGCCTGGGTGATCGGTGGCGGTGTCTGTGCCGCCCTGCTTGCCCCTACCTTGACGCTATGGGCACGCAATGCATTGAGCACGCCTTTCGTCGGCGCTTACCTGCTGCTTGCGGTGCTGGCATTGCTGGGGTTTTTGCTGCTGAGCGCACTGCGCGAAGGGGCAATCCCCGCCGCTCCTCGTGGCAATATGCGCGAGCTGCTGGCTCGCCCGGCAATCCGCTCTGCGCTTGCCATTAGCGCCATCGGTCATGGCCTGATGATTCTGGTGATGAATGCCACACCGCTGGCCATGAGTTTTTGTGGTCTTTCAGTGGAAAGCGCGGCGCAGGTAATCCAGTGGCACATGCTAGGCATGTTTCTACCTGCGCTGATCGCTGGGCCGCTGGTGGACCGTCTCGGTGGCCGACGTATCGCGATGACTGGTGTCGCGCTGCTCAGCAGCAGCGCCTTGATCGCACTGACCGGTGAGACACAGCCATATTTCCTGATTTCATCGCTGCTACTTGGGATCGGCTGGAATCTGATGCTGGTAGCCGGCACCACGTTGCTGGTCAGCGCTCACAGCGCCGAGGAGCGTGGCAGGGCTCAGGGGTTGATGGAGCTGGCCAATGGCAGTGTTGCCGCCTGTGCGGCATTCGCATCCGGTGCGCTGATCACCGGACTGGGTTGGAGCCTGGTCAACCTGGCCATGCTGCCGGTGCTGGCAATAGCCGTCGTGGCGTTGCTGGGCCGATCGGCTCCAAGAGCGCCACTGGCAGGCTGAGCCATCAGGCACCGAAAACGGTCACCTGGTTACGACCGTTGCGCTTGGAGGTGTAAAGCGCCTGATCGGCCCACTGCAGCAGTTGCAGGTGGTCGTGGCTGGGTTCGCTCAGGTCTGCCACGCCAAGGCTGATGGTGAAGGGAATCACCTGCCCCTCGTGACTGATCTGCAGATGCTCGACCACGCCACGCAGGCGCTCGGCGAAGACTCGCCCACCTGCACAGTCGACGTCAGGCAGCAATACCACGAATTCCTCGCCACCGTAGCGCCCGGCAATGTCGGTATCGCGGATCTGCTCGCTGACCACCTTGGCCAGGCCCTGAATCACCGCATCGCCTGCCTGGTGGCCATAGGTGTCGTTGACCTTCTTGAAATGATCGATATCGAAGATCACCAGCGAGGCACTGCTGCCGTAGCGACGATGGCGGGCATGCTCGCGCTTGAGCTCTTCTTCCCAGTGCCCGCGATTGTTCAGGCCGGTCAGTCGGTCGGTACGCGACAGGTGCTTGAACTGATCGCTCATCGACTGCAACTGGCGCTTGTTCACCGCGACGCTGGTAACGTCATAGATGATCAGGCACAGGTGCTCGATCTTGCTGTTGGTGGCCTGCAGCGGCAGCACGGTGGTGTTCTGGTACATGAAATCTTCCAGGCCGGTAATCGGCTGGTAGTTCTTGAAGCGCACCAGATAAGGCCGCTGCTCCCAGATGGTGAAAGCCGGCGTGCCAAGGGTGGCGACGCTATCCACCTTGCGGCGAAACCAGCCTTCCTCGACCTCGGGAAACAGTTCGAAGAAAGAGCGCTCGGCAGCATCCTGCGCGGTACGCCCGGAGTGATTCTCCATGAAGCTGTTCCATACCTCGACCCGGTAGTCGCGATCCAGCACCACCACACCGACGTCGATGCTCTGCACGATCGCCAGCAGCCAGTGGAACTCGTTGAAATCCATGTTCGCGACCATGTCTGTCATTCCATCAGGTAGGCGAGTTTTTTGGTCAGCAGCGGCACCGAGTCCTCGGTGAACAGCAACAGCAGGTCGAAGTGGATATTGTGCCCTTCGATGCTGTAACTGACTTCCACGGCTAGGGTCTTGCGCCAGCGCTGACCGTTGAGGCGGATCAGTTCGTCGATCGAGGCATGCTCACCGAGCACCTGCGGGTGGCCCTGGGAGAAGCTCACGTCGAGCTGCTCGGCGATGCCGCTCAGGCACGCGCCGATGATCACGCTGGACATGTCCAGGAGCATTTCCATGGACGAATAATTCTGCTGCTGCCACTGCATCAGCCTGGCCATGTCCCCTACTTCCGAGTCATGGAAGATGAGCAGGGCTTCACCGCTGATGCCGCCACCGATATAGCCCTGGCACACCGCAGTCAGCCCGTTGCCGCGCTGGGCATCGGCCAGCGCCATGTGCAGCTCGCTGACTTCGAGAATGTTCACGTTGGGGATCGGCAACTGCACGAACACACCCAGTACCCGCGCCAACAGCGCTGCCGCCTGGCCCATGGCGACGTTGACCACTTCGCGGAAAGCGTCGCGGAACGATACCTTGGGCTCTCCCAGCGCTGCCACGGGCGCCGTGGCCGGCGCGGAAGGCGCGCTGAGGAAGCCCAGACGGTCGAGGGTCTGGCGCAGCAATTCGGGATCGGCAGGTTTTTTCAGAAAGGCCAGCGCGCCGAGCTCCTGAACCCGGCGCACGGCTTCTTCCTGAACGTCACCGGAGACAACGATGACCTTCTGGGCAAGACCTTCGGCCTTGAGCGCGGCCAGCACGCCATAGCCGTCGAGCACCGGCATGGTCAGGTCGAGCAGCAATAGATCGAAATGCGCCGCACGAAGCTGCTCGAGGGCTTCCTCACCATTGCTGGCCTGGCTGACCGTTACCGGCCAATCCGTGGGCAAGGCGCGCAGCAGTTGCTTGCGTGCCATGTTCGAATCGTCGCAAACGAGAAGAGATGCTTCCGGCATCGGTACGCCTCGAGAAGGTGAGCCAGTTCCGGCTTGTTACGCTGCGGTGAAATGCCGACAACGATGGCGCCATCCTAGAGCGTTCCTGACAATCTATAGCAGAATGCCATTACGCTTTTGTTTTTTTATCCTGCTTTCGTGAACCGTAGCACCCTGAAAACGGACAAGGCGACCGAAGTCGCCTTTTGCAGCAAGCCGATGATCAGTAGTACGCGTTTTCGCGATTGCTGTGATCGGTCACGTCACGCACACCCTTGAGCTGCGGAATGCGTTCGAGCAAGGTCTTCTCGATACCTTCCTTGAGGGTCAGGTCGGCCTGGCCGCACCCCTGACAACCACCACCGAACTGCAGTACGGCGATGCCTTCGTCGACCACGTCGATGAGCGTCACCTGGCCGCCGTGGCTGGCCAGACCGGGATTGATCTCGGTTTGCAGGTAATAGTTGATACGCTCGTTGAGCGGGCTGTCTTCGTTGACCATCGGCACCTTGGCATTTGGCGCCTTGATGGTCAGCTGGCCACCCATGCGATCGGTGGCGTAGTCGACCACGGCGTCTTCAAGAAACGGCTCGCTGACGGCGTCGATCCACGCGGTGAAGCTAGCCAGGCCGATGGCCTGATCTTCCGGCTTCTGCTCACCGGGCTTGCAGTAGGCGATGCAGGTTTCCGCGTACTGGGTACCGGGCTGGGTGATGAAAACGCGAATGCCGATTCCCGGAGTATTCTGCTTGTTCAGCAGGTCTGCCAGGTAATCATGGGCGGCATCGGTAATGGTAATAGTGCTCATGGCAACTCCTCACGGTCATGTGCTGAATTGTACGCCAAATGGCGGCCCCGGACAAAGTCCTACTATTTTACTCAGGATAGCGCCTGAACACGGCCGCTGCCCGTGCGTTCGGCGATCCATACCTTGGCCTGCACGAAAAAGCGCTTTTCGATCAACTCGTAGCTGCCCCAGGACGCCAGGGCGATCAGCGGCATGCACGCGGCGATCACCACATAGGGATTGAGATCCAGGCTGGCCTGTAGGTACCAGCCCAGCGACAGCACGATCACGTGCAGCAGATACACCGAGTAGGAGCAGTCGCCCATTCGCGCCAGCAGGCGATTGTCCTTGAACCAGGGCTCCATGGCGATGCAGGCGGCGACGATCAGCGCACTCGGCACGCCCCAGTGCAACAGGCGCATGGAGTTGTCCAGGTGATAGATGGCCAGCAGCGAGCCGGCGATGAGCAGCAGTGGCAGCCACAAGCCCTGGCGGATCCAGCCGCGGTTGTAGACCATGCCCAGCAGCACGCCGAAGAGAAACTCGTAGACGATGCTGTTGCGGTAGAAATCGCTGACCCAGGGCTGCGTCGCCAGTAGCCCGAAAACCAGCAAGGTGCTGGTGATCAGCAGCAGGCGAAAGCGCTCTGGAACCATGAAGGCCAGCGCGAACAGCAGGTAGAAGAACATCTCGTAGTTCAGTGTCCAGCCGACGTTGAGCGTGGGGTACAGACCGAAACCAGCGGGGTTTTCTGCGGGGATGAACAGCAGCGACATCATCAGGTGCTGCATATCGAATGCCTGGGTCGGCATCACCGGGTTGGCGAAGGCGATGATCAGGGCTGCGATCAGCGAATACAGCCAGTACGCCGGGACGATACGCAGCGCGCGGTTGAGCATGAAGCGCCAGGGGGTGATGCTCTTGCCCTGGGTAGAGAGGTAGATCACCAGCCCGCTGATGACGAAGAAGATATCGACACCGACGGCTCCCTTGTCGGTGAACAGATAGCCCAAGAAGCTATCTGCCTTGAAATCGAAGAACACCTGCATGACATGGTGAAAGACCACTACCCAGGCTGCCAACGCCCGCAATGCCTGCACTGAAATCAGCATAGAACCGCCATTCTCCCTCTCGTTGAAACCGATACGGGTGGCCCGGAATCAGACCACCACAGGGTCCGACCGCAGCGGTTTGAGAAAGGTCGAGAGAAATGCCCCTAGGTGCCCGGCAGGCCACGGCTGCCCGCCGGATTCCACGCTGCGCAGGTGCAGCTCGGAGGCGACGGCGCTGGCGATGCGGCCCGTGCTTTACAGGCATTGCAGCGCTCGGCGCCAAGCGCTGCACGGGGTCAGAGGTTCTCGTAGCGATTCATGTCCAGCACGCCGGCTTCCACTGGATCGTGCTCGCGGATATGCGCGCTCAGGTCGTGAAAATACCGCCAGAACTGCGGATGGGTACGACGAATGCCCCAGCGCTCGACCATCTTGTCGAAGCTGGCGGAATTGTCGACCTGCTCCAGAGCGTCAACGAAATCCGCCACCTGACTGGCCTGCACCGAGAACATGAAGTTCGGGTAGCTGGTCATCACCTCCGGATAGAGGGTCAGGGTGTCCAGGCGTGGCTGGTAACGCAGATCCTCGCCAAGCATGAAGGCCACGTTGCTGTGCGCGCGGTTGCGCAACAGACTGTAGACCTCGCGGCGGCCATTGCCAGCCTCGACACGCAACACGGTCGCTTCCGGCAATTGGTGGATCACCTTGAGTTGCGAGGCAGGCCTTGAGGCCAGGCGACTCAGTGCCTGTTCCGCCTGCTGCAGGTCGGCTGGCAGGCCATCGCGATGGCAGTGCTGACCGGTACAGCGATTGATCGGGTCAGGCCGTGCATTGAGGGCGGCGAAGCGCTGCAGCAACTGCTCGGCGAACTGCCGCTTGGGATCCTCGCCGGAGAGTGGCAGGCCACTCGGGGTTTTCCGGTCCAGCGGGTAGTAATCCATCCACGCCTTGAGCTTGCCGCTCTTCTGATACCAGTCGCCGAACAGCCCGGAACGCGCGTCGGCTGGCATCAGGCGCAGGAAATTCTGCTCCGCTCCGTTGCGGATCAGGTCGAAGTACAGGCGAGTCTGCGCCTGATGCGAGACATTGCCGAATACATCGAAATTCACCACCAGTTGGTAGTAGGTACGCTCGAGCAGCGGGTAATCCATCCACCACAGGGTCTGCGGAATTTCACCGACCAGCCCTTTGCGAACCGAGGCGCTGTCGTGCTGACGGAAGATCGACAGCAGCGCGTTGTCGTTGCCGCGCCAGATGTGTGACCAGTCAGGCGCAGGCGCCTCGGCATAGCCGGAGGTGCGCAGGGCCTCGTAATCGTTGCGCTTGTTGCGGTAGGCGCGCCACAGGCCCAGCAGGTCGCCGATCTGGTCGAGCTGGCCAGGCATGGACAGCAACGGTGTCGTCTCGCCCCGATAAGCTGGGTCGGTGATGTACAGATCATGCTGCGGGTCCTGGAAGACCACCCAGAAGTTGTCGCGAATCACGTCGGTAGCGATCTGCCCACGGCATACCGGCCCGCGGATGAAGGTGCGCACGAAGTATTCGGCGTTATCGAGCATGAACTGATAACGCGCCTGAGCCGGAATCGCCTCGAAGGTTTCGAACGGGTTGGAGCGGCGCTGCACCCCGTAGCCCGGCACCACGCCCACCTGCCAGTCGCTACCGAAAAACAGCGATTTGACCCGGGCCAGCTTCTCGGCGCTCAGCGGGTAGGTGATGTGAGTCTTGTGGACGATCACGCCCTGGATCGGCATCAGGCGGTAATGGACGGTGGTACCGGGATCGTCATTGGGACGTCGGGTGGCGATGATGTCCACCGGCTGGCCGCTGGGCGTGCGCGAACGCACCAGCTGGAAGAAGTGCCCGGGCTCGCCACCTTTGAAATGCAGGTGCGCGAGAAACAGATGCTCATACAGCCAGCGGCTGACCAGGCCCTGCTCGTCACCCGGGGCGTTGAGAAAACGCTCCCACTCGGCGATCTGCCGCGCTTCGCCTGCACTGGGTTGCAATGCCTGCTCGTCGAGCGGCGCGCCCTGCTCCAGCCAGCGCTGCACCGTTTGGTAGTCCTGCGCGGTCAGGCCGGTGACCGCGAACGGCATGCCGGCCATTGGGTTCTTGGCCGCGAACGCCTCGAACTCGCCGGGCAACGGACACTGGTTTTCCCGGTCGATGCCAATGGCCAGGTCCTTGGGCAGCTTGCTGTTGGCGGGTAAAGGCGTGGCATGCCCGAGCTCGAGCATGCGCGCCATCAACGCAGCCTGGCCGCCCTGCTGTTCGAGTACCGAGTGGAAATCCTTGCGGCGCCAGGCCGGCTCGCCGTGGGCGTCCATGAACAGCCGTGTGGTGGCCTGGGTCTTGGTGCGCGTGCCGTCATAAACGGTGGCCTTGCTGGCACCGCGCTCGACGCCTTCGCCACTGCCCAGGTTGAGCTGGCACGGCGCGTCGTAACAGGCATGACAGGCCACGCAGTTCTGGGTGAAGATCGGCTGGATGTCGCGGGTATAAGAAACCGACTGCGCCACCGCCAACGGGCTGATCAAGGCAAGACAAACACTCAACAGCAGCCGGTAGCGCATGGTCGCAAATCCAAAAAAATAGCCAGCCATTCTAGCCGTCTCGCTTGTGCTATCGCTATGCCTGCATCGAGCGAAAATGGCAGGTCCGCCCCCGCGAACATGAGCATATTTCATGCACAACCGCGCAGCGCAGAAAATCCGCCAAGGTTTGTTATCATCTGCGGTCTTGTCGTAGCCTCCCGTTCAGAGCCTTTTCCATGCCCTTGTCAGATCGTAACGCCCGCTTTCAAGCACTTCAGCAAGCCCTCAAGAATCGCATCCTGATTCTCGACGGCGGCATGGGCACCATGATCCAGAGTTACAAGCTGGAAGAAGCCGATTACCGCGGCGAGCGCTTCGCCGACTGGCCGAGCGACGTCAAGGGCAACAACGACCTGCTGCTGCTCAGCCAGCCGCAGATCATCGCGGCCATCGAGAAGGCCTACCTGGATGCCGGCGCGGACATCCTCGAAACCAACACCTTCAACGCCACCCAGGTGTCCCAGGCCGACTACGGCATGGAGTCGCTGGCCTATGAGCTGAACCTGGCCGGAGCCCGGGTGGCCCGCGAGGTGGCCGATGCCAAGACCCTGGAAACCCCGGATCGCCCGCGTTTCGTCGCCGGCGTACTGGGCCCTACCAGCCGCACCTGCTCGATCTCTCCGGACGTCAACGATCCGGGCTACCGCAACGTCACCTTCGACGAGCTGGTGGACAACTACACCGAGGCCACCCGCGGCCTGATCGCGGGCGGCGCCGACCTGATCCTGATCGAGACCATCTTCGACACCCTCAATGCCAAGGCGGCGATCTTCGCCGTACAACAGGTGTTCGACGAGGATGGCGTCGAGCTGCCGATCATGATCTCCGGCACCATTACCGACGCCTCCGGCCGCACGCTGTCCGGGCAGACCACCGAGGCGTTCTGGAACTCGGTCGCCCACGCCAAGCCGATTTCCGTGGGCCTCAACTGCGCCCTCGGCGCCGCCGACCTGCGGCCCTATCTGGAAGAGCTATCGAACAAGGCTGGTACTCACGTTTCCGCGCACCCCAACGCCGGTCTGCCCAACGCGTTCGGTGAATACGACGAGACCCCCGCGGAAATGGCCGCGGTGGTCGAAGAGTTCGCCGCCAGCGGCTTCCTCAATATCATCGGTGGTTGCTGCGGCACCACGCCTGGGCATATCCAGGCCATTGCCGAGGCGGTCGCCAAGTACCCGCCGCGGCCGATCCCGGATATTCCGAAGGCCTGCCGTCTGTCCGGCCTGGAGCCGTTCACCATCGACCGCAAGTCGCTGTTCGTGAACGTCGGCGAGCGCACCAACATCACCGGTTCGGCCAAGTTCGCCCGGCTGATCCGTGAAGAGAATTACACCGAGGCACTGGAAGTCGCCCTGCAGCAGGTGGAAGCCGGCGCCCAGGTGATCGACATCAACATGGACGAGGGCATGCTCGATTCCAAGGCGGCCATGGTCAGGTTCCTCAACCTGATCGCCGGCGAGCCGGACATTTCCCGCGTGCCGATCATGATCGACTCGTCCAAGTGGGAAGTGATCGAGGCAGGCCTGAAGTGCATCCAGGGCAAGGGCATCGTCAACTCGATCTCCATGAAGGAAGGCGTCGAGCAGTTCAAGCACCACGCCAAGCTGTGCAAGCGTTATGGCGCTGCCGTCGTGGTGATGGCCTTCGACGAGGTCGGCCAGGCCGACACCGCCGCCCGCAAGCGCGAGATCTGCCAGCGCAGCTACGACATTCTGGTCAACGACGTGGGCTTCCCGCCGGAAGACATCATCTTCGACCCGAACATCTTCGCGGTCGCCACCGGCATCGAGGAGCACAACAACTACGCCGTGGACTTCATCGAAGCCTGCGCCTTCATTCGCGACAACCTGCCCTACGCACTGAGTTCGGGCGGGGTATCCAACGTGTCGTTCTCGTTCCGTGGCAACAACCCGGTGCGCGAAGCGATCCACTCGGTGTTCCTCTACTACGCCATCCAGAATGGCCTGACCATGGGCATCGTCAACGCCGGCCAGCTGGAGATCTACGACGAGATTCCCAAAGAGCTGCGCGACAAGGTCGAAGACGTGGTGCTCAACCGCACCCCAGGGGGCACCGATGCGCTGCTGGCGATCGCCGACAACTACCGGGGCGGTGGCGCGACCAAGGAAGTCGAGAACGAAGAGTGGCGTTCGCTGCCGGTCGACAAGCGCCTGGAACACGCCCTGGTCAAGGGCATCACCGCGTTCATCGTCGAAGACACCGAGGAGTGCCGTCAGCAATGCACGCGGCCGATCGAAGTCATCGAAGGGCCGCTGATGAGCGGCATGAACATCGTTGGCGACCTGTTCGGCTCGGGCAAGATGTTCCTGCCCCAGGTGGTGAAGTCCGCCCGCGTGATGAAACAGGCCGTCGCCCACCTGATTCCCTTCATCGAAGCCGAGAAAGGCGACAAGCCGGAAGCCAAGGGCAAGATTCTCATGGCCACGGTAAAGGGCGACGTGCATGACATCGGCAAGAACATCGTCGGCGTGGTGCTCGGCTGCAACGGCTACGACATCGTCGACCTTGGCGTGATGGTGCCGGCAGAGAAGATCCTGCAGACCGCCATCGCCGAGAAGTGCGACATCATCGGCCTGTCCGGCCTGATCACCCCGTCGCTGGACGAAATGGTGCACGTCGCCAAGGAAATGCAGCGCCAGGGCTTCACCCTGCCCCTGATGATCGGCGGCGCAACTACCTCGAAAGCGCACACCGCGGTGAAGATCGACCCGCAGTACAGCAACGATGCGGTCGTCTACGTCACCGACGCCTCACGCGCCGTGGGCGTGGCGACTCAGTTGCTGTCCAAGGAACTCAAGCCCGACTTCGTGCAGCGCACTCGCGACGATTACGTGGTGGTGCGCGAACGCACCTCGGCCCGTGCCTCGCGCACCGAGCGCCTGAGTTACGACAAGGCCATCGCCAACAAGCCAACGTTCGACTGGGCCGGTTACACCGCGCCGAAGCCGAGCTTTACCGGCGTGAAGGTGCTCGATGACATCGACCTCAACGTGCTGGCCGAGTACATCGACTGGACGCCTTTCTTCATCTCCTGGGACTTGGCCGGCAAGTACCCGCGCATCCTCACCGACGAGGTGGTCGGCGAAGCGGCCACCAGCCTGTTCAATGACGCCAAGGTGATTCTCAGGAAGCTGATCGACGAGAAGCTGATCAAGGCCCGCGCCGTATTCGGCTTCTGGCCGGCCAACCAGGTACGCGACGACGACATCGAAGTCTATGGCGACGACGGCCAGCCGCTTGCCACCCTGCACCACCTGCGCCAACAGACCATCAAGCCCGACGGCAAGCCGAACCTGTCCCTGGCCGACTTCGTCGCGCCGAAGGACAGCGGCATCAGCGACTACGTCGGCGGCTTCATCACCACCGCGGGCATCGGTGCCGAGGAAGTGGCCAAGGCCTACGAGGCCAACGGCGACGATTACAACTCGATCATGGTCAAGGCGCTGGCCGACCGCCTCGCCGAAGCCTGCGCCGAATGGCTGCACGAATGCGTGCGCAGGGAGCACTGGGGCTATCAGCCGGATGAGCACCTGAGCAACGACGATCTGATCAAGGAAGCCTACAAGGGCATCCGCCCTGCCCCCGGTTACCCGGCTTGCCCGGATCACACCGAGAAACGAACCCTGTTCAACCTGCTCGACCCGGAGGCCGACTACCACAAGGCGGGCCGCAGCGGCGTGTTCCTCACCGAGCACTACGCCATGTTCCCTGCAGCGGCTGTCAGCGGTTGGTACTTCGCCCACCCGGAGGCCCAGTACTTTGCCGTCGGCAAGGTCGACAAGGACCAGATCGAGCAGTACAGCGAGCGCAAGAATCAGGACATTACCGTCAGCGAACGCTGGCTGGCACCCAACCTGGGATACGACGAATGAGTGATCAACCTTACCTGCTCGACCAGCTGGAAACCGCCGACATGCTGGAGATCGACGGCCTGCATGTCTTCGACTTCCAGCTCGACGACAGGTTGCTCGACCAGGCCGAGGCTGCCGCCGAAGCCGATCAGCCGTTCGCCAGCGAAGCCACCGTCCTGACCATCGAGGTGCAGGACGGTCGTGAGCGCAAACGCTGGCAGTTCAGCTATAACGCAGTGATGGAGGCCGAGTATCGCTCTGCCAATGACAGCTGGACGCTGGGTGATCATCAGCTCCGCTGTTTTGCCGCGACCGCAGCCAGCAGCGACGACGAGTAGCAGCCCACCCTCAAGGAGAAGCCCACGTGCTGAAGATGACCCGCATCGACCCGCCGCACTGGGCTCCCGACTACGCACGCCACGTGACCGACTACCTCGGCGATGATGGCGAGGCCAGCCAGCGGGCTTTCGAGCCGCTGCTGGAGCGGATTCACGCCAGCCTGGACGAGCGTATCAATGCGTTCGTCAACGACCCTCGGCAGTGCTTTGGCGATGAGGAGCAATTCCCCAGCCGCAGCCGTCTATCGGGCCAGTACTACATTGGCTCGCAAACGTTCGAAGGCTATCGCGATGACGGTGACTACCAACTGTGGATCCAGATCCGCTGCCTCGAAGAGGACGCTCACGAGTCGGCCGATTATCTCGGGCTGGAAGTTATCTGCAGCTTCACGCCCGCCACGGGTGAACTGCTTATCGAGGAAGGCTTCAATACCAGCGTGATTTAGGGCCTCGCCGCCAGGCTGCATGGCGAGACCTGGCGGTATCAGGACAGATCGGAAGAAGAGCGGCGCACGATCTTGATGGAATGCTTCAGCGTCGGCTTGCGGGTGACGCTGATCGCCTTGCGGGTCACGGTATCGATGGTGATATTCCAGAAACCACTGCTGGGCACGGTGATCTTTGCAGGGAATTTATCGAAAGCCCCGCCGTGATAGGTATGCCGGCCACCATTCTTGAAGCTGCGAAAATTCGCGTCGCTCATCAGGCGGATATTGCAGGGTTGCGAGCATTCGATGACGACCAGATCGTCTTCGTTGAGGTGCTCGCGCTGGTGTATGAACTTCATCAGGCGCTCCACGCGGTGTTTTCAGGGCGATAGCATGACTCACCAGCCGTCCGACAGCAAAGTCTGTGACTTTTCCAGGCCCAGATAGCTCGCCAATATGCGCTGCCAACTGCCGTCGCTGCGCATTTGCGCGAAGGCGTCGCTCATTCTCTGGCGCAAGGCTTGCGCGCCATCGAACCTGAGGCTGGCGGCGATATGGCTGCGCGTCTGGCTGAGTGGCTTGCCGAATAACAGCGGCGCCTCGTACCCCAACTCACGCCACAGATACAGCGCACGCAGGTCGATCTCGAACCAGGCGACCACCCGGCCGCTGTGCAGCAGCTGAGCAGCCTGCTGTGGATCGGTGACTTCGACGACCCGCTGCCCCGAGGTACGAATGGCATTGATATCGTTGGCTCTGGGTGTCCCCCCCATGACCGCTACCGGGCCAGCCTTCAGCGCCTCGGCCAGGCTGTTGTAAGGGTGATCGACGCTGGCCAGCACGTAGGGAGTGGGCAGCACATCGAGCAGCCAGGCGAAATCGCCCTCACGCTCGGCAGTACGCCCGAGGTTCAGCACGATGCCGTGCTCATCGTCGCTCGCCTCGCTCAACACCCGGCGCCAGGGTACGCTGCGAAAAACGCATTGTTGCTCGGTACGAGCGCACAATTCCCGCATCAGATCGCCAAACAGCCCCGCTCGGTCGGCCACGCCATCGGCGAATGGCATCTGCCCCTGACCGACATAGATATTCAACGGCTCGGCTTGCACGCTGCCTGCACCCCATAGCGCACCGACAACCAGGAGTGCGCAGCCAGCCCGGAGACAGCACGCCCTCACATCACTTATCCGCACACGCGCCCCCCTATCCGACCGCTCGGCTGCAGTGTGCATCAGGTGCGCAGAAACGCCAATCAGCCCAGTGCCGTATCCAGGAACATCATCACAGCAAATCCGCCCATCAATCCGAGTGTCGCAGGCGTCTGATGACCGTTGCGATGGGTTTCCGGGATGATTTCATGGGACACCACGAACAGCATGGCCCCGGCAGCCAGCCCCAGGCCGATCGGATAGGCGAGCGCATAGCTGCTGGACATGCCAACGCCAACCAGAGCCCCCAGTGGCTCCATCAGTCCACTGGCCGCCGCGATCAGCGCCGCCTGCCAGGCCGACAGGCCGGTGGTACGCAGCGCCAGGGCGACCGCAAGGCCTTCGGGAATATCCTGAATGGCAATGGCGGTGGCCAGAGGAATCCCCACTTTCATGTCGTCGCCGGCGAAACCGACACCAACCGCCATACCTTCCGGCAGGTTGTGCAAGGTGATGGCGAAGACGAATAGCCATACGCGGTTCAAGCGTTCGCTCTGCGGCCCGAGCGGCCCGGTACTCTCGTGCTCGTGCGGGGTGAAGTGATCGAGGCCCAGCATCAGCAGGACACCAAGGGCCAAGCCGACCACCACGGTGGCGGCGCCGAGCATGCCGCTGCCGGTGATGCTTTCGGCAGCCTCCAGGCCCGGGATGATCAGCGAGAAGGAACTGGCGGCGAGCATCATGCCCGCGGCGAAGCCAAGCAGGCTGTCCTGGGTTCTTACGCTGATGGTGCCAAGCGCCAGCGCCGCCAACGCCCCCAGGGCGGTGGCGGCGAAGCCAGCTCCGCCACCGTATAGCGCATGACGCACACGCTCGGGGTGCCCGTCTTCGTATACGTTGAAAAGGCTGCTTATCAGTAACCAGAGCACGACCAGCAGGGCAACCGCGAGCCCGGCGGCGACCCAGGGCGATGCCCGCACCTGAGTGAGCCAGGCCTGCAGAAAACTGGTGGGCTGCGAAAGCGTTTGCATGTAACCCCTCTGACCGAATGAACGAAGACGTTGATATCCACTTGATAGCTGCGACAGCCCGATGATCCGCGGCGTTTCATCTTAACGTTGCATGCCGGCCGTCTAACCGGAGATCAGCGCACTATCTTCAAGCCAGGGTCGGCGTATGATCGAATCGGCATCCACCCGATCATCGGTTGCCAGCATCTGCTGACTCCCAGGCGATGGACATGCTGCTCGGGGTCACCGGACAGTCTGTTCGCCAGATCTGCAAGCGCTTGTTTTATCGGGCTATTGCGAACCATTCCCGAGTGGCGCCCGACCAGGGCGAGCGATTCGGCCCGGCCCCGGTGCTGGCTCGCCCCGTGCAGTTATGCATGCACTGTTGCTTAGTACCAAAAGTTCTTTTCATATATTAAAACGTCACTTTTGCGCATAAACCTGAACTGGTATCTTCCCCCGGCTCCGCCTGGAGTGCGCGGCCGTGCGCGCAGATTTGCTGTAACAGGTCATCGAGAACGTTGCGAGCGACGGCTAGCCAGGAACGGAATCAGTAAACGGACGGTTAACCGTCGCGACGCCGATTCCAATACCGCACAGCTGCGCGCAGTAGCCTTTCACCGATCTGGCAAGCAGCCTGATAACAGGATTCTCCATGTACGTATACGACCAGTACGACCAACAAATCGTCGAGGACCGCGTCAAGCAGTTCCGCGATCAAACCCGCCGGTATCTCAGTGGCGAACTGAGCGGTGAAGAATTCCGTCCGTTGCGCTTGCAGAACGGTCTGTACATTCAGCGTTTCGCGCCCATGCTGCGCGTCGCCGTCCCCTACGGCCTGCTGTCTTCCACGCAGGTGCGCAAGCTGGCACAGATCGCCCGCGATTACGACAAGGGCTATGCCCACATCAGCACCCGTCAGAACGTCCAGTTCAACTGGCCGGAGCTGGAAGACGTGCCTGAAATTCTCGCCGAACTGGCTACCGTGCAGATGCACGCGATCCAGACCAGCGGCAACTGCATCCGTAACACCACCACCGACCAGTTCGCCGGTGTTGCCAAGGACGAACTGATCGATCCACGCCCCTGGTGCGAGATCATCCGTCAGTGGTCGACGTTCCATCCCGAGTTCAGCCATCTGCCACGCAAGTTCAAGATTGCCGTCAATGGCTCGACCAGTGACCGTGCGGCCATCGAAGTGCACGACATCGGCCTGGAAGCGGTGAACAACGAAGCCGGTGAGCTGGGCTTCCGCGTAGCAGTGGGCGGCGGTCTCGGACGTACCCCTATCGTTGGCAGCTTCATCAACGAATTCCTGCCGTGGAAGCATTTGCTCTCCTATCTCGACGCCATCCTGCGTGTGTACAACCGCTATGGCCGTCGTGACAACAAGTACAAGGCGCGCATCAAGATCCTGGTCAAGGCGCTGACCCCCGAAGTGTTCGCCGAACGCGTGAACGCCGAGTGGGCGCACCTCAAGGACGGCCCGACCACCCTGACCGATGCAGAGGTGGCGCGCGTCGCCGCTCACTTCGTCGACCCGGCCTACAAGGCGCTGCAGGATCAGGACGCCCTCCTCGCTGGCCATGACGCCGAGCATCCAGGCTTCGCCCGCTGG
The DNA here is from genome assembly GCF_030209025.1 of Pseudomonas sp. MEJ086. Lineage (NCBI taxonomy): Bacteria > Pseudomonadati > Pseudomonadota > Gammaproteobacteria > Pseudomonadales > Pseudomonadaceae > Pseudomonas > Pseudomonas sp. MEJ086. The sequence continues at coordinate 143,253 of NZ_JARVSV010000007.1, forward strand.
CGCGAGCGCAACACCTTCGCCCACAAGAGGCCGGGTTACGTCGCCGTGACGCTGTCGCTCAAGCCGACTGGCGTAGCGCCGGGCGACGTGACCGACAAGCAGCTCGAGGCCATCGCCGAGCTGGCTGACCGTTACAGCTTCGGTGAGGTGCGCAACAGCCACAACCAGAACATCATTCTCGCGGACGTCGAGCAGGAGCAGTTGTTCACCCTGTGGGGCGAGCTGCGCGAGCAGGGTTTCGCCACGCCGAACGTGGGCCTGCTGACCGATATCATCTGCTGCCCGGGTGGCGACTTCTGCTCCCTGGCCAACGCCAAGTCGATTCCGGTCGCCGAAGCCATCCAGCGGCGCTTCGACAACCTCGACTACCTGTTCGACATCGGCAACATCGACCTGAACATCTCCGGTTGCATGAATGCCTGCGGCCACCACCACGTGGGCCACATCGGCATTCTCGGCGTGGACAAGAAAGGCCAGGAGTTCTACCAGGTGTCGCTCGGCGGCAGCGCCGGGCGTGACGCCAGCCTGGCGCAGATCCTCGGCCCGTCCTTCGCTCAGGACGACATGCCGGACGTGATCGACAAGATCGTCAACGTCTACGTCGAACAACGTACCGAAGAAGAGAGTTTCCTCGACACCTTCCGCCGTATCGGTGTCGCCCCGTTCAAGGAGCGCGTATATGCAGCGAATCATTAAGAACGGCCAGATCGTCGACGAAAGCTGGCACCTGCTGCCGAAGGAAACCACCTTCGAAGAGCTGTCCAACTGCGACGACCTGATCGTCCCGCTGGCACTCTGGCTGGAGCATGGCAACGCGCTCAAAGCGCGCGACGGCGGCTTGGGCGTGTGGCTGGATGCCGAGGAAGAGATCGAGTCCATCGTCGACGCGCTGGACGATTTTCAGCTCATCGCGCTGAACTTCCCGGCCTTCACCGATGGTCGCCACTCCTCCTCCGCCTACCTGTTACGCACCCGCTACGGCTTCAAGGGTGAGCTGCGCGCCATCGGCGATGTGCTGCGTGACCAGTTGTGGGCGCTCAAGCGCTGTGGCTTCGATGCCTTCGCCCTGCGCGAAGACAAGGACCCCGAAGACGCGCTGAAAGCCTTCGAGGAGTTCGCCGAGGTCTATCAGGCCTCCAGCGACCAGCCGGTACCTCTGTTCAGGCGCCGCGCCTGAAACCAGGAGCCCCGCCAATCGGCGGGGCTTTTTTCTGTGCGCTGTCCGCCCTACCGATCCAGCTTGCCGAACTGCTCGGCAAGCTCATCGATTCGTTCGGGAATCTGTGGTTGCCTGGAGAGGATGAAGGCTTTCTGGTTGCCCACCAGGGTCTCCAGAAGATAGAGCCTGTCACCCACGTCGACGCCAAGTTCCTGCAACGCCTCATCGGGCAGCCGTATGGCACCGTCGCCATCCCAGTCCTCGATCGTAACCGCCATCGTATCCATGGTATTTCCTGTATCGGTGAATAATCGTGCGGGGGGCATCGTTGCATCCTCTCCAAGGTGGCACAAGGCCGGTGACCGTTGAGGACTTTACCCTGAACCTAACTCGCGTCAGGTCATTCGTACCCATAGGCCTACCAAGGCCATGGGCGTCGAGCCAGAGCAACTACTACAAATCGCTCGGCCGCCCTTGTCTGCAATTAGCTGCGCACAACCGATGCGTGGCAGCCCTGATGAGGATAAAGCAAATGGCTTCGCGCAAAACCTCCACCCCGAAATCCTCCGCCGCCGACAGCGCCTATCTGAAAAGCGATAGCGCCGCCGCTGCGGCGCCGCCTGCCGGAACCGGCAAGGCAGTCATCGAACAGAAGCGTGCCACCGGCGAAACCGTCGATGCCATGCCGCACAACGCCAACAAGGCCGATGAATACGGTGAGGCCTCCAGCAAGCCCCGCCAGGGTGCTGCGGTCGGCTGCCCCTTCAGCGTGGGCGCCAGCACCGTCAGCGAGACCAATACCAACGAGAAGACCGGTGACGCGCCCGAACAGGGCGTCAATGCCGCCAGTGGCCATTTACCGAGAGTCCGTGCCGACAGCGGCGGCCAGGGCATGACCACCAACCTCGGCGTGCCCATCGCGGACAATCAGAGCTCGCTCAAGGCGGGGCTGCGTGGCCCGGCGCTGCTCAAGGACTTCATCCTCCGCGAGAAGATCACCCATTTCGACCATGAGCGGATTCCGGAGCGCATCGTCCACGCTCGCGGCTCGGCAGCCCACGGCTACTTCGAGAGCTACGATTCGCTGCAGGACCTGACCTGCGCCTCGCTGTTCGCCGAAGCCGGCAAGCAGACTCCGGTCTTCGTGCGTTTCTCCACCGTGGCCGGCGAGCGTGGCTCCAAGGACACCGCCCGTGATGCCCGTGGTTTCGCGGTGAAGTTCTACACCGACCAGGGCAACTGGGATCTGGTGGGCAACAACATCCCGGTGTTCTTCATTCAGGACGCGATGAAGTTTCCCGACCTGGTCCATGCGGTCAAACCCGAACCCCACCACGGCATGCCGCAGGCAGCGTCGGCCCATGACACTTTCTGGGATTTCATCTCGCTGATGCCGGAGTCGGCGCACATGATCATGTGGGTCATGTCCGATCGCGGCATCCCGCGTAGCTACCGGATGATGCAGGGCTTTGGCGTGCACAGCTTCCGTTTCGTCAACGCCGCAGGGGAATCGCACTTCGTCAAATTCCACTGGAGCCCGAAGCTCGGCACCCACTCCCACGTGTGGGACGAGGCGGTGAAGATTTCCGGCGCCGACCCGGACTTCCACCGCCGCGATCTCTGGGAAGCCATCGAGGCCGGCGAGTACCCGGAATGGGAGCTGGGCGTACAGGTCATCTCCGAGGCCGAGGCGGAATCCTTCAGTTTCGACATTCTCGACTCGACCAAGCTGATTCCCGAGGAACTGGTACCCGTGCGCCCGATCGGTCGCATGGTACTGAACCGCAACCCGGACAATTTCTTCGCTGAAACCGAGCAGGTGGCCTTCTGTACCGCACATGTGGTGCCAGGCATCGACTTCAGCAACGACCCGCTGCTGGCCGGGCGCATCCACTCCTACGTGGATACCCAGATCACTCGCCTGGGTGGTGCCAACTTCCAGGAGTTGCCGATCAATGCCCCGGTTGTGCCGGTACACAACAATCAACGCGACGGCATGCATCGGCAGACCATCCACCGTGGTCGGGTGGCCTACGAGCCGAACTCCCTGGCGGGTGGCTGCCCGTTCCAGAACGGCGAGATGGGCTTCGTCCCCTTCCCCGAGCCGATTCAGGGTGACGAAGTGCGTGGCAAGCCAGAGAAGTTCGCCGAGCACTACAACCAGGCCAGCCTGTTCTTCAACAGCCAGGCGGACCACGAGCAACAGCACATCATCGATGCGCTGCGCTTCGAATTGAGCAAGGTGACTGTGCCTGGTATTCGTAACCGTACCCTGGCGATGCTGCGCAATATCTCGGAAACCCTGGCCCAGGGCGTCGCCGATGGTCTCGGCATGCCATTGCCGGAGCCGTTGCCAAAGGCCAACCCGCAGCCCATAGCGGCTGAAATAGAGGACTCTCCTGCCCTGTCGCTGCTGGCACGACCAGGCGATGGCAGCATTCGTACCCGCCAGGTGGCGATTCTTCTGGCTGCCGGTGTAGACGCCACTTCACTGCATGCGGTGTCTAGCGCCCTGCAGGCCGAAGGCGCGGTGGTACGCCTGGTTGGCCCACGGGTAGGTCCGTTCAACGCCGCTGACGGCAGTGTCATCGAAGCCGACTGCTCGCTGGAAAACCAGCCGGCACCGCTCTTCGATGCGCTGGTGGTACCCGATGGCCAGGATGCCAGCACCGCATTGCAAGCGGATGGGCGCGCGCTGGAGTTCGTGCGTGACAGCTTCCGCCACGGCAAGAGCATTCTCGCCATCGGTGCCGGCACTCAGTTGCTCGAGAAAGCCGATGTGCCGCTGCAGAGCGCGCCTGCCGGGGTCTACGACGGCAGCAGTGCGGATCAGACGCTCATCGATCAACTGATCGCCGGTATCGCCCAGCACCGCCATCCATCCCGCGAGACCAACCCACCGCAAGTCTGATACCCGCACCATCTAGCCCGGCACCCGCCGGGCTTTTTTTGCCCTGATCCGCGGCGCGGATCGACGCAACCCGCCACAGGGCAGTTGACATGAAAACGCCCGGCGATACCGGGCGCTTCGTTCACAAAGCCGCTGACGTCAGTCCAGCCTGACCAGTATCCGCCCGACCTGACCACCTTGCAGAATTCGCTCGATCGCCTCGGGCAACTGCGCCAACCCCACTTCGCTGACCAGATCATCGAGGTTCGGCAGTTTCCACTGCAGCGACAGCTTGTCCCACATCGATGCCTTGACCACCAGTGGCAGCTCGACCGAGTCGACGCCCAGCAGATTCACACCACGCAGGATGAAGGGCAGCACGCTGGCCTGAAATTCGACGCCCGCAGTCAGCCCGCAGCAAGCGACGCTGCCGCCGTACTGGGTGGCCTTGAGAACGTTGAAGAGGATGTCGCCCCCGACCGTATCCACCGCACCGCTCCATTGTTCGCGCAGCAGCGGTCGATCGGAGCCTGCCTGCAGCTCGAGACGCGGAATCACCTGGGTGGCACCGAGGCGGGTCAGCAGTTCGCTTTCCTGCGCCTTGCCGGTCGCCGCCGTCACCTGATAGCCCAGCTTGCTCAGCAACATCACCGCGATGCTGCCCACACCGCCCGTAGCGCCAGTCACCAGCACCGGACCGTCGTCCGGGGCTAGACCGGCACGTTCCAGCTTGTCGACGCACAGGGCGGCAGTCAGGCCTGCGGTACCGAGAATCATCGATTCACGCAGTGACAGCCCCTGGGGCCGCTTGATCGCCCAGCCGGCGGGAATACGGATGTATTGGCCAAAACCGCCAGCGGTATTCATGCCGAGGTCGTAGCCGGTGACGATCACCTCGTCGCCCTCGTTGAATTCCGCGGCGCTGGAATGCTCCACCACACCCGCCGCATCGATGCCCGGGGTATGCGGGTAATGACGGCTGACACCCCGCTGCCCACTGGCCGAGAGCGCGTCCTTGAAGTTGAGAGAAGAGTACTGAACGCGGATCAGCAGCTCGCCCGCCGGCAAGTCGGCGACATCGCGCTCGACCACCTGCTGGGCGAAGGTGCCACTTGCATCCGGGGCTGCCTGTAGAGCGAAAAAACTCGTCATCCAAACCTCCTTCATCCGCCTTGGCGGAACGTAGCGGTTACCAGAAGCGTTGCTGACCGAGACGGCCTAGCCAGGTCAGTGCAAAGCGATCCAGCGCCACGCTGGCAGCCAGACCGACACGCTCCTGCAGGGATTTCTTCTGCACGAAGTGCAGTTGGAACAGATCGGCGTCGCGGGCACGCTCGGCCAGGTACTCGTCACTGGTTTTCAGCTCATCGACCAGCTGTTTCTCCAGTGCAGCCATGCCCAGCCAGACTTCGCCGGTGGCAATTTCATCGATCTCCAGCTGTGGGCGGTAGCGAGCGACGAAGTTCTTGAACAGCTCGTGGGTGGTTTCCAGGTCTTCCTGAAACTTCTCCCGGCCCTTTTCGGTATTTTCGCCGAACACCGTGAGGGTGCGCTTGTATTCGCCAGCGGTCAGCACCTCGAAGTCGATATCGTGCTTCTTCAGCAGGCGATTGACGTTCGGCAACTGGGCGACCACGCCGATGGAACCGAGGATGGCGAAGGGTGCGGAAATGATCTTCTCGCCAATGCAGGCCATCATGTAGCCGCCGCTGGCCGCGACCTTGTCGATGCACACCGTCAGCGGCACGCCGGCCTGGCGGATACGCGCCAGCTGCGAGGATGCCAGCCCGTAGCTGTGTACCATGCCGCCGCCACTTTCCAGGCGCAGCACGACCTCATCCTGAGGCGTGGCCAGGCTCAGCAGCGCGGTGATTTCGTGCCGCAGGCCGTCGGTCGCCGAGGCTTTGATGTCGCCATCGAAATCCAACACGTAAACCCGGGACTTCTGCTGCGGCTTCTTCTTGGCAAGTTTGGCCGACTTGGCTTCCTCCTTGCTCAGGGCCTTGAGTTGATCCTTGTCCAGGATCGACTGCTCCAGGCGCTGACGCAGTGCCTTGTAGAAATCGTTGAGTTTGACCACCTGCAGTTGGCCACCACCACGGCGACCACGGCTGCGCACTGCGACGAGGGCGACCAGTACGACGATGAAGGCCACCACCAGCGTGACCGTCTTGGCCAGAAACCCTGCGTAATCAGCAAGAAACTCCACACACTTCCCCTCTATCCAATCGATGGCCTCTCATAGAGACCTTGCGTTACCCAAGCATACCGGCGCCACCTGGGCACGGCCAGACAGCTTCGCGGCTTTCAGCGGATGCATGCCATACGAATTCAAACAAACGTATGAATTTTCGTTGACAGCCTCGGGCCACCCTCCTACCCTCGGCAAACATTCAAGGTTCCCGGGTTGCAGCGGACGTGGGCAGCATCTACCTGATTCGACATGGCCAGGCTTCGTTCGGTGCAGAGGATTACGACGTTCTCTCGCCCTTGGGCGCGCAGCAGTCCAGCCTGCTTGGCAGCCACCTGGCGCAAACCGGGCTACGCCTTGATCGGGCGATCAGCGGCAGCCTGCTGCGCCAGTCCCACACCGGGCGGTTGGTACTCGAACAACTGGAGCAGGCTCCTGCGCTGGAAACCGATCCGGCATTCAATGAATTCGATGCCGAGGGCGTTATCCGCGCCCTGCTCCCGGCACTGCTACCCCATGAGCCGAAGGCCGTCGAGATCATGCGTGACGCCGCGCACAACCGCGCCGAATTCCAGCGCCTGTTCGTGCGGCTGCTGGAAACCTGGATAGGTGGCGATTACGACGCCCCGGCGCTGCAAAGCTGGCAGGCTTTCGTCGACCAGGTGGACGGCGGCTTGCAGCGCCTGCTCGGCAGTGCAACATCCAGAGAGAAAATCGCCGTGTTCACCTCCGGCGGCACCATCACCGCGTTGCTGCACCTGCTGACCGGCATGCCGGTCGCCAGTGCCTTCGCGATGAACTGGCAAATCGTCAACACCTCGCTAAGCTGCCTGAAGTTTCAGGGCGAGCGGGTGACCCTGGCTTCGTTCAACAGCCACGCCCATTTGCAGCTGTTGAATACACCGTCGCTCATCACCTATCGCTGAGCTTCGGTCAACGTACCCGCGAGGGTGCAGAACACCCCGAAAACAAAGGAAACCACCATGAGCGTCGCAGACATCGTCCAAACCATGCAGGCCAAGTTCAACCCCAGCGCCGCCGAAGGCCTGGACCTGGTCTTCCAGTTCAATATCGAAGATGCCGACAACCACTACCTGATCGTCAAGGACGGCACCTGCGACGTCAAACAGGGCGACAGCCCGGACGCCAACGTCACGCTGATCATGGACAAGGAAACCTTCAAGGGCATCACCACCGGTGAAACCGACGGCATGCAAGCATTCATGGCCGGCAAGCTGCGCGCCGAGGGCGACATGATGCTGGCGCTCAAGCTGAGCGAACTGTTCCCGGTCTGAGACCGCAGCGACAGGTTCGGCAGCCAAAACCGGAGTCTTGCGATTCCGGTTTTTTTTCGTCTGCCAGGGACGCATCAGCGGCCTTGATCCGCTACCAACAGCCATATCGATAAGCCGGTGATGTGCTTGTGGCCCCGGGCCGGGCTGATTAGATTGGCCAGATCATCACCGCCAACGACAACTAGAAAGGGATAGGGATGACACTCACCGACCGATCCAGTGCCATTCGCCAGGGCGAGGAACTCGACGCCACTGCCATCGACGTCTATCTCAAGGCGCATATGCATGGTTTGAGCGGCACACCGCAAATCAGCCAGTTTCCCGGCGGCGCCTCGAACCTGACCTACCTGCTGCGCTATGCCGATCGGGAACTGGTGCTGCGTCGCCCGCCGTTTGGCAGCAAGGCGAAGTCGGCCCATGACATGGGCCGCGAATTCCGCATTCTCAACAGGCTCCGTGACGCCTTCCCCTATTGCCCACAAGCCTTCGTGCACTGCACCGATCCGTCGGTCATCGGCGCCGAGTTCTACGTCATGGAGCGGGTCGAGGGCATCATCCTGCGCGCCGATCTGCCTGCCGAGCTGCAGTTCACGCCTGCGCAGACCACCACCCTGTGCGAGAGCTTCATCGACCGTCTCGTGGAACTCCATCAGGTCGATTATGCCGCCTGCGGCCTGGCCGATCTCGGCAAGCCGGACGGCTACGTGGCGCGGCAGATCAGTGGCTGGAGCGAGCGCTACGATAACGCCCTGACACCCGACGCACCGCTCTGGCAAGAGGTCAGGCGCTGGTTGCAGGAGAAGATGCCGGCCGACCACCCGCAACCGGCAATCGTGCACAACGACTATCGCTTCGACAATGTGATTCTCGATCCGCAGGATCCCATGCGCATCATCGGCGTGCTCGACTGGGAACTCACCACCCTGGGCGACCCGCTGATGGATCTGGGCAACACCCTCGCCTACTGGATCGAGGCAGACGACCCGCCCGCCGTGCAGATGATGCGCCGCCAGCCGAGCAATGCCCCCGGCATGCTGACTCGCCAGGCCTTCGTCGATTACTACGCGCAACGCGCCGGCATCGAGATCGAGTGCTTCGACTTCTATTACATCTACGGCCTGTTCCGCCTCGCCGGAATCGTTCAGCAGATCTATTACCGCTACTACCACGGTCAGACCGCCGACAAGCGCTTCGCCTCCTTCGTGCAGATGAACGCATTGCTGGAACAGATGGCTCTTGGGGTCATCGCTCGCTCGTCACTTTGACGTCACCCATTCAGAGAGGCTCACATGTCCAAGACCCAGTTGTTCGACCTCGATGGCAAGATCGCCTTCGTATCCGGTGCCAGCCGCGGGATCGGTGAAGCGATCGCCCATCTGCTGGCCCAGCAAGGCGCCCAGGTGATCGTCGCCAGCCGCAAGCTGGACGACTGCCAGACGGTGGCGGATGCCATCATTGCCAAAGGTGGCAAGGCAGTGGCGATGGCTTGCCACATTGGCGAGATGGAGCAGATCCAGGCGGTATTCGCACAAATCCGCGAGCGTTTCGGCCGCCTCGACATTCTGGTCAACAACGCCGCGACCAACCCGCAGTTCTGCAACGTGCTGGATACCGATCTCGGCGCCTTCCAGAAGACGGTCGACGTGAATATCCGTGGCTACTACTTCATGTCCATCGAAGGCGGCAAGCTGATGAAGGAAAGCGGCGGCGGCAGCATCATCAACGTGGCATCGATCAACGGCGTATCACCGGGTGAGTTCCAGGGCATCTATTCGGTCACCAAGGCTGCCGTTATCAGCATGACCAAGGTGTTCGCCAAGGAATGCGCGCAGTTCGGCATCCGTTGCAACGCCCTGCTCCCCGGGCTCACCGATACCCGCTTCGCCTCGGCGCTGACCAAGAACGAGGCGATCCTCAACTTCGCCCTGCAGCGCATTCCGCTCAAGCGCGTCGCCGACCCGAGCGAAATGGCCGGCGCGGTGCTCTACCTGGCCAGCGACGCGTCGAGTTACACCACCGGGGTGTCGCTGAATGTCGACGGTGGCTTCCTGTCCTGAGGCTACGCGCCCTACTGCCAGTCCTGCAGCGCCTGGTGGGCGGCCTGATTCATCGGCTGGGCCAGCAACCCGGTAGGCGTCAGGCTGATGTTGAATACCGCCCCATCGGCCATCGGCAGATAGGTTACACGGCGGGCCTGGGCATCGAACATGAACAGATCATGCTGGCCCAGGCGCAGCCAGCGCCACAGATCGACGCCATACAGGCTCTGGGTCAGCTCCACCTGGGTGTAGCGAGCCTGGCTCTGCTGCTCGATGGCCAGGAAACGGCTGTTGAGCTTCTCCAGGCGATAGCCCGGCTCGAGGCCGATCAGGTCCGCCAGCCCCTTCCATTGCAACAGGCGCGCATCCAGCTGCCACAGGTCGCCCTCCAGATTGACGCTGCGCTGGGCAGCGCCCTCGGTGATATCGACCTGATAGACATTGCCCGCACGATGAAAACTCAGGGTCAGCAGTGGCTTGTCCGCCGGCCATGGTTCGTAACGGCTCAGGTCGTAGGCCACCAGCCCGACCAGCACTGCGGCGAGCAGAAATACCAGCCCGCAGGTGCCGCGTAGCCAGGCCAGGAACCAGCGCCCGCCGAACAGGATACGCACCGCGACGAAGAGCACCAGCAACGCCAGCAGAGCCGTCGCCCAGGCAAGACCGTTGTACTGCATGGAATCAATTCCTTGTACGTGAAAATGTCGGCATTATGCGCAGCGCATTCGCATGCGAATAGCGCCGACACCGCACAATCGGATACAGGTCGCCTTTTATGTCCCTCCCGTTCGAAATGGCCGTCGATCCCACGACGTTGCTGCTGCTCGCCCTGGTTGCCTTCATCGCCGGATTCATCGACGCCATCGCCGGGGGCGGCGGCCTGCTGACCATTCCCGCGCTGCTCACCACCGGCATGCCACCGCACCTGGTGCTGGGAACCAGCAAACTCTGTGCGACCTTCGGCTCCGGTACTGCGGGCTATACCTTCTATCGGCGCAAGCTGTTCACCCCGGCCAAGTGGCGCAACGCGATGATCGGCACGGCCATCGGCGCCATTGCCGGTGCCGTGCTGGTGCACTGGATGCCCGCGGAGTGGATCAACAAGATGCTGCCGGTGGTGGTGTTCGCCTGCGGCCTCTATCTGCTGTTCGGCAAGACCCCCAGCGCTCCGCTGGACGCCGACCTGCCGATCGCTAAAAAACGCCAGTGGCCGCAGAGCCTGACCCTGGGTTTCTACGACGGCGTGGCCGGCCCCGGAACCGGTGCCTTCTGGACGGTCAGTACGCTGCTGATGTACCCGCTGGATCTGGTCCGCGCGAGCGGCGTGGCGCGCTCGATGAACTTCATCAGCAATGCCTGTGCGCTGGCGGTGTTCATCGCGGCGGGTCAGGTAGCCTGGGTGCTGGGGCTGTGCATGGGCTTCTCGCTGATGGCCGGCGCCTTTCTCGGCGCGCGCACCGCCATAGGCGGCGGCTCCCGGTTCATCCGCCCGGTGTTCATTCTGGTGGTTCTGGGGCTGACTACGCGGCTAGTCTGGCAGAACTGGTTCAGCGCGGCCTAAGCGGCGCGCCACATACAGATCGATCAGGTATCGAGCGATGGACCGAGACGCCGGTAATGGTGGCAGCTCATGCACCGAGAACCATTGCGCGTCCTCGATCTCCTCCTCCTGTCTGACGATCTCGCCACTGGCATAGCGAGCATGGAAGCCGAGCATCAGCGAGTGCGGAAACGGCCAGTTCTGGCTGCCCTGGTACTCGATGTCGCACACCTCCACACCCACCTCTTCGCGCACTTCCCGGGCGACGCACTGCTCCACCGACTCGCCGGGTTCGACGAAGCCGGCCAGGGTGCTGTACACGCCGGTGACGAAGCGCGGTGAGCGCGCCAGCAAGACCTGGTCACCGCGCGTGACCAGCACGATCATGCTCGGCGACAAACGCGGGTACTGACGAAGGTTGCAGCGCGGGCAGTGCATGGCCCGCTCGCCAGCGACGGATTGCATGGCCGTGGCACAGCCACCACAGAACCGGTTGTCACTGGCCCAGGTGCCGATCTGCGCCGCATAGCCGAGCATCTGGAACAACTCGGCGTCGCCTTCGAGCATGACCTGGCGCAGGCCCTGCCAACTGCACCCCGGCAGCTCCGCCTTGCCATCGAGCTCGAGGAGGTAGAGCGGCTCACCGCGAAAATGGCCGAGACCATGCTCGGCGATCACCGGCAGGCTCTGACTCTTCAGCCAGTCACGGGGAAACAGCAGGCCATGGGCGTCGCCCAGAAAATGCTGGCGATGGTGTGCCAGCACCAGGCCGCCAGGCTGCCGGCAATCCAACAGTTGAGGAACCCAGCCCGAACGCATCAGGCGGCCACCGGCTGACCCAGGGCGCGCACGCTTTCCGTGGCCAGATCCAGCACGCTTGGCTGCGCCAGACCGTTGTCGGCTTCCAGGTAGTATTCGAGGCTGCTCAGCGCGTCGGCGAGCACCTCCAGGCGTGTTTCGGCAGGCATCTGCTCGGCATCGAGCATCTGCGTCTGGATGTAGTCGGCACAGGCACCCACCAAGGCCGCAGCGCGTTCCTGGCCGAGGAACCACAGGCCGCCGCGAACCGCCTGCAGGCTGAACGGCACGTTGGCCAGGTGCATGCGATCACCGGCGGCTTCGAGGTAGGCAGTGATCGCACGCTTGGCCAGGGCGAGACCGGCACGCGCCTCGTCCAGCACCACGATGCGCGCTTCGAAGAGCTGATGCTGCGCGAAGGTGCATACTTCTGGCTCCGGCCGTGGCGTGACCACTCGCTCGCCACGTTCGAGGGTGGCCACCATCCCTTCGACATAGAGCACGGCATCGGCCAGGGTGATCAATTCGTCCGGCTGGGCCGCAGCGCCTTCGCACCAGGCAGCGACAGTTGGCAACTGGTTGGCCAGGGAGTTGCCTGCGGAGCTGAGGCCGACCATGGCGAGGGTCTTGCTCAGCTTGCCCAGCAGCGCATGCAAGCTGCTCAGCCCGTCACCCTGCAACGTACCGCGCTCGATCAGATCGAGCAGGTCCTTGACGCTGGCCAGCTCTTCACGGATGGCCGAGCTGAGCGAACGCATGACCGCCTTGCCGGGCCCGGATAGCCGTTGATATTCCTCTTCCAGCAGGTGATCGGTGAACGGCAACGGAGTGATGCCGAACAACTCGCGCACCTCGGCTGCCAGTGCCCCTTGGCCGCCGGACAACGCGACCAGGTAGAGCAACTCCTTGAGCAGGCTGCGCGGCGGTTCGTAGGCACCGTTGGCGAGGATCTGCCGCAATTCGCGGTCGATCCGCGAGAACAGCTGCTTGCGCGATTTGCGCGGCAACAGCTGACCATCGTTCTGAGCCTCCAGGGCAGCCGCCCCCAGCCAGCACAGACGACCGCGCGGTTCGTTGGCGAACAGCCCGTCAAGGCGGCTCATCGCGCGGCCCATCAGGCGCATGCTGGCGGCCGGGTTCTGTTCGCGGATGAAGCCAAGCAAACCGACCTGGTACATCTGTCGCAGGCGGCGGCCTTCGTTTTCCTTGGCGGCTGCGTCCAGCGCAGGCGGCACCATGCGCGGCCTGGCCTGGTCGAGGCGTACGCTGAAGAAGAAGCTCTCCGGTAGCGGCGGCTGCTTGCAGGCGTGGCGCAGATCGTTGATCGCCGGCAGCAGCAGTTCGGGCATTTCCTGGCGATGCGCGTCAAGGCCTTCCAGATACCGACGCAGCACATGCAGAGCATTGCTCAGCGCCGCCAACTGGGCGTCACGTTCAGGGCCCACACCAGCGGGAATGTCTGTGGCCTGGTCGAGCACTTCCTGGGCCAGCAGCTCGGCACCGGTGAGCTCGATCAGGTTGAGCGTGCCACGCACCTGTTGCAGGTTGTCCACGGCCTGTTGCAGCAAGCTGCCGTTATTACGCTCGACGATGAACTGTTCGAGGCTCGCTTCGGCCTCTTCGATCGTGGCGAACAGTTCGTCGCGAACCAGCCCCAGTGACGATGCTCCAGAAACCATTCGCTATTGTGCCTCCCGCACAGGTGATAGAACCGCAATCAATCAGCGAACTCGGGGTTCTGCTTGTTCATATGGGCCGCCATGGCCACACGCAGGTCAGCGGATTGCAACATGGCAGCATTCCAGGTGGCGACGTATTCGAGGCCGTCGTCGACGCGATGATCGCGCATATAGCGGATCATTTCCTTGGTGCCGCGCACGGCAACCGGCGATTTTGCGGCGATCACGCGCGCAATGTCCATCACCCCGGCGAGCAATGCGTCGAAATCGCCGTATACCTGGTTGACCAGGCCAATCTCCCGGGCCTCTGCCGCGCCCACGCTACGCCCGGTGAACGCCAGCTCGCGCAGCATGCCATCACCGATGATCCGTGGCAGACGCTGCAGGGTGCCGACGTCGGCGGCCATGCCGATATCGATCTCCTTGATGGCGAACTGGGCATCCTCGGCGCAGTAACGCATGTCGCAGGCCGACACCAGATCGACCGCGCCGCCCAGGCAATAACCGTGAATGGCGGCCAACACCGGCTTGCTGCAGCCGTCGACGGCATTGAACGAGGCCTGCAGGTCGAGAATCTTGCGTCGCAGCGTCCGCGCGTTACGGCCGGGGTCCTTGCCCAGCTGCGTGCCGACCTGGGCCAGCAGGCTGAGATCGATGCCCGAGGAGAAGTGCTTGCCGGCACCGGACAACACCACAGCTCGAATTTCGTCGGTCTCGTCGATCCAGCGGAAGATCTCGATGATCTCCGTCCAGAAGGCGGCATTCATCGCATTGATCTTGTCGGGGCGGTTGATCACCACGTGGGCGACCTTGTCCAGCAGCTCGACACGAAAGGCCTGATATTCGGGCATTGCAGTCATCCTCGGCAGACGGCGCTGGGCGCCCGGGGTACGTTGAACGGATTCTTGTCAGCGGCTCTGAGAGCGCCGCCAAGGCAGCTGCTTGCAAACCGGGCAACTATAGCAAGCAGCGCCTGAAAGTCGATCACGCCCGGTGTGACGTGGAGCACGCCTGGCCCAAGCGGGTGTTTCAGCATGACGGCTGCGCCCGGTTCATGCCTCGATGATGCAATCCACGGTGTAATAACTGCCCTGCTCGCCCTCGTGACGCTGCAGCCCATGCACATCGGCGTCGAAACCCGGGAAGCGCTGCTCGAAGGCCTGTGCGAAGCGCAGGTAATCGATGATCGAGCGGGTTTCCGTGGTGAATCGCTCACCCGGCATGATCAGCGGAATACCCGGCGGATAAGGCACCAGCATCACTGCAGCGATGCGCCCCTGCACGTCGTCGACCAGCACCTCCTCGACCTCGCCACGTACCAACTGGTTATAGGCATCGGCGGGCTTCAGGGCAATCTGCGGCAACACGGTGTACATACGCTTGAGAGATTTGGCGGTGGCGTTTTCCCGGTAGCAGTCGTGCAAGGCGTCGCACAGATCACGCAGGCCCATGCCCTGATAGCGGCCTGCGCCTTCCCGGGCGATGGACGGCAACACGGCGCTCAACGGCAGGTTGGCGTCATAGCTGCGCTTGAATTCCAGCAACTCGGTCAGCAGGGTGCTCCATTTGCCCTTGGTGATCCCCATGGAGAACAGCACGAGGAACGAATACAGCCCCGTCTTTTCGACCACCAGGCCACGCTCCCAGAGAAACTTGCTGACCACCGCGGCAGGAATACCACGCTCGTCGAGACGACCGCCTGCGGTCAGTCCTGGCATCACCAGCGTCACCTTGATCGGGTCGAGCAGCACGTAATCCTCGGCCACATCGCCGAAACCGTGCCAGTCGGCCTCGGGCTGCAGCAGCCAGTCGGGCGTCGACACGTCGTCGGCACCTTCGGTCTGCGGCGGCTGCCAGATGCTGAACCACCAGTCCTCGCTGCTCAAACTCTGACCGAGGTTGGCCAGCGCGCGACGGAAACTCAGGGCTTCGTCGAAGGTTTCCTGGATCAGCGAGCGCCCGGCCGGCCCTTCCATCATCGCCGAGGCCACGTCCAGCGAGGCAATGATGCCGTACTGCGGCGACGTGGAGATATGCATCATGAACGCTTCGTTGAAGCGGTCACGGTCGAGCTTGCGCACGCCACCATCCTGCACGTGAATCATCGACGCCTGACTGAAGGCCGCCAATAGCTTGTGAGTCGAATGGGTGGTGAACACCATGGGCCCACCCGCCTCACGGGTGGTGCCCATACCGTAGCGACCGGCATAGAACTCGTGGAAGGCGGCGTAGGCATACCAGGCTTCGTCGAAGTGCAGAACCTCCACCGAATCGCCCAGGGTGCGCTTGATCAGCTCGGCGTTGTAACACAAGCCGTCGTAGGTCGAGTTGGTCACCACCGCCAGCTTGACCCTGGGCGCACGGCCCCGAGCCAGCGGGCTGGCATCGATCTTGGCCTGGATCGACTCGCGGGAGAACTCGCTCAGCGGAATCGGCCCGATGATGCCCAGCTCGTTACGTTCCGGCGACAGGTACAGCGGAATGGCGCCGGTCATGATGATCGCGTGGAGAATCGACTTGTGACAGTTGCGATCGACCAGCACCAGGTCATCGCGGCCGACCATCGAGTGCCAGACGATCTTGTTGGCGGTCGAGGTGCCGTTGATCACGAAGTAGGTGTGATCGGCGCCGAAATTGCGGGCGGCCCGCTCTTCGGCGGCGGCCAGCGGGCCGGTGTGATCGAGCAGCGACCCCAGCTCGGGCACCGACACCGAAAGGTCGGAGCGCAGGGTGTTCTCCCCGAAGAACTGGTGAAAGGCCTGCCCGACCGGGCTCTTGCGATAGGCCACGCCACCACCATGGCCCGGTGTGTGCCAGGAATAATTGGACTGCGAGGTGTGCTGCACCAGGGCCTTGAAGAACGGTGGCAGCAGGCCATCGAGGTAATTACGGGCAGCACGTGCCACCTGGCGGGCCAGAAACGGCACGGTGTCTTCGAACAGATAGAGAATGCCGCGCAGCTGGTTGAGGTCAGCCATGGCTTCGGCCGGTGCATTTTCGATGGTGACCTGCTCGCCGAGCGCGAAGATCGGCAACTGTGGCGCACGCCGACGGGCGATGCGGATCAGCGCGACCATGTCCTGAAGCAGATGGCGATTTTCCCCGGCGCCCTCGGCGGCAACGAGGATGCAGGCCAGGCCATGATGGGTCGAGGCGACGATGTGCCCTTCCGCCGAGCTGGCGGTGGAGAGGATGGTGAAACCGTCCTGCTCCAGTTCCTGGGCGATGGCCCGTACCCGCTCGCCGGCCACGGTATCGGCCTTGATATCACGATGAACGATGAGTACGGGGAACTTGAGGTCTTTGTACATCAGCAACACCTGAGGTCACACGGGATTGGCCCGCTGTGCCCTCAGGGTAGAGGCTCGCCGGAAAGGACGGAACCCCTCGCGGGCGCGGCTATACGAAAAGGTCGCAATTCGCCGCTCAGGAGGCGGAAGTGTCCTGCTCCATCTGCGCCCATACGGCCGGCGCACCAGCGGATTTCTCGATGGCGGCCAGTCGTGCGACATGTGCGGCAAGGTCGTCGGCGCTGGCGGCGATCACCGCCCCCCGAGCACGGTCGGCCGGTAGGCGACGGATCGGCGTCGGCTGCTGACGGCCATTGCCGTCGCCTTCGGAACCATCACCCGCCAGGGACAGGTTGGTCTGCCCACCGGTCATCGCCAGGTAGACGTCGGCGAGAATCTCCGAGTCGAGCAAGGCGCCGTGCAGTTCGCGGCCGGAGTTGTCGACGCCATAGCGCTTGCACAGCGCATCGAGGCTGTTGCGCTGCCCCGGATGACGCTCGCGGGCCATTTGCAGGCTGTCGAGCACGTCGCAGTAGGAGGCCAGATCGGCGCGATCGTGCTGACCGATCAGGGCGAACTCGTTATTGAGGAAGCCCACGTCGAACGGCGCGTTGTGGATGATCAGCTGCGCGCCCTTGATGAACTCGTAGAACTCGTCGGCGACTTCCTTGAAGCGCGGCTTGTCCTTGAGGTCTTCGCTGGTGATGCCGTGAACCGCGATGGCGCCTTCGTCGATCTCGCGATCCGGCTGCAGGTATACATGGAAGTGGCGTCCGGTCAGGCGGCGACCCTCGACCTCGACGCAGCCGATCTCGATGACCCGGTGGCCATCGCTGACCGGCATACCGGTGGTTTCAGTATCCAGTACGACTCTACGCACGCTTCATGCTCCTGATGTCTTCGACGCCGCGGTTGGCCAGTTGGTCCGCACGTTCATTGCCGGGGTGGCCGATGTGGCCGCGCACCCATTGCCAGGTCACGTTGTGCCGGTTCACCTGCTCGTCGAGTTGCTGCCACAGGTCGGCATTCTTCACCGGCTCTTTCGCGGCGGTTTTCCAGCCACGCTTCTTCCAGTTGGGCATCCATTCCTGAATGCCCTTCATGACGTACTGCGAGTCGGTGACCAGGCGTACGTCACAGGGGCGCTTCAGTTCGGCCAGGCCGCGGATCGCGCCCATCAATTCCATGCGGTTGTTGGTGGTCACGGCTTCACCGCCCCACAACTCCTTCTCCACACCCTGGAACACCAGCAATGCGCCCCAGCCACCGACGCCGGGATTGCCCTTGCAGGCACCGTCGGTGTAAAGCTCAACTTGTTCGGACATTCAGCGCCTTTCTATCTATGGTCTGATTCGAGAATGCAACAGCGCTCAGGGCGCGTCGCTATCGCGACGGCTGACCTTGGCTACCGGCATGGGCACCAGCTTGCCCATCGGCTCGCGACGGGACTGGCGCAGCGGGCGCAGGCCGACCACCAGCTTGCGCGCTACCAATACGTAAAAACCGCCACCCGGCGACTGCCAGGCTCCGCCCCAGCGTTCCAGAGGGGCTAGCCGAGCCTGCCAGGCAGCGGAAGCAAGCGGCGGACGATAACATCCGAAGCGCCGTTTCTCCAGCGCGAAGCCAAGCAGGTTGAGCCAGTCGCCAAGGCGCCTGGGAGCGATGCAGCGCGCGTCGTGGAGGATGTCATGGGCGAACAGATGGCGTACTCCCCAGGCACTCAGCGGGTTGATCCCCACCACCAGCAGATGGCCGCCAGGGCGCACGCTGCGTGCAGCTTCGCGTAGCAGCCCATGGGGTGACTGGCAGAAATCCAGACCGTGCTGCAGCACCACCACATCGGCGGCATGCTCGACCAGCGGCCAGGACTGTTCCTCGCAGACGATCTCGACCCCCGCGAATGGCGCACCAAGGCGCACGCTGCGCTGAATCTGCTGGGTTTCGATGGCGGTTTCGGCACAGGGGCCGTAATGCACCAGATAGCCGCCGAAGAAGCGTGCCAGTTCTTCATCGAGCAGGCGCTGCTCCTGCTCCAGCAGCAGACGCCCCAGCGGGCTGGTGAACCATTCTCGGGCAGCACCGATCAGCTGGAGCCAATCGGCATCGGCCTGGGCAAAGGGATTGTCGCTCATGGACGCTTGCTCACGGACTCTTGTTCATAGGGATCACCTGCATGGCCATCTTCAACAATGACACCTAAGATGCACCTTTGTCCCCAACTTGGCGACCACCTGATGATCAAGATCGAAGCCCTGAGTGCATTCTCGGACAATTACATCTGGCTGCTCCAGGATGAGCCGCGCAAGCGTGTCGCCGTGGTCGACCCCGGTGATGCCGCGCCCGTGCAGGCCTGGCTGCACGCTCATCCCGACTGGACCTTGAGCGACATCCTGATCACCCACCATCACCCCGACCATGTTGGCGGCGTCGAGCAATTGCGCCGTGACAGCGGTGCCCGCGTCTATGGCCCTGCCAGGGAAAACATCCCCGCCCGCGACCAGGCGCTGGTCGATGGCGAATGTATAGAAGTGCTTGGCCTCTGCTTTCAGGTGATCGACGTACCGGGCCATACCCTTGGCCACATTGCCTTCTACCAGGGCGACCATCACTGGCTGTTCAGTGGCGACACCCTGTTCGCGGCAGGCTGTGGCCGGCTGTTCGAAGGAACGCCAGCGCAGATGCACCATTCGCTGCAACGCCTCGCCGCATTGCCGGATGACACCCTGATCTACTGCGCCCACGAATACACCCTGAGCAACCTGCGCTTCGCCCACGCGGTCGAACCCGAGAATCCGGCGATCTCCGAACGCCTGCAACAGGTCACCGAATGGCGTGAGCAGGGTCGTATCAGCCTGCCTTCCTTGCTGGAACTGGAACGGGCGACCAACCCCTTTCTGCGCGGCGCTGAAACATCGGTTAAAGAAATGATCGCCAGCCGCGAGGGTCGCCCGATCGACAGCGAGGCCGAGGTTTTCGCCGCGTTGCGCGCCTGGAAGGATCGCTTCTGAAGCGCCGACTGAGCCGCAAAATTCTGGTCAAAACTTGACCACCCCTGGATCGGTTTCTAGAATCCCCCGACTTTCGATCCAGGACGCCCCCACCAACCAATGCCTTCGCAACCTTGTAACTCATTGAATTCAAAGGCATTGGCCTTGCGCTACCCGGCGCTCGCCGTGGCCATCTGTGCCGTTCTCAGCGGCTGCCAGAGCCTGGATCAACAGAACGTTGACTCAGCCCCAGCGGTCGATTTGAGCGGCAGAACGCCGCATGAGCCCCTTTGGATCAATGGATCGGCCCAGGCCGAGCAGCCCAAGGACATCTGGGAGCGGGTACGCGCGGGTTATCAGTTGCAGGACAACATCGGCGTCAACCCGCGTATCGAGCAACAACGCCTGTGGTTTGCCAGCAACCCGTCGTTCGTCGAGAAATCCGGCGAGCGCAGCAGTCCCTACATCCATTACATCGTCGAGCGCCTGCAGGAGCGCAACATGCCGATGGAGCTGGCGCTGCTGCCGATGATCGAAAGCGCTTACAACCCCTTCGCCTATTCCCCAGCCGATGCGGTGGGTCTGTGGCAGTTCATCCCCTCCACGGGGCGCAACTTCAACCTGCGCCAGACCAGCTGGTACGACGGCCGTCGCGACGTCACGGCATCCACCCAGGCCGCCATGAACTACCTGGCCCGCCTGCACGAGATGTTCAACGGTGACTGGCTGCTGGCCCTGGCTGCCTACAACGCCGGTGAAGGTCGAGTCAGCCGGGCCATCGAGCGCAACCAGAAGCTTGGCTTGCCCACCGATTACTGGAACCTGTCGCTGCCTCAGGAAACCCAGAATTACGTGCCCAAGCTGCTTGCCCTTTCTCAGGTGATCATGGCACCCAACGCTTACGGCGTGAGCCTGAGCCCGATCGCCAACGAACCCTACTTCGAGGAGGTGGAGCTCAAGCAGCGCATGGATCTTTCCCGAGTCGCCGCACTCGCCGAAGTCGATGAAGACGAGCTTTACCTGCTCAACCCGGCCTTCAAGAAGCGCATCACCGTCGACGGCCCACAGCATCTGCTGGTGCCGACGCAGAAAGTCGAACTGCTGACTGCCAACCTGTCGACTCTCAAGCCCGAGGATCTGCAGAACTGGCAGGAGTACGTGGTGCGTCCGGGCGATAACCTGCACGGCATCGCCAACCGCTACGAGCTGAGCGTTGCCAGTATCAAGGAGCTCAATCAGATCGCCGGCAACACCCTGCGCGTCGGCCAGCACCTCAATCTGCCCAGCACGGCGCAACCGGCACCGGACTCGACGCCGCAACGCACGGTCAATACCGCCATCGCCTCGCGCAGTTATCAGGTGCGCAACGGTGACAACCTGTGGCAGATCGCCAAGGCTCACAATGTCTCGGTTACCGACATCCGACGCTGGAACGCGCTCAAGGGCAACGCCCTGCGCGTCGGCCAGGACCTCAAGCTGCAGGGGGGCGCGAGCACCCAGGCAGTCGCCCGCGCCGAGCGCGACGACGTGACCTACTACAAGGTACGCAAGGGTGATTCGCTGCACCTGATCGCCAAGCGTTTCAACGTGCAGATGAAGAACCTGCAGAGCTGGAACCCGAGAACCGGCAAGGCGCTCAAGCCAGGCCAGGTCCTGACCCTGCGCCTGCCTGACTGAAGCGCATTGCAACACACTTGATGCACACCGCCGGGGCCGGTCTTTTTCCTGTACAGACAAGCTGTTACTGTACGGAGACCTTTGCCGCCCCGGACCGGATATTGCACTTGAGACGCCCTCTCCTCTCGCTGATTTTCGGCCTGGCCACCAGCTTCCCGGCCCTGGCAACGCTCAGCGAAAGCCACGGGTATGCGCAGTTCGGTGCGCTCAAGTATCCAGCCAGCTTCACCCACTTCGACTGGGTCAACCCCGAGGCCCCCAAAGGCGGCACCTTGCGGATCATGGCATCCGGCAGCTTCGACACGCTCAATCCCTACACCTTCAAGGGCACCAGCCCGGTCGCCACGGCCAACTTTCTGCAATATGGCGTGAACGAACTGAACGAGCCGCTGATGGTCGGCACCGGAATGTACGACCCCTCCGGTGATGAACCCGCGTCCAGTTACGGGCTGATCGCCCAGTCGGTGGAGTACAGCGAGGATCGCAGCTGGGTGGTGTTCAATCTGCGTCCGGAGGCACGCTTCCATGATGGCAAGCCGATTACCGCCTACGACGTGGCTTTTTCGTACCGCCTGCTGCTCAAGGAGGGGCACCCGCAGTACCGCACCAACCTGCAGGAAGTGAAGCGGGTCGACATCCTCAATCGCCATCGCGTGCGTTTCGTTCTCAAGCGCTCGAACAATCCGCTGCTGATCCTGCGCCTGGGCGAGTTGCCGGTGCTGCCGCAGCATTACTGGAAGGACCGCGATTTCAAAGCGACCACCTTCGAGCCACCACTGGGCAGCGGCCCTTATCGAATCACCCGGGTCAACCCCGGACGCAGCCTGAGCTTCGAGCGGGTCGAGGACTGGTGGGGCGCCTCGTTGCCGGTCAACCGCGGCAAGTACAACTTCGATCGCGTCGAGGTGGATTTCTACCGCGACAGCCATGTCGCCTTCGAAGCCTTCAAGGCCGGTGAGTTCGACCTCTACATCGAACAGCAGGCGAAGAACTGGGCCAACAGCTACCGCTTCCCCGCCGTCACTCGTGGCGATGTGGTACGTGCGGAAATTCCTCACCAGATCCCTACTCAGACTCAAGCGCTGTTCATGAACACGCGCCGTGGCACTTTCGAAGACGTGCGAGTCCGTGAAGCCCTGGGCCTGATGTTCGATTTCGAGTGGACCAACCGCACGCTCTTCAACAGCTCCTACACCCGTGCAGCAAGCTACTACCCGAACAGCGAGTTCTCTGCCAAGGGCAAGCCGGAAGGAGCAGAATGGCTGCTGCTGTCGCCCTTTCGTGCACAACTGCCGCCGAAGCTGTTCACCGAACCGTTCCAGATGCCGGTCACCGATGGCCGCGGCATCCCCCGCGAAACCTTGCGCCATGCCCTCGGTCTATTGGCCGACGCTGGCTGGAAACCCTCTGGCCAACGCTTGCTGAACGACAAGGGACAGGCGCTGCGTTTCGAGATCCTGCTGGTCAATCCCAACCTCGAGCGTATCCTTCAGCCCTTTACCGAAAACCTCGCGAGCATCGGCATACAGGCCAACCTGAGAACCGTGGATCGTGCCCAGTACAAGCAACGTCTGGATCAGTTCGAATTCGACATGATATTGCTGACCCTGCCGCAAACCCTCAGCCCAGGCCTGGAGCAGTCACTGTACTTCCACTCCAGCCAGGCCAGCGTCAAGGGCGGGAAGAATTACGCAGGCATCAACGACCCGGTGGTCGACGCCCTGCTGGAAAAACTGCTCTCTGCCCGCAGCCGCGACGAACAGGTGGCCGCTACCCGCGCCCTGGATCGGGTGATGCTCTGGCAGTACTACACCATTCCAAACTGGTACATCGACTATCACCGCCTGGCGTACCGCAATCGCTTTGCATTCGTCACCACGCCGCCCTACACGCTGGGGCTGCGCACCTGGTGGCTGAAAACCACGGAGAACGCCCGATGACGCATCCACTGCGCTCATTTCTGATGCATGGCAGCGCCCTGCTGCTGCTTGGCCTTGCCAGCCTGTCCCAGGCTGCCCCACAGCATGCCCTGACGCTTTACGGCGAGCCGCCGAAGTACCCGGCCAACTTCAAGCATTTCGACTACGTCAATCCCGATGCGCCCAAGGGTGGCATCCTGCGTCTGCCAGGCCTCAATGGCTTCGACAGCTTCAACCCGTTCATCCCCAAAGGTAACGCGGCCGACCGTGTAGGGCTGATCTACGACACCCTCACCTACCACTCGCCGGACGAGCCTTTCACCGAGTACGGGCTGCTGGCGGAAAAGGTCGAAAAGGCCGCAGACGACAGCTACGTACGCTTCTTCCTCAATCCCAAGGCGCGCTTCCACGACGGAGAGCCAGTGACCGCCGAGGACGTGATCTTCACCTTCAACGCGCTTCTCGAACATGGCGACCCCATGTACCGGCACTATTACGCCGATGTCGCCAAGGTCGTCGCCGAGAACGAACGCACCGTGCGCTTCGACTTCAAACACGCCGGCAACCGCGAGCTGCCGCTGATTCTCGGCCAGTTGGCGGTGCTGCCCAAGCACTGGTGGGCGGAGCGTGACTTCTCCCGAGGCAGCCTGGAAATTCCTTTGGGCAGCGGCCCGTACCGCATCGCGGGTTTCTCGCCGAACAGTTCGATCCGCTTCGAGCGCGTCAAGGACTGGTGGGCCAAGGACCTGCCCGTGGCCCGCGGCCAATACAACTTCGACGAGATTCGCATCGAGTACTTCCGCGACATGGCGGTGGCCCTCGAGGCGTTCAAGGCTGGCCAGTTCGACGTCAACCTCGAGTACTCGGCCAAGGATTGGGCCACCGGCTACAACTCACCGGCCCTGCGCGCCGGGCGCTTCGTGCAGGAGGCTTTCCCCAACCGCAATCCGGCCGGCATGCAGGGTTTCGTGTTCAACATCCGTAAGCCGATGTTCCAGGATCCACGCGTGCGTGAGGCGATCGCGCTGCTGTTCGATTTCGAGTGGGCCAACAAGCAGCTGTTCTACGGCGCCTACAAGCGCACCAACAGCTACTTCGAGAACTCGGAAATGGCTGCCACCGGTCTGCCCAGCGAAGCTGAGCTGAAGCTGCTGGAGCCACTGCGCGGGAAGATCCCGGAAAAGGTGTTCACCGAGACGTTCAAATCACCGGTCAGCGATGGCAGCGGCATCATCCGTGACCAGGCGCGCCGCGCGTATCAGTTGCTCACGGAGGCAGGCTATCGCATCGAGAACGACAAGATGGTCGACGCCAACGGCAACCAGCTGGCCTTCGAGTTTCTCAATCACCAGGCCAACTTGGAGCGGGTGATCCTGCCGTTCAAGCGTAATCTCGCGGAGCTGGGCATCGACCTACAGATCCGCCGCGTCGACGTATCCCAGTACATCAACCGCCTGCGCTCGCGGGACTTCGAAATGACCTCGACGATCTGGCCGCAGTCCAGCTCTCCAGGCAACGAACAGCGCGAATTCTGGCACTCCAGCAGCGCCGACAACCCAGGCAGCCGCAACGTCATCGGCTTGCGCGATCCGGCAATCGATCAACTGGTAGACGGCTTGATCCGCTCCGACTCGCGGGCGTCGCTGATCACCCATACCAGAGCGCTGGATCGCGTTCTGCTATGGGGCAACTACGTCGTGCCCAACTATTACGTCGACGCCTACCGCGTGGCCTACTGGAAGCGCTTCGGGCATCCGGAAAAATCGCCGTTGTACGATTACGGCCTGATGACCTGGTGGCAGGAAAAACCCGTCGGCGAAGTGGTCACCCCTGAAGAAGCGCCCACCACCGAGCAGGAAGAACGCTAGATGCTGTCCTATATCCTGCGGCGCCTGCTGCTGATCATTCCGACCCTGTTCGGCATTCTGGTGATCAACTTCGTGATCATCCAGGCCGCCCCCGGTGGCCCGGTCGAGCAGATGATCGCCAAACTCGAAGGTTTCGATGCCGCCTCCGGTGGGGCCACCGGAAGAATCTCCGGAGGCGGCGGTGGCGAGGTGTCCACCGCCGGTTCCAATTACCGCGGCGCGCAGGGCCTCGACCCCGAGCTGATCGCCGAGATCGAGAAGATGTACGGCTTCGACAAGTCGGCGCCCGAGCGTTTCTGGATCATGCTCAAGAACTACGCCCAACTGGATTTCGGCGAGAGTTTCTTCCGTGACGCCAAGGTCATCGACCTGATCATGGAGAAGATGCCCGTATCCATATCCCTCGGGCTATGGAGCACCCTGATCATGTACCTGGTATCCATTCCGCTGGGCATTGCCAAGGCCACCCGACACGGCAGCGCCTTCGACGTCTGGACCAGCTCGGCGATCATCATCGGCTACGCGATTCCGGCATTCCTGTTCGCCATCCTGCTGATCGTGCTGTTCGCTGGTGGTAGCTATTACGACTGGTTCCCGCTGCGCGGACTGACCTCGAGCAACTTCGACGAACTGAGCTTCAGCGGCAAACTGCTGGACTACTTCTGGCACCTGGCACTGCCGGTCACGGCGCTGGTGATCGGCAACTTCGCCACCCTCACCCTGCTGACCAAGAACAGCTTCCTCGACGAGATCAACAAGCAATACGTGACCACCGCCAGGGCCAAGGGCCTGAGCAACACCCGCGTGCTCTACGGCCACGTGTTCCGCAACGCCATGCTGCTGATCATCGCCGGTTTTCCGGCCGCCTTCATCGGCATCTTCTTCACCGGATCCTTGCTGATCGAGGTGATCTTCTCTCTCGACGGCCTCGGCCTGCTGAGTTTCGAGGCGGCGATCAACCGCGATTATCCGGTGGTCTTCGGCACCCTGTTCATCTTCACCTTGCTGGGACTGGTCGTGAAACTGATCGGCGACATCACTTACACCCTGGTCGATCCGCGTATCGACTTCGAAAGCAGGGAGGCCTGACTCATGGCCCTTTCCCCGCTCAACCAACGCCGATTCGAACGCTTCAAGGCCCACAAACGGGGCTGGTGGTCGCTATGGATCTTCCTTGCGCTGTTCTTCGTGACCCTCGGCGCCGAGCTGATCGCCAACGATAAACCACTGGTGGTCAGCTATGACGGCGAGCTGTATTACCCCGTGCTCAAGCGCTACCCGGAAACCACCTTCGGTGGCGAGTTCCCGCTGCAGGCCAATTACAAAAGCCCGTATATCCGCGATCTGATCGAGCAGAAGGATGGCTGGATGGTCTGGCCGCCGATTCCCTACAGCTACTCCAGCATCAATTACGACCTCAAGGTACCCGCCCCCGCACCGCCCTCGGCGGACAACTGGCTGGGCACCGATGACCAGGGGCGTGACGTGCTCGCCCGGGTGATCTACGGCTTCCGGGTGTCCGTGCTGTTCGCCCTGACCCTGACGCTGGCGAGCTCGGTGATCGGCGTTGCCGCGGGCGCCTTGCAAGGCTTCTATGGTGGCTGGGTCGATTTGACCGGGCAGCGCATTCTGGAAATCTGGTCAGGCCTACCGGTGCTGTACCTGCTGATCATCCTCGCCAGCTTCGTGCAGCCCAACTTCTGGTGGCTACTGGGGCTGATGCTGCTCTTCTCGTGGATGAGCCTGGTGGATGTGGTACGGGCTGAATTCCTCCGTGGCCGCAACCTGGAGTACGTGCGCGCTGCCCGTGCGCTAGGCATGCGCAATGGCTCGATCATGTTCCGACACATCCTGCCCAACGCCATGGTGTCGACCATGACCTTCCTGCCCTTCATCCTCACTGGCGCCATCGGCACCCTCACCGCGCTGGACTTCCTCGGCTTCGGCCTGCCTGCCGGCGCCCCGTCGCTTGGCGAGCTGGTCGCCCAGGGCAAGTCCAACCTGCAGGCGCCATGGTTGGGGATCAGCGCCTTCGCCGTGCTGGCCATCATGCTCAGCCTGCTGGTGTTCATTGGTGAGGCCGCTCGCGATGCCTTCGACCCGAGGAAATAAGATGACCCATCCCGAAAACCTCGTCGAAGTCCGTGACCTGTCCGTTGCATTCGTCAATGGCGACAGCCACCGGCAGGTGGTCAACACCATCAGCTTCGACATTCGCCGGGGCGAAACCCTGGCTCTGGTCGGTGAAAGCGGCTCTGGCAAATCGGTTACCGCCCATTCGATCCTGCGTTTGCTGCCCTACCCGCAGGCGCAGCACCCCAGTGGCAGCATTCACTACGCCGGTGAGGATCTGCTCAAGATCAGCGAGAGAAAGCTGCGCGGCATTCGTGGCAACCGTATCGCCATGGTGTTTCAGGAACCGATGACCTCGCTGAACCCGCTGCACAGCATCGAGAAGCAGATCAACGAGGTGCTTGCCCTGCACAAGGGCCTGAGTGGCAAGGCAGCCACACGGCGCACCCTGGAGCTGCTCGAGCTGGTCGGCATACCGGAGCCGCAGAAGCGCCTCAAAGCCCTTCCCCACGAGCTCTCTGGCGGGCAACGGCAACGGGTGATGATCGCCATGGCCCTGGCCAACGAGCCGGAGCTGCTGATCGCCGACGAGCCGACCACCGCCCTCGACGTCACCGTGCAATTGAAGATTCTCGAATTGCTCAAGGAGCTGCAGGCGCGTCTGGGCATGGCCATGCTGATCATCAGCCACGACCTCAACCTGGTGCGACGTATCGCTAACCGCGTCTGCGTGATGCAGAACGGCGAACTGGTCGAACAGGCTCAATGCGAGGCGCTGTTCACGAGCCCGCAACACCCCTACACCCGCGAACTGCTGGCCGCTGAACCGGATGGCAACCCGGTGGCCACGCAAGCCGCCGAAACCATGCTCGAAGTGGATGACCTGCGCGTCTGGTTTCCGATCAAGAAAGGCCTGCTGCGCCGCACCGTCGATCATGTAAAAGCGGTGGATGGCATCAATTTCAGCCTGCAGCGCGGCCAGACGCTGGGTATCGTCGGCGAAAGCGGCTCCGGAAAATCCACGCTGGGGCTGGCCATTTTGCGTCTGATCGGCAGTCAGGGCGGCATACGCTTCGACAAGCAGTCACTCGATGGCTTGTCGCAAACGCAGGTGCGTCCATTCAGGCGACAGATGCAGGTGGTGTTCCAGGATCCCTTCGGCAGCCTCAGCCCGCGCATGACGGTGGCCATGATCGTTGGCGAAGGCCTGCGTATCCATGGCATCGGCAATGCTGGCGAACAGGAGCAGGCGATCATCGACGCGCTTCAGGAAGTCGGTCTGGATCCCGAAAGCCGCCACCGCTACCCCCACGAGTTCTCCGGTGGACAGCGGCAACGTATCGCCATCGCTCGCGCCCTGGTGCTCAAACCGGCGCTGATTCTGCTGGATGAACCTACGTCGGCACTGGATCGTACCGTGCAACGTCAGGTCGTCGAGCTGCTGCGTTCGCTGCAGACCAAGTACAACCTGACCTACCTGTTCATCAGCCATGACCTTGCAGTGGTACGAGCGCTCAGCCATCAGTTGATGGTGGTCAAGCAGGGTCAGGTGGTCGAGCAAGGCGACGCCGAGGCGATCTTCCGGGCACCACAGCACGCCTACACCCAGCAACTGCTGGAAGCGGCGTTTCTGTCGCCGGCCAACAGCGCATAAACCTGCGGTAATGCAACGCAAAAGGCCCCGCTGTCCTGCGACGCGGGGCCTTTTCTTTGCGCCGAGACAGGTCGGCAGAAACACAAAGGCCCCGAAAACCGGGGCCTTTGCTCACTGGCGGACAGCGGCGCTTAGAAGCGCTCGATGTCTGCCTTGCTCTCCAACTGCTTGCGGAAGGCTGCAAAGTCCTGCTGGCCACTGCGCGAAGCGAGGAAACGGCGGTACATCGCCTTCTCCTCATCACTCAGTGCCTGCTCAGGCTCGCTGACACCCTTCAGGCGTACCACCACGAAGTCACCATTGCCCAGCGTAACGCCAGTGAACTCGGAAGCGTCACCAGTCGGCTTGGGCATGCGGAACAGCGCCTGCAGCACGGCCGGGTCGACACCTTCCTGGTTACGGGTAGCGGCTTCCACCACCTGCCAGTCACCGCCCTCTGCCTGCGCCTTGCCGTCACGCAGCTCGGCGACCAGCGCCTCGCCAGCGGCCTTGGCCGCTTCGCTGGCACGGGTCTGGGTCAGTTGGCCACGGATGCTGTCGCTCACCTGCTCCAGCGTCAGCTGTTGCGGCTTGCGGTGCTCCTTGACGCGAACGACCACCAGTGTGCTCGGGTCGAGCTCGATGGCACCGCTGTTGCTGCCATCTTCCAGGACTTCCTGACTGAATGCAGCCTGCAGCACCTGACGGTTGCTGGCGAGGCCCTGGCCACCCTGACGACCGAACGGCTCGCTGGTCTGCACTTTCAGACCGAGTTCCTGAGCTGGCTGAACCAGATCGGAGGACTCGAATGCGGCGTCTTCCAGCTGCTTGGTAGCTTCGACGAAACGCTGCTCGACACGCTGCGCCTTGAGATCGGCCTCGAGCTTGTCCTTCATGCTGGCGAGCGTCGGGACCTCAGGCGCCTGTACGCCCAGCAGCTTGATCAGGTGCCAGCCGAATTCGCTGCGTACCGGTGCCGATACTTCGTCCTTGTTCAATGCGTACAGGGCATCCTCGAAGGCAGGGTCGTAGACACCCTTGCCTGCGTAACCGAGATCACCACCTTCGTTGGCGGAACCCGGGTCCTGGGAGAACTCCTTGGCCAGCGCAGCGAAGTCTTCGCCTTGCTGCAGACGCTTCTGCACGTCGTCGATCTTGGCTTTGGCCTGCTCGTCGCTGATGTCGCCGCCGACCTCGATGAGGATATGGGCTGCCTGGCGCTGCTCTGCCAGGTTGGCGATCTCCGACTCGTAGGCAGCCTTCAGCTCTTCGTCGCTGACGGATATTTCCGAGAAGAAGGCATCCTTCTTCAGCTCGACGTACTCGAGTACCACCTGCTCCGGGCTCATGAACTGAGACTGCTGGGCGTCGTAGTAAGCTTTGACGTCGTCGTCGCTGACCTGCACCGAGCCGGCATCCACCTTGATGGTGCGGGTGGCGAAATCGCGGGTCTGCTTTTCCAGGCGAGCGAATGCCGTCACTTCTTCATCGGTGACGAAACCGCTACCGGACAGACCTGCACGCAGCTGGCCGATCAGCATTTCCTGCTCGAGCATCTGACGGAACTGCATACGGGTGTAGCCAAGCTGGCGGATCACCTGATCGAAACGCTCGGCGTTGAAGCGGCCATCCACCTGAAATTCAGGTGTCTGCACGATTACCTGATCGAGAGCGGGTTGAGAAAAGGCGAATTTGGCATCCGCAGCGCCCTGCAGCAGCAGAGAACGCTCGATCAAGCCTTTCAGCGAAGCCTCACGCAGCAGATTTTCGTCCAGCAGAGATGGGTCGAATTCCTGGCCGAGCTGCTGCAACAGCTGACGGCGCTGCATTTCCACAGCTTGATTGAGTTCGTTCTGGCTGATCGCCTGGCCATTCACTTCGGCAGCATTCTGGCTGTTGCTGGCACCCGTGATGATGGCGTCAACGCCGGTCAACGCCATGAGGACGACGATCAGGCCGATGATGGTTTTGGCAATCCAACCCTGTGAATTGTCCCTGATATTTTGCAGCATGCTTCCCCCAGAACGACCACGTACTAAGAATGGCCGCGCAGCGTGGGTAAAATCCGGATAGAAGAAAGGCGCATCCTGGGATGCGCCTTCTCGTAACGTGCGAAGCGGATCGGGATCATCAATCTACAATCCCCGGCGTTACGGACCAGAAGGTCCTATTGCCGCTCCGCAACCGAGCCGGGGTTAACCGACCCGGCGGGCAAAAGCCCGAAGACGCTTAGTTGACGGCGTCTTTCAGTGCTTTACCAGCTTTGAAACCTGGGATCTTGGCAGCAGCGATGCTGATCGGCTTGCCAGTCTGCGGGTTACGGCCAGTACGAGCAGCGCGCTCTTTGACAGCGAAAGTACCGAAGCCTACCAGTACCACGGAGTCACCAGCTTTCAGAGCGCCAGTAACGGATTCAATCACTGCGTCCAGCGCACGGCCAGCAACAGCTTTCGGGATATCAGCAGATGCAGCGATGGCATCGATCAGTTCCGACTTGTTCACTCTAAGTCCCCTTAATTTCGGTTGAGTTTGTTTCTTGATTTTAATGGAAGCGAATCGGGTGCTGGATGGCTCTGCCGACACGATAAGAGCCGCTTTATAACAAGGGCTCTAAAATTGTGTCAAGGAAGCCGCCCGGCTAATGCGTGCTGATTCGCTCCTTGGAATCAGACTCGCGTTTTTCATCCTTTGCAACCAACTCCGGAGCCGCGTCTGGCAAGGGCTCCGGGGCGTATTGCAGCGCAATTTGCAGGACCTCGTCAATCCATTTAACCGGTTTAATCTGCAGGTCCTGCTTGATGTTCTCCGGAATCTCCTTCAGATCGCGAACATTCTCCTGGGGAATGATCACGGTTTTGATTCCACCACGGTGCGCCGCGAGCAGTTTTTCCTTGAGGCCACCGATCGCCAGAACCTGCCCGCGAAGGGTGATTTCCCCGGTCATCGCCACATCGGCGCGGACGGGAATCTGGGTCAGAGCGGACACCAATGCGGTGCACATGCCGACGCCCGCACTGGGGCCATCCTTCGGCGTAGCCCCCTCGGGCATGTGGATGTGAATATCGCGTTTCTCGTAGAAATCCGGGGCCACTCCAAGGCTCTTGGCACGGCTGCGGACCACTGTTTGCGCGGCTGTGATCGATTCGACCATGACATCGCCAAGCGAGCCGGTCTTGATCAGATTGCCCTTGCCGGGCACCACTGCCGCCTCGATCGTAAGCAGCTCGCCGCCCACCTGAGTCCATGCCAGACCGGTTACCTGGCCGATCTGATCCTGCTGTTCGGCAAGGCCATAGCGGTGCTTGCGAACGCCCAGGAAGTCCTCGAGCGAATCGGCCGTGACCAGCACATGGAAGCGTTTTTCCTTCGCGTGTTTCTTGACCGCACGCCGGCAGACCTTGGCGAGTTGCCGCTCGAGACTACGCACACCCGCTTCTCGCGTGTAGTAACGAATGATGTCGCGGATCGCCGCTTCCTCGAATTCCAGCTCGGTTTTTTTCAGGCCATTGGCCTGAATCTGCTTGGGCGCGAGGTATTTGACGGCGATATTGACCTTTTCGTCCTCGGTGTAACCGGGCAGACGAATCACCTCCATACGGTCCAGCAGTGCCGCCGGAATGTTCATGGAGTTGGCGGTACACAGGAACATCACGTCGGACAGGTCGTAATCGACCTCGAGATAATGGTCGTTGAAATTGTGGTTCTGCTCGGGATCGAGCACTTCGAGCAGCGCAGAGGCAGGATCGCCGCGCATGTCCTGGCCCATCTTGTCGATTTCATCGAGCAGGAACAGCGGGTTGCGCACGCCGACCTTGGTCATTTTCTGAATCAGACGACCAGGCATCGAACCGATGTAGGTACGGCGATGGCCACGAATTTCCGCCTCGTCCCGTACGCCACCCAGGGCCATGCGCACGAACTTGCGGTTGGTGGCGCTGGCGATGGACTCGGCCAGCGACGTCTTGCCCACGCCAGGCGGGCCTACGAGGCACAGAACGGGGCCCTTGAGCTTCTTCACGCGCTTCTGCACGGCAAGATACTCGAGGATACGCTCCTTCACCTCCTCGAGGCCGTAATGGTCGGCATCGAGAATGTTTTCGGCACGGGTCAGGTCCAGGCGCACCTTGCTCTGGGCCTTCCAGGGCACGTTGACCAGCCAGTCGATGTACGAACGAACCACCGTGGCCTCGGCGGACATCGGCGACATCTGCTTGAGCTTGTTCAGTTCGGCCTGGGCCTTGCCGTAGGCTTCCTTGGTCAGCCCGGCGTTCTCGATGCGGCGCTTGAGCTCATCGAGCTCGTTGTGCCCCTCTTCGTTGTCACCCAGCTCCTTCTGAATGGCCTTCATCTGCTCATTCAGGTAGTACTCGCGCTGGCTGCGCTCCATCTGCTTCTTGACGCGGCCACGGATGCGTTTCTCGACCTGCAGCAGGTCGATTTCGGCATCCAGCAGGGCCAGTACGTGCTCGACACGGGTCGGTAGATCGACGATCTCGAGGATTTCCTGCTTCTGCTCGATCTTCAGCACCATGTGGGCAGCCATGGTATCGACCAGACGGCTGGGCTCATCGATGCTGTTGAGTGACGACAGCACTTCGGCAGGCACTTTCTTGCCTAGCTGTACGTATTGTTCGAACTGGCTGAGCAGGCTGCGGGTGAACACCTCGGCCTCACGCTCCGGCGCGTCGATCTCGTCGAGTAGCTGGACCTCGGCACGGCTGTAGCCGTCGGCCTCGAAGAACTGCTCGATCTCGCCGCGCTGCTCGCCCTCGACCAGCACCTTGACGGTGCCATCGGGCAGCTTGAGCAATTGCAGCACGGTCGCAACGGTGCCGACTCGGTAGAGCCCTTCCTCACTCGGTTCATCGTCAGCGGGATTCTTCTGGGCCAGCAGTAGGATCTGCTTTTCCCCGTTCATCGCCGCTTCGAGTGCTTCGATGGATTTCTCGCGCCCCACGAAAAGCGGGATGACCATGTGCGGATAGACCACGACATCGCGCAAAGGCAGGAGAGGCAATTCGATGGTTGTCTTCATGATTTTGGCTCTACAGCGGCCTTGCGGCCGTAAACGGTGGGATTACCCTTGGCCCTAAGATGGGGGTAGCCCCAGGAAAAAACAAGCACTGCTGTCGGCAAAAACAAAGGGGCCCGCAGGCCCCTTGCTTTCAACATATGACAAACGCGTTATGCGTCTGGTGCTGCCTTGGCAGGCGGCTCGCTGTTTTCGTAGATCAACAGCGGCTTGGAACTGCCGTCGATGACACTCTCATCGATGACCACCTTGCTGACGTCCGATTGCGACGGAATCTCATACATGGTGTCGAGCAATACGCCTTCGAGAATCGAGCGCAGGCCACGGGCACCGGTCTTGCGTTCCAGCGCCTTGACAGCGACGGCCTTGAGCGCGTCGGGACGGAACTCGAGATCCACCCCCTCCATCTCGAACAGCTTGCCGTACTGCTTGGTCAGTGCGTTCTTCGGTTCGGTAAGAATCTGCACCAAAGCAGCCTCATCGAGCTCTTCGAGGGTCGCGATAACCGGCAAGCGGCCTACGAACTCGGGAATCAGACCGAACTTGACCAGATCATCCGGCTCGATTTCACGCAGCGATTCACCGATTTTCTTATCGGCTTCCTTGCTGCGCACTTCAGCCCCAAAACCGATGCCACCTTTGGTGGAACGGTTCTGAATGACCTTCTCGATTCCGGCGAAAGCACCACCGCAGATGAACAGGATATTGCGCGTGTCGACCTGCAGAAACTCCTGCTGCGGATGCTTGCGACCGCCCTGCGGCGGAACCGAGGCAACGGTGCCCTCGATCAGCTTGAGCAGCGCTTGCTGAACACCCTCCCCCGACACGTCGCGGGTAATCGACGGGTTGTCAGACTTGCGGGAAATCTTGTCGATTTCGTCGATGTAGACGATGCCCATCTGGGCCTTCTCGACATCGTAGTCGCACTTCTGCAGCAGCTTCTGGATGATGTTCTCGACATCCTCACCCACATAGCCGGCTTCGGTCAGCGTGGTAGCGTCAGCGATGGTGAACGGTACGTTGAGCAGACGCGCAAGCGTTTCGGCTAGCAGAGTCTTGCCCGAACCGGTCGGGCCGAGCAGCAGGATATTACTCTTGCCGAGCTCGACATCATCCTTCTTCTCGCGCTGATTGAGGCGTTTGTAGTGGTTGTACACTGCGACTGCCAGGATTTTTTTCGCGCGCTCCTGACCGATCACGTACTGATCGAGGATCGAGCTGATTTCCTTGGGAGCCGGCAATTTGTGCGCGTTATTCTCGGCCTGTGCTTCCTGCACCTCCTCGCGGATGATGTCATTGCACAGGTCAACGCACTCGTCGCAGATAAAGACGGAGGGTCCGGCAATCAACTTGCGCACTTCATGCTGGCTTTTGCCGCAGAAGGAGCAATAAAGCAGCTTGCCGTTGTCTTCGCCATTGCGGGTGTCAGTCATTCGTTCGATCCAAATCCGATAGGCTTACACAGAAGATGAAGGCTCTTGCGGGCTTTTTCAAGCCCGCAAATGATCAGACTAGCCGATCAAATCCATTCTGAACGGATTGAGTCAGGCTGGCCGCTGAGCGATGACTTCGTCGATCAGCCCATACTCAAGAGCGGCATCCGCACTCAGGAAGTAGTCACGGTTGGTGTCGCGCTCGATTTCTTCAAGCGTACGCCCACTGTGCTTGGCCATCAGCGTGTTGAGGCGCTCACGGATGAACAGGATTTCCTTGGCGTGGATTTCGATATCCGACGCCTGCCCCTGGAAACCGCCCAGCGGCTGGTGAATCATCACGCGCGAGTTCGGCAGGCAGTAACGCTTGCCGGCTGCCCCAGCGGTCAACAGGAATGCACCCATGCTGCATGCCTGACCGATACAGGTGGTCGAGACATTCGGCTTGATGAATTGCATGGTGTCGTAGATCGACATACCAGCTGTCACCGAACCGCCTGGCGAGTTGATGTAGAGGTGGATGTCCTTGTCCGGATTTTCCGCCTCGAGAAACAGCAGTTGCGCACAGATCAGGTTGGCCATGTAGTCCTCTACCGGTCCAACCAGAAAGATCACGCGCTCTTTGAGCAACCGCGAATAGATGTCATAAGAGCGCTCACCACGGGCGGACTGCTCGACAACCATAGGGATCAGACCGCCAGCGGCCTGAATATTGGGCATTTGCTGCATGAAAGGATTGTGCGACATTTCCAGCACTCGCTCCCTAATAAAAGTCATGTCTCGAATACGCATAAGCCAGCACTGAGGCTGGCTTATGGTTTTCTCGAACGAGGTGAAGAAATCAGGCGGCTTGTGGAGCTTCTGCCAGCTTGACTGCTTCTTCGTAAGAGACCGATTTGTCAGTCACATTGGCCTTCTGCAAAACAGTATCTACAACTTGCTCTTCCAGTACAACCGAACGCACTTCGTTCAGCTGCTGGTCGTTCTTGTAGTACCACGCCACGACCTGCTCTGGCTCCTGGTAGGCCGAGGCCATTTCCTGGATCAGCTCACGGACGCGGGCGTCATCCGGCTTCAGTTCGAACTGCTTGACCACTTCGGCGACGATCAGGCCGAGGGACACGCGGCGCTTGGCCTGCTCTTCGAACAGCTCAGCCGGCAGTTGGTCGGGCTTGATGTTGCCGCCGAACTGCTGAACGGCCTGCACACGCAGGTTGTTCACTTCGTTGGCGATCAGCGCTTTCGGCACGTCGACCGGGTTGGCAGCCAGCAGGCCTTCCATTACCTGGTTCTTGATCTTGGACTTGATGGCCTGACGCAGCTCACGCTCCATGTTCTTGCGAACCTCGGTACGGAAACCTTCCAGGCCGCCTTCCTTGATACCGAACAGGGTGAAGAACTCATCGTTCAGCTCTGGCAGTTGCGGAGCGGAGACGCTGTTCACCTTGACGGTGAATTCGGCGGTCTTGCCGGCCAGATCGAGGTTCTGGTAGTCCTCGGGGAACGTCGGGTTGATCACGCGCTCTTCACCGGCTTTGGCGCCGACCAGGGCGTCTTCGAAGCCAGGAATCATGCGGCCGGAGCCCAGAACCAGCTGAGTGCCGGTAGCGGAACCGCCAGCGAAGGCTTCACCGTCGATCTTGCCGACGAAGTCGATGTTCAGCTGGTCATCTTTCTCGGCAGCACGCTCGACAGCTTCGAAACGGGTGTTCTGCTTGCGCAGGATATCCAGCATGTTGTCTACGTCGGAATCGGCAACGTCAGCCTGCTGACGTTCGATGGCGATGCCCTCGAGGCCACCGACCTTGATTTCCGGGAACACTTCGAACGTGGCGACGAACTCCAGGTCCTTGCCCTTCTCCAGCACTTTAGGCTCGACCGAAGGCTGGCCGGCTGGAGCGAGCTTCTGCTCGGCAATGGCTTCATAGAAGGAGGACTGGATGACGTCACCGACCGCTTCCTGACGCGCGTCAGCTTCGAAACGCTGACGGATCACGCTCATTGGCACTTTGCCAGGACGGAAACCGGGGATCTTGGCCTTCTGTGCAGTCTGCTGCAGACGCTTGTTGACCTGAGTCTCGATACGCTCGGCCGGCACAGTAATGCTCATGCGGCGCTCGAGAGCGGAAGTGCTTTCAACAGAAACTTGCATGGATATTCCTCGTTGCACAGACGTATGCCGGCCGTTTACCGGCCCCATTCAAGGGCATGCATTCTAGAGGGAGGTGTTGCAGAAGTCACCCTAGATGCAGGTGGCAAACGGGAGGGGCGCTAAATATGGTGCGGACGGAGAGACTCGAACTCTCACGCCTTGCGGCGCTGGAACCTAAATCCAGTGTGTCTACCAATTCCACCACGTCCGCGTGGTAATACATTTTTTACAAACAAAAACGCCAGGCTTTTTAGGGCCTGGCGCTTTCAGAATATGGGGTGGACGAAGGGGATCGAACCCTCGACACCAGGAGCCACAATCCTGTGCTCTACCAACTGAGCTACGCCCACCATATTGCTTTACCGCTTCACTTGTGCCGATTCACCTAGTGGCGCACCCGGCAGGACTCGAACCTGCGACCATCCGCTTAGAAGGCGGATGCTCTATCCAGCTGAGCTACGGGCACTTATCCATCCACTAGAGCAGACTTCAAGCTTCGACTGGAGCGGCGACTTTCGTTGCTGCCTTTGCCGCTTTACCCTGTCACTTGCTGTGCTCGCCAAGTGGTGCGCATCTTATAGAGGCACCCCAAAGCCGTCAACACCCAAATCTAAAAAAATTCAGTTAGATAAAGGAGTTACACCAAATCTGCTGTCTGGCGCCTTTGCCCTTCCTTAATGCCATGCGAGAATGCGCGTCCTTTTTCACTCCCCTTCAATGGTTAATCGAGCGCAATGACCGCACAACTGATAGATGGCAAAGCGATTGCCGCCAATATCCGCCAGCAGATCGCCCAGCGCGTCGCCGAACGGCGCCAGCAAGGACTGCGTGCGCCCGGCCTGGCAGTGATCCTGGTCGGCAGCGACCCCGCCTCTCAGGTTTATGTCGCGCACAAGCGCAAGGACTGCGAGGAAGTCGGTTTCGTTTCCCGCGCGTATGACCTGAGCGCCGAAACCAGCCAGGACGAACTGCTGGCCCTGATCGATTCGCTGAATGACGACGCCAGCATCGACGGCATTCTGGTTCAGTTGCCGCTGCCGGCACACCTCGATTCCTCGTTGCTGCTCGAGCGCATCCGTCCGGACAAGGACGTCGATGGCTTCCATCCCTATAACATTGGCCGCCTGGCCCAGCGCATGCCGCTGCTGCGCCCCTGCACCCCCAAGGGCATCATGACCCTGCTGGCGAGCACCGGCCAGGATCTCTACGGCCTGCACGCCGTGGTGGTAGGCGCTTCGAACATCGTTGGTCGGCCAATGGCCATGGAGCTGCTGCTGGGCGGCTGCACCGTGACCGTCACGCACCGTTTCACCAAGGATCTGGCCGGCCACGTGGCCCAAGCCGATATCGTCGTGGTGGCGGCCGGTAAACCCGGACTGGTAAAGGGTGAATGGATCAAGGAAGGCGCCATCGTCATCGACGTGGGCATCAACCGGCAGACGGACGGCAAACTGATTGGCGACGTGGTGTACGAAACCGCCCTGCCCCGTGCGGGCTGGATCACCCCGGTGCCAGGCGGCGTAGGCCCGATGACCCGCGCCTGCCTGCTGGAAAACACCCTGCATGCAGCGGAACACCTGCACGCCTGATGGCGTTTCGCAGCAATGAAAACGGCGCCTTCGAGGCGCCGTTTCTATTTCAGTGCACCCGTCGCTCCCTGCGGCTTGCGCACGAACCACAGTACCCGGCTGACACCGCGGGTCACCGCCACATAGCCCAGGCGCAGACTTTCATCGGCCATGGCCTGATCGTAGCTGTTGGCGAAGAAGCCACAATAGGCGTACAGCGCGTTGCGCAACGGATGAGGCGTTGACGGCAGGCAGTCGTCGATGATGATCGCCACCTCGGCCTGCAGGCCCTTCGCGCGATGGATGGTGTAGGCCTTGACCGGGAGCTTGCGATCGAGCCCGGCCTGCACCTCCTTGAGGGTCTCGTTACGCCGCCCCAGTAGCAGCACCGCGGTGCGCTCCCCGGAATCGATGGAGCTGGCGTATTCACACTGGGCGGCGATTTCCTTCAGCAGATCGGGCATCTGCCGGGCCAGATCGAATGGCGTCACCAGTTGCACGCCATGCCCGCCGGGCGGCGTGGCCCTGATCGCTTCGGTGGTCTTATCCTGCTTCACGGCCACTTCGCGCAGTATCGACTCGGCGTCACGGATCACCGGCTGGATCGAGCGGTAATTGGCCAGCAGCATCAGCACCGCGCTCTTGCCCTTGCCTTTGCTCGGGAAGTGCCGATCGAAGGCCATGAACAACTCCGGCGAACTGCCGCGCCAACCGTAGATCGACTGCCAATCGTCACCGATGGCCATCAGGCTCACCGCCACCGAAGCGCCGGCCAGGCGCCGATGCACGGCCTGCAGCCATTGCACGATCTGCGGTGAGACATCTTGGAATTCGTCGATCAACAGGTGGGTGAAGCTGGCCAGCGCCTCGGCGGGCAGCCGCTCGTCGCCGTCCTCGAGCATCTGCGTCAGTTGTTGAAAGGCGCCGTTGAAAGTCATCAGGCCCTGCTCGCCAAGACGCTGCCGCAGTGCCTGCCAGAAAGCCTGCAAGGCGAGGAGAAAAAGGCGCTCCTGATCCGAACAAGGCACCGCGGCCACCGCCAGCTGGTCGATACGAATGCCGATGCTCTCGATAAAGCCCGCCTGCCCGTGGAACACCTCGAACAGTGGTGCGGCATGCAGCTCGCCTGCCAGCCTGAATGGTTGCATTGGCGCTTTGGGCAAAGGCTTCTGCTCATCCGGCGCTGGCGAACCCAACAAGGCGTGAACCTGCGAGCGAAACGCCGGACTCTCGGCGTAGCACGCCTGGTAGACCTCTTTGAGCAGCCGCCCCTGCGCAGCCCCCAGACGCCCGCCGGCCAGCGGATTATCGGGCTCGCCGGGCGAGGCCTGTCGATCACCGAGCTGCTCGAACCAGCCTGGATTGCCCAATACCTGACGGGCCAGCACGCCCATGGCGGAGTGAAAGGTACGCACGCACTGCTGTACAGCCCGCTCGTCGACCGGCGACGACCAGAACCCCAGCACCTTGAGCAGCCGCTCGCGCAGCTCGACGCAGGATGCGTTGGTAAAGGAAATCACCGTCAACCGCTCGGGCTCGATGTTCAGGTGACAGAGCATGAAGACCACACGCAGCACCAGCGTCGTCGACTTGCCCGATCCTGCACCGGCAAAGATGCGCGTCAATGGCGCGCGCCCCAGGATCATCGCCCACTGCTCGTCGGAGGGCGCACCGACCACTCCGGCCGCTACGGCTCGGGCGACGGTGTCACGCATGGCCTGCTCCTGAGCCAAGCTGATTTTCATCGCTGCAGCCGAGTAGATACCGGCGCTCGTGCGCCTAACGGGCTTTTTTGTTGCGGAGCTTGCGCCCTTCCCTGCGCGTTTTGGAGCTGCAGCTTTTTTGGCAGCGGTGGTTTTTCCTTTGGCTTTCGGTGCAGCCTTCAGGCGTTCGGCCGCCGCATGCTTCTCAGCCTCGAGATAAGCGGCGGTACGCGGAAAATAGCGGGCCAGCGTGGTGGACAACAGAAGTTTGTAACGCGTCAGCATGGTTTTCCCATAGCGAATTGGATGCAGGCTTCTGGAAACGAAAAGGCCGCATCAGCGGCCTTTTCGTTGCGACGCTCGCTTACTCGGCGAGTCGCCAAGTGGTGCCACCTTTGCCATCCTCGAGCACCACGCCCAGCGCAGTGATCTGATCACGGATACGGTCGGACTCGGCCCAGTTCTTCTCGGCACGAGCCTGCAGGCGCGCAGCGATCAATGCCTCCACTTCGGCCGCATCGACCTTGCCTTCGGCGCCGGCCTTGAGAAACGCATCCGGCTCCAGTTGCAGCACCCCCAGCAGACCAGCCAGCTGTTTGAGCTGAGCGGCCAGACCAGCAGCGGCCTGCTGGTCGCTTTCGCGCAGGCGGTTGATCTCGCGGATCAACTCGAACAGCACCGCGCAGGCTTCCGGCGAGTTGAAGTCGTCATCCATCGCCGCGCCGAAACGCTCGACGAACGCCTCGCCACCGGCCGGAGCGACGTCGGGCAAGCCTTTGAGACCGTTGTAGAAGCGCTCCAGGGCGCCCTTGGCTTCCTTGAGGCTTTCTTCCGAGTAGTTGATCGGGCTGCGGTAATGGCTGGACACCAACAGGTAGCGGACCACCTCCGGGTGGTACTTCTCCAGCACCTCACGGATGGTGAAGAAGTTGCCCAGGCTCTTGGACATCTTCTCGCCATCCACACGCACCGCGCCAGCGTGCATCCAGGCATTGGCATACTGCTTGCCGGTCGCCGCTTCGCTCTGCGCGATCTCGTTCTCGTGGTGCGGGAAGACCAGGTCCGGGCCGCCGCCGTGGATGTCGAAGGTCTCGCCCAGGCAGCAGGTGGACATTACCGAGCACTCGATGTGCCAGCCCGGCCGGCCGGCGCCCCAGGGCGACGCCCAGCTCGGCTCGCCCGGCTTGACGCCTTTCCACAGGACGAAGTCCAGCGGGTCCTGCTTGATCTCGTCGACCTCGATGCGCGCGCCGATTTTCAGGTCTTCGATCTTCTTGCGCGACAGCTTGCCGTAGCCGACGAACTTGCCGACGCGGTAGTACACGTCACCATTTCCCGGCGCATAGGCATAGCCCTTGTCGATCAGGGTCTGAATCATCTCGTGCATGCCGGCGATATGCCCGGTGGCACGTGGCTCCTGGTCCGGGCGCAAGACCGACAGGCGCGCTTCGTCTTCGTGCATCGCCGCGATCATACGCTCGACCAGCGCCTCGAACGGCTCGCCGTTCTCGTTGGCACGCTTGATGATCTTGTCGTCGATGTCGGTGATATTGCGCACGTAGGTCACGTCATAGCCGCGATGACGCAGCCAGCGGGTGACCACGTCGAACGCGACCATCACCCTGGCATGGCCGATATGGCAGAAGTCGTAGACCGTCATGCCGCACACGTACATGCGCACGTGATTGCCGACCAGCGGCTTGAAGGGCTCTTTGACCTTGCTCAGGGTGTTGTAAATGCTCAGTGCCATTTACTGCCCCCAGGAATCGCGCAGGGTGACGGTGCGGTTGAAGACCAGAGCCTCCGGCTTGGAGTCCTTGGCGTCCAGGCAGAAATAGCCTTCGCGCTCGAACTGGAAGCGATCTTCGACAGCAGCCTGGGCCAGCGACGGCTCGGCGCGGCACCCCTTGAGCACCACCAGGGAGTCGGGGTTGATGTTGTCAAGAAAGCTGCCGCCTTGCTCGCCGTCTTCACCGGCCTTCTCCGGGTTGGCCGAGCGGAACAGGCGGTCATACAGGCGCACCTCGCACTCGACGCTCTCGGCCGCCGGGACCCAGTGGATCACGCCCTTGACCTTGCGGCCTTCCGGGTTCTTGCCCAGGGTGTTTTCGTCGTAGGAGCAGCGCAGCTCGACGATATTGCCGGCGGCATCCTTGATCGCTTCGTCGGCGCGAATCACGTAGCTACCGCGCAGGCGCGCTTCGCCGCCAGGAACCAGGCGCTTGAAGCCGTCCGGCGGGGTTTCTTCGAAGTCGCCGGCGTCGATGTAGATCTCGCGGGAGAAGGGCAGCGCGCGGGTGCCGATATCCTGCTTGGGATGGCGCGCCAGCTCCAGGTTCTCGACCTTGTCTTCCGGGTAGTTGGTGATCACCACCTTGAGCGGCTTGAGCACGCACATGGCGCGCGACGCGTTGGCGTCCAGGTCTTCGCGGATGGCGAACTCGAGCATGCCGATGTCCACCAGGCCGCCGGCGCGGTTGACGCCGATCATGTCGCAGAAGGTGCGGATCGAAGCCGGCGTGTAACCACGGCGACGGTAGCCCGAGAGCGTCGACATGCGCGGGTCATCCCAGCCATTGACGTGCTTCTCGTCGACCAACTGCTTGAGCTTGCGCTTGCTGGTGATGGTGTAGTTCAGGTTCAGCCGGGCGAACTCGTACTGACGCGGCTGCGCCGGCACCGGCAGATTGGCCAGGAACCATTCGTACAGCGGGCGATGGTCTTCGAACTCCAGGGTGCAGATGGAGTGGGTCACGCCTTCGATGGCATCCGACTGACCGTGGGTGAAGTCGTAGCTCGGGTAGATGCACCACTTGTCACCGGTCTGGTGATGATGGGCGTGGCGGATGCGATAGAGAATCGGGTCGCGCAGGTTCATGTTGCGCGACGCCATGTCGATCTTGGCGCGCAGGGCGCGGGCACCATCCGGGAATTCACCGGCTTTCATGCGTGCGAACAGATCGAGGTTCTCGGCGACCGAGCGCTCGCGGTACGGGCTGTCCTTGCCGGGCGTATTCAGGGTGCCGCGGTATTCGCGGGCCTCGTCCGGCGACAGGTCGTCGACATAGGCCTTGCCCGCCTTGATCAGTTCGACGGCCCAGTCATGCAGCTGGTCGAAGTAATTGGAGGCATAACGCTCCTCGCCGGCCCATTTGAAGCCCAACCACTCGACATCTGCCTTGATGGCATCGATGTATTCCTGATCTTCCTTGGCGGGGTTGGTGTCGTCGAAACGCAGGTTGCACTCGCCACCGAACTCCTCGGCCAGGCCGAAATTCAGGCAGATCGACTTGGCATGGCCGATATGCAGGTAGCCGTTGGGCTCCGGCGGGAAACGGGTGATGATCTTGGCGTGCTTGCCAGCGTCCAGATCAGCCTGAACGAGGGGACGCAGGAAGTTGGCGGCTTTTTCGACGGTGGGCTTGCTCATGGTGTCCTTAGCGCGTGCGGATTGCGGCACAGGGTAGGCCGACTAAAACAAAGCGCTTATCATAGCCCAAGCTGTCAACCCCCTGACAGGCCTTGGTGCCTGCTCCTGACCTTCGGGCGACATAAATGTCCGTACCGAACCGGGAGCAGCCCGCGATTTTCTCGACAGAGCGATAACCACATGATCAAGCTGCACACCAACCACGGCGTCATCACCCTCAACCTGTTCGAAGACAAGGCGCCGGAAACCGTCGCCAACTTCAAGGAATACGTGAAGAGCGGCCATTACGACGGCACTGTGTTCCACCGCGTGATCGGCAACTTCATGATCCAGGGTGGCGGTTTCGAACCGGGCATGAAGCAGAAGCCGACCAAGGCGCCGATCAAGA
Source organism: Pseudomonas sp. MEJ086 (assembly GCF_030209025.1). Lineage (NCBI taxonomy): Bacteria > Pseudomonadati > Pseudomonadota > Gammaproteobacteria > Pseudomonadales > Pseudomonadaceae > Pseudomonas > Pseudomonas sp. MEJ086. The sequence continues at coordinate 187,997 of NZ_JARVSV010000007.1, forward strand.
ACGAAGCCAACAATGGCCTGAGCAACAAAACCGGTACCGTGGCCATGGCTCGCACCATGGAACCGCATTCGGCGTCCGCGCAGTTCTTCATCAACGTCGCCGACAACACGTTCCTCGACCACACCGCACAGACCGTACAGGGCTGGGGTTATGCCGTGTTCGGTGAAGTGGTCGAAGGCCTGGACGTGGTCGAAGCCATCAAGGGCGTCGCCACCACCATGAAATCCGGCCATCAGGATGTTCCGGCTGAAGACTTGATCATCGAGAAGGCCGAGATCGTCGAGTGATCCTGCTGATCTCCGACCTGCATCTTGAAGAGGAGCGCCCGGATATCAGCCGGGCGTTCTTGCATTTCCTCGCCCACCGGGCGCCCCAGGCCGAGGCGCTGTACATCCTTGGCGATTTTTTCGAAGTCTGGATTGGCGACGACGCCATGACCCCCTTTCAGCGCGGCATTGCCCAGGCGCTGCGTCGCTTGAGCGACAGCGGCACGCGGGTCTACCTGATGCACGGCAACCGTGACTTCCTGCTTGGCAAGGCTTTCTGTCGCGAGGCCGGCTGCACGCTGCTCGGCGATCCTCACGAAGTGCGCTTCGCTGGCGAGAAGGTGCTGCTCATGCACGGTGACAGCCTGTGTACCCTGGATGTCGGCTACATGAAGATGCGCCGCCTGCTGCGCAACCCCGTCAGCCTGTTCATCCTGCGCAACCTGCCGTTGAGCACCCGCCACAAGCTGGCGCGCAAGCTACGCTCGGAAAGTCGCTCGCAGACCCGCATGAAGGCCAGCGACATCGTCGACGTCACGCCGGATGAAGTGCAGCGGGTGATGGCGGCCCATGGCGTACGGACACTGATCCACGGCCACACCCACCGCCCTGCCACCCACGACGTGCTGATCGATGGCCAACCGGCACGGCGAATCGTCCTGGGTGACTGGGATAAACAGGGCTGGGCGCTGCAGGTCGATGAAAACGGCTTCAACCAGAGCGCCTTCGCCCTGGATTGAAACGACAGGTAGCCCGGCGTAGAGCGAAGCGATACCCGGGAATGACCTCTCATACCCGGGTGATGCGCAAGACTGATCTACGCCTGCGGGACGCCACTGTGGAAGCGAAACTCCGTATCGGGTGATTCGATGAGCTCCTGCTCGACCGCCCTCACCCGCTCGATGGCCTGATCGACATCCGCCGCATCGCCATATTGATAGGCGAGCTTCAGGTAACCCTGAAAGTGCCGCGCCTCGCTTTTCAACAGGCCGAAGTAGAACTTGCCGAGCTCTTCGTCCAGATGCGGCACGATCGCTTCGAAACGTTCGCAACTGCGTGCCTCGATAAAGGCACCGACCACCAGGGTGTCGACCAGCTTGTACGGCTCGTGATTGCGCGTCACCTTGCGCAGGCCCGAAGCGTAGCGCGCGGCGGAAACCGGACGCAGGCCGATCCTGCGGCGTTTCATGATGCGCAGCACCTGCTCGTGGTGCACCAACTCCTCACGGGCCAGGCGCGACATCATGGTGATCAAATCCGCGTGGCAACTGTACTTGGCGATCAGGCTGAGCGCCGTGCTGGCGGCCTTGAACTCGCAGTTCTTGTGGTCGATCAGCATGATTTCCTGGTTGGCCAGGGCAGCATCGACCCAGGCCCGAGGCGTGCGGCAACCGAGAAATTCATGGATTTCCGGCAGGTTCGGCATGGCGCTGCGGCGGCTGGGCGATGGCTGATCGGGAGCAGTGGCTGGAAACAACACGGGTCTGGGCTCTGGCGGCTGGTTAGTCGATAAGCCGGCCATTATAAGGCCGCCAGAGCGGCGCGTCCTGCCTATCGACCCGCGCAGAGCGTGGATTGGTCGAACGGCTCAGTTTTCCAGCCAAGCCTTCATCTGGGTGATTTCCTGCTCCTGCGCGGCGATGACCTGTTTGGCAAGCTTCAGCACTGCCGGGTCGGAACCGTAAGCCAGTGCGACCTTGGCCATGTCGATGGCGCCCTGATGGTGCGGAATCATCCCGCGCATGAAGTCCTGATCGGCGTCACCGCTCAAATCAACGGCCATGGCACCGTGCATACGATGGTTGACGGCCTCGAACGCGGCCTTGACTTCAGCGCTCCTGCCGGCGTCGACGGTAGCCTCGTATCGCGCCGCGTTAGCGGCCAGCCACTCGTTCATCAGGCCGATCTCCTGATCCTGCGCGGCAATGACCTCGCTGGCCAAGGCACGCACCCTTGCATCGCTGCCGTACTGCAGCGCGACCTTGGCCATCTCGATGGCGCCCTGATGATGGGGAATCATGCCGCGCATGAAATCCACGTCGGCACTGCCCGTCAGGGTGACGGCCATCGCCTTGTGCATCCTGTCGTTGATCGCCCGGTAGGCGGCCGTCGAGGCACCGGCCTTCGCCGACGCGACCTCGGCCGAGTGTGCGGCATGCCCGCCCGCATGACCATTGGCGGCATCTTGAGCGGCCGCCAGGCCGGCGGTCAGTGCGGACGCCCCGGCAAACAGAAGTAAACCCAGCGCTTTGGCTTTCATTGACGGTCCTCGACCATTGATAGGAGCTCAGAACCTACACCTTGCCACGACGGGAAGGTCAAGATGCAGCCTGCCGCCGCAGCTTGCGCCACCGAGCCACGGTCCGAGGCGCATCAAGCCATCTATAGTGAATAGGGCGAGCCATACGCCGAGGAAACCCCATGCAAGCCATCCGCAGCATTCTCGTTGTCATCCAGTCGGATCATCTGGAGGCGCTTGCCCTGAAACGCGCCAAGCTGATTGCTGGCGTGACACAGTCTCATCTGCACCTGCTGATTTGCGATGAATCGGGCGAACATCACGGCCACCTGCGGCTGCTCAGCAATGCACTGCAGCAGGATGGCTACAGCGTCAGTACCGAGCAGGCGTGGCATGGCAGCCTGCATGAAACGGTCAGTGTCGTGCAGCAAGCCGAGGGCTGCGGTCTGGTGATCAAGCAGCACCTTCCTGACAACCTGCTGAAAAAGGCCCTGCTCACGCCCGATGACTGGAAGCTGCTGCGCTACTGCCCCTGCCCGGTGCTGCTGGTGAAGACTCAGACGCCCTGGATCGGCGGCACGGTATTGGCAGCCGTCGACGTAGGCAATGCCGACAGCGAGCACCGGGCGCTTCACACCCGTATCGTCGACCACGGATATGACCTCGCCAACCTGGCGAAAGCCGAACTGCACGTGCTCAGCGCCCATCCATCGCCCGTGCTGGCGGCCGCAGACCCGACCTTCCAGTTGCGCGAAACCATCGAGGACGGCTACCGCGAACAGTGCCTCGCGTTCCAGCAGGCCTACGACATCGATGACCAACACCTGCATATCGCCGAAGGCCCGGCCGACGTACTGATCCCCCACTTCGCCCAGCAGTTGCAGGCGGCCGTGACGGTGATCGGCACCGTCGCGCGTACCGGCTTCAGCGGTGCGCTGATCGGCAACACCGCCGAGGTGATCCTCGACAGCCTGGAAAGCGATATTCTGGTGCTCAAGCCCGACAGCATCATCGAGCATCTGGAACAGCGGCTCAGCGAGCGCTGATCACTCGCGAAACGGCTGCCGCGGTTTGCTGCGCAAGGGATCGAGCAGCGATGACAGGCCGTTGTGATCGATTTCCTGCATCAACGCCAGCAACTGACCGATCTCGCCCTTCGGGAAGCCCTCACGGGCGAACCAGTTCAGGTAATGCCCCGGCAGATCGGCGATCAGCCGCCCCTTGTATTTGCCAAAGGGCATTTCTCGGCTCACCAGCAATTTCAGGTCTTCGGGTTTCATCACATCGGCCATCGGAGTTGCATGAGCGGGGCATTATGCCGCAACCGCCAGGCGGTTGGGCCGACCGCTCAACTCGGGTAAGCTGCGCGCCGTTCACATCTGCAGGTACTCTCCATGATTATCAAGGCACTGCGCCTCGGCCTAGGCCAACTGATCGTTCTCGGCGACCTCGCCACCCGTCCGGCCAAGATGAAGCGTGCACCTGAAGCACAGGCTGCCGTCGACCAGGCCGCAGGTGATCTGGCGCTCTACCAGTTCAAGGCCTGCCCATTCTGCGTGAAGGTTCGCCGCAAGCTGCACACCCTCAATGTGCCTGTCGCCCTGCGTGACGCCAAGAACGACGCCACCTCGCGCCGCGAACTGGAGAGCCAGGGCGGCAAGATCAAGGTGCCGTGCCTGCGTATCGAGGAAAATGGCCAGAGCACCTGGCTGTATGAATCCAAGGCCATTGCAGCCTATCTGGATCAGCGTTTCGCGGGGTGAAGCGTTCGTAGGGCGCCTTTAGCAGTCCAGGCTTCTTCCAACCCAGGTGGTTCCTGGACGCACCTCAATGCTGATGGCTGCGCCCGACATGGGACACATCCTTCTCGGCATGCAGGTTGTCGCTGGTGCTGAGCTGGCGAATGATCTCGCAGGGCGACGATTGCTGATCCGCCAAGCAACTGTTGCGCAACTCGACCAGTTGCCCCTGCAACGACTGCAGGCTGGCGATGCGTGCACTGACGTGTTCGATGTGTTCATCGATCAGGGTATTGATGGCTTCGCAGTTTTCCGATGGACGGCCGCGCAGGCTGAGCAGCTCGCGAATTTCGTCGAGGGTCATGTCCAGGGTGCGGCAATTGCGGATGAAGGTCAGCCGTTCGACGTGCTCCGGCCGGTACAGCCGGTAATTACCCTCGCTACGCTGCGGCGCAGGCAGCAGCCCTTGGTGCTCGTAAAATCGAATGGTCTCCACCTGGCACCCGGTGACTGCCGCCAATTCGCCAATTTTCATGATCCGATCCTCGAATGCTTGACCCTATAGTGGCTACAGGGTGTTCACTCCGCAACAGGTTATTCGGAGAAGCACCATGACCAACTGCTGCGATCACGACAACACCCCCAAGCCCGTTCGCCCCCAGGACGCTTGCTGCGCGGGCGACAACACATCGCCTTGCTGCGACTCGGGCAACCCATTGATCACCGCAATCGCTGAGCCCGTGGCCGCCCACACCGGCCCGGCGATGGAGAGCAGTAGCTTGCGCATCGAGCAGATGTGCTGCCCTACGGAGGAAGGTCTGATTCGCGGCAAGCTGCAGCATCTGCCCGAAGTGCACGCCATGCAGTTCAATCTGCTCAACCGCACGCTACTGGTCGAGCACCAGGCGGGCGCGGCCCCCTTGCTGGTCAAGGCCATCGCCAGCCTGGGCATGCAGGCATTGCCGCTGGCAGCACAGACCCGGGTGCGCATCGAGCAGATGGACTGTCCCACCGAGGAGCGCCTGATCACCGACAAGCTCGCCCGTCAGCCCGGTATCGAGGCCCTGCAGTTCAACCTGATGCAGCGGGTGCTGACCATTCGTCATCGTCCGGACGCCCTCGAGCCAGCGCTGCAGGCCATACGTGAACTGGGGTTCACCCCGCAGCCCGAAGGCGATGAAAGCCAGAGCGTAGTTGCCGAGCAACCCCATGATGGCCTGCCGTGGCGACTGATAGTGGCTGGCGTGGCGGCATTCATGGCCGAGCTGGTGCACTTCACCGACACCGCGCCGGAGTGGGTGGTCGCGCTGATCGCGCTGGGTGCGATCCTTACGGCCGGGCTCGATGTCTACAAGAAAGGCTGGATCGCCCTCAAGAATTTCAACCTGAACATCAATGCGCTGATGAGCATCGCCGTGACTGGCGCCGTGCTGATTGGCCAGTGGCCCGAAGCGGCAATGGTCATGGTGCTGTTCGCCATCGCCGAGCGGATCGAGGCGAAATCCCTGGATCGCGCGCGCAATGCCATTCGTGGCCTGATGGCACTGACCCCGGAGCAAGCCACGGTGCGTCAGGCAGACGGCAGCTGGCAGACAATGGACGTCACACAGGTGGCCATCGGCAGCGTGGTTCGCCTGCGCCCCGGCGAACGCATCGGCCTGGATGGCCAGGTGCTCGATGGGCACTCCACGGTCGACCAGTCACCGATCACCGGGGAGAGCCTGCCCATCGAGAAAAGCGTGGGCGACACCCTGTTCGCCGGCACCATCAACCAGAGTGGCGCGCTGGACTACCAGGTCAGCGCTGCCGCCAGCAACAGCGCCCTGTCACGCATCATCAAGGCCGTGGAAGAAGCCCAGGGCGCGCGGGCACCGACCCAGCGTTTCGTTGACCGTTTCGCACGCATCTACACCCCACTGGTGTTCCTGCTCTCCCTCGCCGTGGCCGTGGTACCGCCGCTGCTGCTCAATGGTGACTGGTTCGAGTGGGTCTATCGCGCGCTGGTCCTGCTGGTGGTCGCCTGCCCCTGCGCCTTGGTGATTTCCACGCCAGTGAGCATCGTCAGCGGTCTGGCGGCGGCGGCGCGCAAGGGCATTCTGGTCAAGGGCGGCGTGTACCTGGAGAACGGCCGGCACATCACCCACCTGGCGCTGGACAAGACCGGTACCCTGACCCACGGCAAACCGGTGCAGACCGACTATCAGGCCCTGCAAGGCGATGCCGATGCCTGCCGCAAACTTGCGGCCAGCCTGGCCGCTCGCTCCGATCACCCGGTGTCCCAGGCGGTGGCCAAGGCAGCCGAGGAGCAAGGTATCGCGCTCGACGACGTGCAGGCATTCGAGGCGCTGCCCGGGCGCGGGGTGCGCGGCGTGATCGACGGCCAGCGCTACCAGTTGGGCAACCATCGCCTGCTCGAAGAGCTGGGTCTGTGCTCGCCGGAGATCGAAGCTCGGCTCGACGCACTGGAACGTGAGGGCAAGACGGTGATTCTGCTCAGCGACGATAAACGCGCCCTGGCGCTGTTCGCGGTCGCCGACACGCTCAAGGCCAGTAGCCGTGAAGCTATCGCCACCCTGCATGAAATGGGTATCAAGACCCTGATGCTCACCGGTGACAATCAGCACACCGCCCAGGCCATCGCCGCTCAGGTGGGCATCGATGAAGCACGCGGCGACCTGCTGCCCGCCGACAAGCTGGCCACGGTGGAGGGCCTGCTCGGTCAGAAGGGCGTGGTCGCCATGGTCGGCGACGGCATCAACGACGCCCCTGCCCTGGCCCGCGCCGATGTCGGCTTCGCCATGGCGGCGATCGGCACCGACACGGCCATCGAAACCGCCGACGTGGCGATCATGGACGACGATTTGCGCAAGATCCCCACGTTCATCCAGCTGTCCCGGCAGACCGCTGCGATCCTCAAGCAGAACATCGCCCTGGCCCTGGGCATCAAGGCGATCTTCCTGGCGATGACCGTCACCGGGCACGCGACCATGTGGATGGCGGTGTTCGCCGATGTGGGGGTGAGCTTGCTGGTGGTCTTTAACGGGTTGCGGTTGTTGCGAAAGTAGCAGCGCCCACGTATTCATTGTGGGAGCGCGCCATGCGCGCGACAGCTTCCTGGATGCGGGCTAATGGATTGGGCCGCGTAGGTGAAACCCATAAATAAGGTGATGGGTTTCACCCATCCTACTCGGCTGCCTACTCCACATTTCCCTTGTGGGAGGGCGCCATGCGCCCGATTCGCGGGCATGGCCCGCTCCCACAGGATATTGTCCGCCGCGAGACCACTCAAAACGCAGGATGGACGATGGGTTGCGCCCCCACCCTCCGCAAAGCCGATCAGCCCAGCATGGTCACGTGCTGCGGGTGGCTGGCGACACGATCGAGCCAGGCGTTGACCGCCGGGTAGCCGCTCAGGTCGAAACCGCCCTCGTGAGCCACGTGGGTATAGGCGTACAGGGCGATATCGGCGATGGAGTAGCGGTCACCGACCAGATACGGAGTCTGCTCCAGCTGGCGCTCCATGACCCGCAGCGCCTTGTGGCCGCGCACCTGGCACACCTTGTACTCCTCGGCGCGTGCCGCTGGCATGCCTTCGAGCCACTGAATGCGACGAGCCACGGCAATGTAGGGCTCATGGCTGTACTGCTCGAAGAACTGCCATTGCAGCACCTGAGTGCGCAGGCGTGGTTCGGTCTGCAGGAACTCGCTGCCATCGGCGAGGAAATTGAGAATGGCGTTGGACTCCCAGAGGTACGAGCCGTCCTCCAGTTCCAGCACCGGAATCCTGCCATTGGGGTTCTTGGCCAGGAACTCGGGGCTCTGTGTCTCGCCCTTGAAAATATCGATGGGCACCCATTCGAACGGTTTGCCGAGCAGGGTCAGCATCAGCTTGACCTTGTAGCAGTTGCCGGAACGGTAATCGCCATACACCTTGTACATGTTCAAGTCCTCTTGTCCGATAGTCACGCCGCGTTCGCGGCCAGTCCCTGCCGCACCACACCCGCCAGCCGACGCAGCCCTTCCCCCAGGCGTTGCGGTGCCACGTGGCTGAAGTTCAGCCGCAGGTAACCATGCTCGCGATCCGGGTCGATGAAAAACGGCTCGCCCGGCATGAATGCCACGTTCTGTGCCAGCGCCGCGTCGAGCAGCAGCCGGGTGTCCTGGGGCTGCTTGAGGCGCAGCCAGAAGAACAGACCGCCCTGGGGAATCTGCCACTCGGCCAGGTCGTTGAAATGTTCGACGAGCGCCGCCTGCATCGCATCACGCCGCAGGCGATAGAAATCTCGCAATTCAGCCAGATGCTCGCTGTAGCGCTCGGTACCCAGCCATTGCAGCGCCTGCCACTGACCTACGCGATTGGTATGCAGATCCGCCGACTGCTTGAGGCGCAGCAAATGCGGGTACAGATCCGCCGTGGCGATCAGGTAACCGACGCGCAGCCCCGGCAACAGGGTCTTGGAGACGGTCCCCGTGTAGATCCAGCTGGCCTTGCGCAGGCGGCTTACGATCGGTGTGGCGCTGCCTGCATCGAACACCAGTTCGCGGTAGGGCTCGTCCTCGATCAGCGTCACCTGGTAACGGTCCAGCAGGGCCGCCACGGCGTCACGTTTGGCCTCGCTGTAGCGCACGGCACTGGGGTTCTGGAACGTCGGAATCAGGTAGGCGAAAGCTGGGCGCTGGCGTTCCAGCTGCTCTTCGAGCGCCTGCAACTGCGGGCCATCGGCCTCCTGCGGCACGGCGATGCAGTCGGCGCCGAACAGCTGGAAGGCCTGCAGCGCAGCCAGGTAGGTTGGCGCCTCGAGCAGCACCTTGGTACCTGGGTCGATGAACAGCTTGCTGGCCAGGTCGAGGGTCTGCTGCGAGCCGCTGACGATCAGCACCTGGCTCGCCTCGCACGGCACGCCCAGGGCACGGGCTTCGGCGGCGATGGCTTCACGCAGCGCCGGCTCCCCCTCGCTCATCCCGTATTGGCCCATGCTGGTAGGCATCTGCGACCAGTCGAGCGTGGGCAGCATCTCTTCGGCAGGCAGGCCACCGGCGAACGACATCACCTCCGGACGCTGGGCAGCAGCGAGAATCTCTCGGATCAGGGAGCTTTTCAGGCGGGTGATGCGTTCGGAGAAGGCCATGGAGGTCACCGGGTGATAAGTCGGGAAAATTGAGTCAAACTGGTTGACCGAAAGTACGACGCCCGAGATATATACGTCAACATGATTGACCTTAAAAATTCAGCTGCTCAGCAAGCGGCCATGGAAGCCTTCTTCTTCGGTTACCAGGCGTTCACCGCCAAGGCCGACGAAATGCTCGCGCGCCGGGGGCTGTCGCGGGTGCACCAGCGCATCCTGTTCTTCATCGCCCGCCATCCCGGCTTGAGCGTCAAGGAACTGCTCGGCTACCTGGGGGTGAGCAAGCAGGCACTGAGCATTCCCCTGCGCCAGCTGCTGGAGATGCACCTGGCGCAGAGCGTCACCGCCGAAGATGACAAGCGCAAACGCCTGCTCGGCCTTACCGCCGAAGGCGCCAATCTGGAGCGGGCCTTGCGCCGGGAACAGGTAAAGCTGCTGCAGCGCGCCTTCGATGACAGCGGCAAGCACGCGGTCGAGGGCTGGCTGGCGGTGAACAAGGCATTGAGCGGTACAGGTCGCACAGCCGAGTAACCCGGGCGCGACTGTATGGCTGCTTATAGCGGCCTCTGTACCGCGACGAACGCGCTGGCAGCCCCTATCGTGGCAACTCAACCACGAGAATTCGCCATGACACCGGAACTGCTGATCGCCTTCATCGCCTTTGCCTTCGTCACCTCGGTGACACCTGGCCCCAACAACATGATGCTGCTCGCCTCCGGGGTGAACTTCGGCCTGCGCCGCAGCGTGCCGCACATGCTTGGTATCAGCCTCGGTTTCATGGTGCTGGTGATGTGCGTGGGGTTCGGTCTGGGTCAGGTATTCGAGCAGGTACCGGCGCTTTACACCCTGCTGCGCTACCTGGGGGCGGCCTATCTGCTCTACCTGGCTTGGAAGATCGCCGGCTCCGGCGCTCCGGACAGCACGACGGGCGAACGTGGCAAGCCCTTCACCTTTCTTCAGGCCGCCGCTTTTCAGTGGGTCAATCCCAAGGCCTGGGTGATGGCCATCGGCGCCATCACCACCTACACGCCGCAGGAGAACTTCCTGGTCAACGTGCTGCTGATCGCCGGGTTGTTTGCGCTGGTCAACTGCCCCAGCGTGGGGCTGTGGACGGTGGCCGGCTCGCTGCTGCGCAACTGGTTGCGCAACCCCCGTGTACTGCGTGCCTTCAACATAGGCATGGCGGTGCTGCTGGTGGCCTCGCTGTACCCGATCTTCGCCGACATGAAAGGAGTGCTGTGATGCTCGAGAGCAGCCATGCGCGCCTGCGTCCGCTGGCCGACACCTCGACCTCCGCCGTGGTGGCCGGCTTCATCGGCATGCTCACGGGCTACACCAGCTCGCTGGTGCTGATGTTCCAGGCGGGCCAGGCTGCCGGGCTCAGCGCCGGGCAGATTTCCTCGTGGATCTGGGCGCTGTCGATCGGCATGGCGGTGACCTGCATCGGTCTGTCCCTGCGCTACCGCGCGCCGATCATGGTCGCCTGGTCGACCCCCGGCGCGGCACTGCTGATCACCAGCCTGCCCGGCGTGCCTTACAGCGAGGCGATTGGCGCCTATATCCTGTGCTCCGCGCTGATTCTGATCTGCGGCCTGACCGGCAGCTTCGACCGCATCATGCGGCGCATCCCCGGCTCCATCGCCGCCGCCCTGCTGGCCGGCGTGCTGTTCAAGATCGCCCTGGAAATCTGCGTGGCCGCCGAGCAGCAACCGTTGCTGGTGATCGCCATGCTGTTCGCCTACCTGCTGGGCAAACGCCTGCTGCCCCGCTACGCCGTACTGGCGGCGCTGCTGGTCGGCTGCGTGCTGGCTGGCACCCTGGGGCTGCTGAATTTCTCCCAGTTCGAGTTGCAACTGGCGACGCCGGAATGGACCACACCCAGCTTCTCCATCGCCGCGGCGATCAGCATCGGCATTCCTTTGTTCATCGTCGCCATGGCCTCGCAGAACCTGCCAGGCATGGCGGTGCTGCGCGCCAACGGCTATGACGTTCCGGCATCGCCACTGCTCAACACCACCAGCCTGGTGTCGATCCTCTTGGCACCGTTCGGCTCCCACGGCATTCACATGGCGGCCATCAGCGCGGCGATCTGCGCTGGCCCCGAGGCCCATGAGGATCCACGCAAGCGTTACACGGCGGCGATCTGGTGCGGGGTGTTCTACGGCATCGCCGGGCTGTTCGGCGCCACCCTCGCCGCCCTGTTCGCTGCACTGCCCAAGGCGCTGATCCTGTCCATCGCCGCCCTGGCACTGTTCGCCTCGATCATCGGCGGCCTGACCCAGGCCATGAGCGAACCCAAGGAACGCGAAGCGGCGCTGATCACCTTTCTCGTCACCGCATCGGGAATGACCCTGTTCGGCGTCGGTTCGGCGTTCTGGGGCATCGTCGCCGGCTTGCTGACTCTGGCGCTGCTCAATGGCGGCAAACGTGTCTGAGCGGCGATGAACATATCGAGGCCCCTGGCATGCCGTTGAGCTTTCACAAGATGCACGCCAATGGCGATGACTTCGTGGTGGTCGACTCACGCAACTCGCTCAACCCGATAACAAGCGCCCTGGCTCGACGCCTGGGCGATCGCAAGCGCGGTATCGGCTTCAGTCAACTGGCTGTGATACTCGATTGCGCTGATGCCGACGCACGCCTGACGTTCTGGAACGCCGATGGCTCGATGCTGGATGCCTGTGGTAGCGCGACGCGGGGCGTTGCGGACCTGCTGATGCGCGAGTCGAGCGTCACCAGGCTGGTACTGCGCAGCAACCGGGGCTTGCTGACCTGCGAACGTACCAGCAATGCAGCCATTGCCGTGAGCATGGGGGAGCCGCTGTTCGGCTGGGCGAATATCCCCCTGGCCGAGGAGCACGACACAGTTGCCTTACCGCTCGCCGGCACCCCAGCGGCCTGCAGCATGGGCAATCCGCACTGCACCTATTTCGTCGATGACCTGACAGCGCTGGATATCGCCACACTCGGCCCGGTGCTGGAGATCAACCCACTGTTCCCCAGCAAAACCAATGTGCACTTCGTGCAGATCATCGACCGCAAACGCATCAGGCTGCGCATCTGGGAACGCGGCGGCGGCATTCCCCTCGGCTCGGGGTCCTGCTGCTGCGGCGCCGCGGTCAACGGCATGCGTCGCGGCCTGCTGGACGACACCGTCGATGTCGAATGCGATGGCGGCACGGTGACGGTTCACTGGGATGGCAGCGGCCCGGTATTTCTCACCGGACCGGTAGCGCACAGCTTTTCCGGCGTTATCGCGGATAGCGTATTGTCCACGACCAGCACCGGACTACCTGAACCCGCGACCCGAAGCGCCCGCCTCTAGGCACTACGCTCGGCCTCCGTCGCCAGCTGCTTGCCATGGGCCGCATTGACCCACCAGCCGAATGCGGCGGCGGTGAAGAACATGATGATGCTGTACAGCGCCGCGGGAATCGCCATGGTGCTGTTGTTCAGCAATACCGGGCTGAGCGCCAGGGCGATGGCCAGGGTGCCGTTGTGGATGCCGATCTCCATGCCGATGGCGATGGCCTGCCGCAGGCTCAGTTTGAGCAGGCGCGGCACGAAGTAGCCCACCGCCAGGCTCAGCAGATTGAATGCGAGGGCCGCCGCACCGACTACCGGTGCGTAATCGAGCACGGTCTGCCAGTCCTTGACCAGTGCCAGGACGATGATCAGCAGCAGGAACAGCGCCGAGATGATCTTCACCGGGTTTTCCATGCGCAGGGCGAAGCCTGGAAAGCGGCTACGCAGGAACATGCCGATGGCCACCGGCCCCAGTACGATGGCGAAAACCTGCACCACCTTGGCGAACTGCAGCGGAATCGCCTGGTCGCCCTCCATGAAGTAGGCCAGCGACAGGTTGACGATGAAGGGCATGGTCAGCACCGCGACAACCGAGTTCACCGCCGTCAGGGTGATGTTCAGCGCCACGTCGCCATGTGCCAGGTGGCTGTACAGGTTGGCGGAGGTGCCACCAGGCGACGCGGCCAGCAGCATCATGCCCACGGCCAGGGCAGGCGCCAGGCCGAATGCCTGCACCATGAAGAAACAGGCCACCGGTAACAGCAGCAGTTGGCAGAACAGGCCGATCAGCACCGGTTTGGGGTACTTCACCACCCGGGCGAAATCCGCCAGGGTCAGGGACAAGCCCAGGCCGAGCATGATGATGCCCAAAGCCAGGGGAAGAAACACGCTCAGCAAAGGACTTGCAGTCATCGGTACATCTCCGCGGTCTGACTTCCGTGATCCTGATCCACACTGTAGCGGGCAATCGCCGGCCTGCGCATGAGGCGCGGCAGCAAACCCAGCCCCATCAGTTCGATGGATCGACAGACATTCGGCCACTGCGACATCCTTGTCCAATACCCCGGCGAGGATTATCACCACTGCTTATTTCAACGGAGGTTTTCCATGTCCACTCAGCTCAACCGCCAGTTTCTGCTCGCCAAACGCCCGACCGGTATGGTCAGCCGCGATACGTTCGATTACGTGGAAAAACCGGTCGGCGAACCTGGCAGCGGGCAGATCCTGGTCAAGAATCTCTATCTGTCGCTGGATCCGGCCATGCGCGGCTGGATGAACGAAGGCAAGTCCTATATCGCGCCGGTTGGCCTGGGCGATGTGATGCGCGCACTCGGCGTGGGTGAAGTGATTGCCTCCAACCACCCGGACTACGCAGTCGGCGACCACGTCAACGGCGCCCTGGGTGTGCAGGACTACTTCCTCGGCGAGCCGAAGGGCTTCTACAAGGTCGATCCGCAGCGTGCACCCCTGCCAGTCTACCTGTCGGCCCTCGGCATGACGGGCATGACCGCTTACTTCGCCCTGCTCGACGTCGGCGCGCCGAAGAGCGGCGACACCGTGGTGCTTTCCGGTGCAGCCGGAGCGGTAGGCAGCATTGCCGGGCAGATCGCCAAGCTCAAGGGCTGCCGGGTCATCGGCATCGCCGGTGGCGCGGAAAAATGCGCCTACCTGACCGATGAACTGGGCTTCGATGCGGCCATCGACTACAAGAGCGAGTCGCTGCCCGAGGCACTCAAGCGCGAGTGTCCGAAAGGCATCGACGTGTACTTCGACAACGTCGGTGGCGACACCCTCGATGCGGTACTCGGCCGCCTGGCTCCCAAGGCGCGCATCGTCATCTGCGGCGCCATCAGCCAGTACAACAACAAGGAAGCGGTCAAGGGCCCGGCCAACTACCTGTCCCTGCTGGTCAACCGCGCACGCATGGAGGGCTTCGTGGTGATGGATCACGCGGCCAACTTCGCCAGTGCAGCGGCTGAAATCGGCGGTTGGCTGGCCAGCGGCAAGGTCAAGTCGAAGGAGCACGTGGTCGAGGGCCTGGAAACCTTCCCGGAAACCCTGCTCAAGCTTTTCAAAGGGGAAAACTTCGGCAAACTGGTGCTCAAGGTCTGAGCCATTCGGCGAGCGGCCCCCTGCCGCTCGCCGTCAGTGATCACAGACCAAAAAAAGATGGCCATAAGCCAGCAAATGACTTGAGTCGTTGTAGACAGTTCGGGTAGTTTCGCCGCCATGCTGTTCGCCCACCGGGGCAGGCTGATCCTTCACGCCAGGAGCCCTGATGGAACTTGTCTTCACTGTCATAGCGATCGTGCTGGTCGGCACTGCCTATCTGCTGTTACAGCACTTTCGCGGAGGCGCGGCGCAGTGCCGCCGCCCCATCGGCGAGTGGTTGTCCAGCTACCAGGCACGGAGCCCGGTCGAGCAGCACGAAATGGCTGAAATGCTGCTGCGGCGGTCCATACGCCTGGCTGCCAACATGGGCGTGCAGATCAACCTCGACGAACTCCTCGGCAACGGCGCGGAGCCAGCCGACCTGATCGCTGCCTGGCAGGTTCGACTGCCCGGCGTCATACCGGCAGCCTATCTGCCAGGCACCCCGGCGAGCACCGTCGGCGCCCTGCTGTTGATTCAGCAGGTCGAACCGTCGCGCTTTCATGAATTGCTCGGGCAATCCGCTGCTGGCTGAAACGAGCCAGCCCCTGCCCATCGCCAACCACAGCGAACGCAGTTCGGATGCGTCGATCCGCCAGATGGTCGGCCAGCGGAACGATGATTGCGCAGCAGGTCAGAGGCTGCGCATGAGGATGATCGGCAAGGCAGTGAACAGTGCGGTAACCAGAAGCAGAATCAGCAGCAGATCCAGGCTATAAAAAGTCACGTCATCCTCCAGGCGAGCATACTTGGTGCTCGCATCGGGTTTAATAGCATCTACGGCAAGGTTGTCGTTTGTCGCGCTGCACGGCCGCGCCCGGCCGGCGTCGCTGATGAGCGCCCAGAGCCCTTACCGATCGCTGCCTCTACACCATAGCTCAGACCTTCGCTCGTGACACGCGGTGTGCGGCGGTAGTGCAGAACCCGCGGACCATTGAGGGGGAACTTCTCCGCCCTGAGGCCTACAGAAAACTGTATTGGCTTTTTCAGGGGACCCGAAATGGAACAGTGGAACATCTGGCTCGATCGCGAATTATGGCTCGGCGTCGGCATCGTCGTGATCGCTACTGCACTGATCTACACCGTGCTGCGTACCGTGGTGGGCATCGTGCACAAGCGCCTGACCACCTGGTCGAAAGGCCAGGACGGTAATTGGCAGCACTTCGTCGCGGTGGTGATCGGGCGTACCAGCCGCTTGCTGCTGCTCGCCTTCTCGCTGCTGCTGGCACTGCGCCTGCCGGACCTGCCCGGCAGTTGGCAGGCAGCCCTGAGCCACACCTGGTTCGTTGCCCTCGCCCTGCAGATCGCCTTGTGGGTGGATACCGGCGTACGCCTTTGGGCACGCAGCCTGGTGGTCGGCAAGAACGGGGGCGGCAGTTTCAACCCGGTAATGACCACCATCGTCAGCATCATGGTGCTGATCGTGGTGTGGTCGGTGATGCTGCTGTCGATCCTCGCCAACCTGGGTGTGGACATCACCGCGCTGGTGGCCAGTATGGGGGTTGGCGGTATTGCCATCGCCCTGGCAGTGCAAACGGTGCTGGGCGACATATTCGCCTCGCTGTCGATTGGCGTCGACAAACCGTTCGAGATCGGCGATTTCGTGGTTTTCGGAGAAGTGGCCGGGAGCATCGAGCATATCGGCCTGAAAACCACGCGCATCCGCAGCCTCAGCGGCGAACAGGTGGTGTGCGCCAACGCCGACCTGCTGCGCCAGATCGTGCACAACTACAAGCGCATGGACACGCGGCGCATCGTCTTCAAGTTCGGCGTCAGCTACGACACCCCGAGCGACAAGGTTCGCCAGGTATCGGAGAAGGTCGGCGACATCATCCGTGCGACCCCGAAGGCCAAGTTCGACCGTGCGCACTTTCTCGGCTTCGACGAGAGCCAGCTGACCTTCGAAGTGGTCTACATCGTGCAGAGTTCCGACTACAACCAGTACATGGATATCCAGCAAGAGATCAACCTGCAGTTGCTCGATGCCCTGCGCGAACTGGATGTGCGCTTCGCCCTGCCGCGTCGCGATCTGCGTTTGGTGGGTGAAAAAATGCCGACGCTGAAAGTTGCCGGGTTACCGCAGCACGAACAGCAGGACGATTCGGCCGAGCGCGACCAGCGCCTGCCTCGGTTCAGCTGACGCCAGGCTGGGCGCAGAGCGTGAGGCCGTCCACTCGAAGGCAACGGCTGCCTATCGGCAGCCCATCATGCGGTTGCAGTTGACCCGCTCCCGCTCGCCCTTGGAGCTGGAAAGCCGGCTGACCACGTTCCAGCCGATGCGCCTGCTGGAGCCCACCCACAGCTCGCCATTGCTGGCGACGCCGGTGAACAGCTGCAAGCGGCCATAGGTGGTGCTGGTCTGCGCCCAGGTCTGCCCGCTGATGGCGTCGAAGCCACGCATCAGCGTGTCGTTACCGCGCTGAGCGATACCGTAGTGGTTGCCGAAACGATCCGCGCAATTGAGCAGCGTGGCGCTGCGGGTGCAGCGCATGGCATCGCCGGGCAAGGTGAAGGCGGCCTGCACCGGCACGGCCCAGGACAGGGCCAGCAGGCACCCGGCAGCGAGTTTCAGACGGATCGACACGGGTAGCTCCAGCAGTGTGAATCGCCCCATGCTACCGCACCCTGCATGCTGGCTTGGCGGCTCATGGTTGCGCACTGTTACGGCTCAAACCGGCCATGTGTCGGGCCAAGCCGAAAGCCGCAGCCAGGCCAATGCCGACCAGCGCCCACCAGAGTACCTGTGGCGGCGCCTGCTCAGCGGGCAGCAGCCGGCCGATCAGCACATTGCCGAACAACGCCGCCAACCCGCCCACACCGGCGAAGAAGCCGTAATAGGCGGCCAGTTGCCCGCGCCGGGCGTAATGAGGCACGTGGGCCGACAGCAGCGGCAGCACCAGCAGGCTGCCGAGGCTAAGCAAAGCGGCCATCAGCAGAACCGCCCAATATGGGCTCAACAGACTGGCGAAAGGTTCGGCCAACAGCGCGTAGCTGACCGCCATCAACGCCAGGCCGAGGCCCATGCCCTGCCCCTCGCTGAGCCAACGCTGGCGTAGCGCGCTGATCGGCATCTGCAGCAGCACGCCAACCAGCGCAGTGATCACGAATACCCGTGTGATCCACGCCTGGCCGCCGCCGTGGGCGTGGCTGTAGGCCGGGATCGCCAGATAAAGCGGATGGAACAACAACGGATAGGCTGCAGCCAACAGGGCGAAGCGCAGGAATGACCACTGCTGGAGCATGTCCAGACACTGGCGCAGCATGGTCACCGGCTCGTCACCGGAAACCAGCTCCTTGCTCGGCAGAAAGCGCCACTGCACCAGGGTCATGAGCAGAAACAGCCCGGCTGCCACACTGCCGGATACCGCGAAATCGATGCCGATCAGCAGCAGGCCTGCCAGCGGCCCGAGCAGCATGCCGGCGGTGCTGGCCATGTTCTGCAGGGCGAAGGCGCGCTTGCGCTGCTGCATGTCCTGGCACTCATCGGCCAGGTAGGCCTGGGCACAAGGCGTGAACAGCGCACCGGCAAAACCGCTGACGCAGGCGGCCAGCAGCAGAATCGCCAGGCTTTCCGAGAAGCCGAGCACGGCAAACCCCACGCAGCGCACCAGGCAACCGATGAGAATGGCGCGACGGTAGCCGATGCGGTCACCCAGCAAGCCGCCGAACAGGAACAGCCCCTGCTGGCTGAACACACGGATGCCGAGCACCAGGCCCACCGCCCAACCCGCCAGCCCGAGGCTCTCGCTGAGGTGCCCGGCCAGATACGGCACCAGCATGTAGAAGCCGAAGTTGAACGCCAGGCTGTTGAGCACCAGCACCCGTGCGGCGGGTGACAGGCTGGCGAAGGTACCCAGCACCCGGCTCATGGCTGGCTCATTCGCTCGCACGCTGGACGATCTGTTCCAGACGCTGCCTGGCTCGCGCCGGCAGTTGCGCGGGAATCTGCGCCGCGCTGACCGGCTGATCACCGACCTGAATGAGCATCACCATGCCCATCGCCAAGTGCGGAATGCACTGGATGCCATAGAGCCCTGCCTCATTGAAAGTCACCTCGATCTCTTCGTTGATCTTGCCCTTGAACGGCTCGGCGCCCTCCGGCAGGAGGCCGGGGATGCTGGCAGCGTTGTGGGTCGGGTGAGTGGCGATGAACGTCACGCTGTCACCGGGGGCGATGGCCAGGAAATCCGGTTCATAGACCATCGAACCGGACTCCCCACGGTTGAGCATTTTCACTTCGTGGGTTTCGGCCAATGCCGGAGCTGTGAACACAAGCGTAGCGAGCAAAGCGAAGAGCGGCGAAAAACGCATGACAAAAGACTCGTCTCAGATAGGTTGAAAGCGCAGTACCCGGGCACCGTCTTCAGGGTCGACCAGGTAGCGGGCGCGTACGCCGAAGGTGTCGCGCAAACGCTCGGTGGTCAGCACCTCGGCCGGTGCCCCCAGCGCCACCAGTCGACCGCGCTCCATCACCCCGAGGCGGTCGCACTCAAGGGCCTGGTTGAGGTCATGCAAGGCGATCAGGGTGGTCACCGGCAGCGTTCGTACCAGATTGAGGATCGACAGCTGGTGCTGGATATCCAGATGGTTGGTGGGTTCGTCGAGTAGCAGGATCTGCGGTTTCTGCGCCAGTGCCCGAGCGATGTGCACGCGCTGGCGTTCACCGCCCGACAGGGTGCTCCAGGCTCGCTCCGGCATTTCGGCCATGTCCACATCGGCCAGTGCCTGAACGACGATCCGTTCGTCCTCCGCCGACCAGGGCTGCAAGGCCGACAGCCAGGGCGTGCGGCCCAGTTCGACGGCATCGCGCACCGTCACCGCGTCACCGGTGTCGGCCTGTTGCTCGACGAATGCCAACTGGCGGGCGACATCCCGGCGACTCAGGCCACCCAGCGGCTTGCCCTGCAGGTGCACCTGGCCGCTGCCCGGCGTGCGGATGCCGGACAGCAGCTTGAGCAAGGTCGACTTGCCCGAACCATTGGGACCGATCAGGCCGAGCGTCTCGCCCTGACGCAGTTGCAGATCGACGCCGGCGACGATCGCCCTACCCTTCACCGACCAGCCCAGGTCGCTGCACTGCAACACCGTACTCACCGCGCCCGCCTCCCGCGTACCAGAATCACCGCGAAGGCCGGCGCGCCGATCAACGCGGTGACCACACCGATGGGCAGTACCTGGCCCTTGATCACCGTACGCGACAGCACGTCGGCGGCGATCAGGAACACCGCACCAGTCAGGGCGGCGACCGGCACCAGCCGGCCATGCCGCACGCCGACCAGCAGCCGTGCAGCGTGAGGGATCACCAGACCGACGAAGCCGATGGAGCCGACGATCGACACCATCACCGCCGTGACCAGCGCCGCGCAGGCGATCAGCGTGGCCTGTACCCGACGCACCGGCACGCCCAGCGACGCAGCCGATTCGGCACCGAAGGTGAAGGCATCCAGCGCGCGAGTATGCCAGGCCACCAGCAGCACCCCGGCCAGCGCCACGGGCACGGCCAGGGCGACATCGTGCCAGTTGACGCCGCTGAGGTTGCCGAGCAGCCAGAACATGATGCCCCGGGCCTGCTCGGCGCTGGCCGACTTGGTGATCAGGAACGAGGTCAGCGCGTTGAACAGCTGGGAGCCGGCGATACCGGCAAGAATGATCTGCCCGGTGCCATTCAGCGCACCGCCGCCCGCAGCCCTTGCCAGCAAGGCGACCAGGCTGAAGGCGGCGATCGCACCGATGAAGGCGCCCATGGACAGCGACAGCATGCCTGCGCCGAGCCCCAGCAGCGCCACCGAAACCGCTCCAGTGGAGGCACCTGCGGAAATCCCCAGCAGATAGGGATCGGCCAGCGGATTGCGCAACAGCGCCTGCAGCACCACACCGGAAACCGCCAACCCGGCGCCGCAGCAGGCGGCCACCAGGGCCCGGGTCAGGCGGTAGTTCCAGACGATTCCCTCGTCGATCGGATCGAGCACGAAGCCCGCCCCGAACAGTTTGCTGGCCAGCACCTGAAAGACCACCGACAACGGGATGCGGGTTTCACCCAGCGCCACACCGACGACCACCGCCACGGCCAGCAACAGCAGGCAGACGATGGTCAGCAGGAACAGGCGGGAGCCACGGGCAATCATTTCTGCAGATCGAACCCGTCAACGGCCTTGGCCAGGGTTTCGATGCCGGTGATCATGCGCAGCGAAGCCTGCATGCCGTCGGCATCGAGAATCACGATGCGGCCGTTCTTCACCGCATCCATGTGCTTGGCGACCGGGTCATTGCGCAGGAACTCGAGTTTCTTCTCCACGTCGTCAGCCGGGAAACGGCGGCGATCCATGCGCGCAAGCACCAGCACGGTCGGGTTGGCCTTGGCCAGGGTTTCCCAGCCGACGGTTGGCCACTCTTCGCTGGACTCGACCACGTTTTGCAGCCCCAGCGACTTCATCATGTAATCGGCAACGCCTTTCTGACCGGCCATGTAGGGGTCGAGATCCAGGTCGGCGCTGGAGAACCAGAACGCGGCGGAGATCTGCTTCGCCTGGCGCTGCTCGGCATTTGCAACCGCCTTGCCGAGTCGCTCCTGCAGGCTGCCGACCAGCTTGTCGCCCTCAGCCTGCACGTCGAATATCTGCGCCAGCTGCTGAATGCTCTTGTACAGGCTGTCGATCTGGAACGGCTGCAGGCGAGTACCGTCGGCACCTACCAGATTGTCCTTGCCCTCGCAGTCGGACGGCATGATGTAGGTCGGAATCTTCAGCGCGTGAAACTGCTCACGGGTGCCGACCACGCCCTGCTTGCCCACCATCCACTCGAACTGCACGGCCACCAGCCCGGGGCGCTTGTTGATCACCGACTCGAAGCTCGGGTCGTTATCGGCCAGGCGCTCGACCTTGGCATTCTGCGCCTCGAACTCGGGCAGCACGTTGCTGAACCACAGCGAGGTACCCACCAGACGGTCGCCAAGCCCGAGGGAATAGAGAATTTCGGTGCCGGCCTGACCGATGGTCACGGCGCTCTTCGGCGCAGCGGCGAAGCTCAGCTCATGGCCGCAGTTCTCGAGGGTCAGGGGGTAACGAGTCGGGGTGGCGGCCAGCGCCATCGAAGACAGGCCAAGGGTGGCGGCCAGAACGGCAAAACGAGACACGGTCATGCGGGTGATCTCCCAATCAACAGATACGCATAAATGGCAGTGCGCAGGCTGGAGAACACATCACGCCAAGCGGCCATGGCCGCACCTGTCCATGAGGAAGGTGATTACGGATGCCCCCTCCCGGACACCCCGCCGGCTGGTTCGATTGCAGTGTCCAAACACAGCTGGATTGCAGCTGATCGGACCGACGCCGGCAGGTCTCCTGACTGGTACGTCGCGGCAGCGCTGTGGCCTTCCCGGGGTCGCCCCCAGTGACACGAATGCAGCGCTGCTCGGTACCTACAGTTGCGGGGGCAGTTCCGTTTGGCCATTAGAAATGGCGACGGATTCCCTATTAATTCCTCGCGGAAACCGGCGGGCGGCATCTTAAACGATTAGGTCGCTGCCCTGCAGCGCTTCGCTGCAGTTTCTGCGCATTCATCTCGACATACCGAAGCCGTTGCAGCACCTGTGCGGCTAATGCTGGCGGCCATTATTGTTACAATATAACAATTTAGCAAGTCGAGTTGAGTGCTCGCTTCAGCTCCTGATCGAAAGATCCATGGAGCCGATCGACACCGTGGTGGAAAAATTCGGATTCGGGCTTGAAATGAGAACCAAAATCAACAAGACTTGATATTGTTACCTTATAACGTATTTATTGGAGTGCTCATGAAACCTGGTATCCACCCCGACTACCGCCCCGTGCTGTTTCACGATGTCTCGGCCGACACCTATTGGCTGATCGGTTCCACCGTCAGCACCGACAAGACCCGCGAGCACAGCGACGGCAACACCTATCCCTACGTCACGCTCGATATCTCCAGCGCGTCGCACCCGATCTACACCGGCCAGCAGCGCCAGACGGCAAGCGAAGGTCGGGTGGCCGGCTTCAACAAACGCTTCGCCGGTTTCGCAGGAGCCCGCTCATGAAAGTCGTCGCCTCGCTGAAACAGGCCAAACTGCGCCACCGCGATTGCCAGATCGTCAAGCGCCGGGGTCGCATCTACGTGATCTGCAAGACCGAACCACGCTTCAAGTGCGTGCAAGGCCGGCCCAAACCGCAGCGCAAGAACAAGGGCTAAGCGCCTGCATCAGCCTCTCGGCGCGGCGCGATCACAGCCGTTTCCCCAGGTCTGTGGCGCGACAACCATTCGCCCGCAAGCGGGCTCCTACAGTATCGAGGCGCCTGCGAAATGGTTGGGGCGAAGTCACTCCGGTAGGAGCGCCGCCCTCGGCGCGAATGCGATGGTAGCCATTCTCTGCATCCGCGCCGTACCCACCATTCGCCGCGTGGCACGGTCCGACAGTATCGAGGCGCCTGCAAAATCGTTGGGGTGAAGCCATTCCGGTAGGAGCGCCGCCATCGGCGCGAATGCGATGGTAGCCATTCTCTGCATCCGCGCCGTACCCACCATCCGCGCGTGCCGCGGTCCGACAGCATCGGGGCGCCTGCGAAATCGTTGGGGTGAAGCCATTCCGGTAGGAGCGCCGCCCTCGGCGCGAATGCGATGGTGGCCGTTCTCTACCTCCGCGCCGTGCCCACCATTCGCCGCGTGGCACGGTCCGACAGTATCGGGGCGCCTGCGAAATCGTTGGGGTGAAGCCATTCCGGTAGGAGCGCCGCCCTCGGCGCGAATGCGATGGTGGCCGTTCTCTACCTCCGCGCCGTGCCCACCATCCGCCGCGGCGCGCGGTCCGACAGCATCGGGGCGCCTGCGAAATGGATGCTCGACGCCATTTTCTGGTGGGCGCGTCGCCCTCAACGCGGGGCGATTTCGCTCATCCCGCGGCTGACGCCGTGACGACCAGGCCATGCGACTAGCCCGGTCAACTCAACCTGCCACCTCCCCCAGTTCACGCAAATAGCTCCATGGGTAGATGCCGCGGTCGTGGCCATCGTCGAACACCAATTGCAGCCCATAGCCCTGTGCGTGAACTGCCGTGATGCGGACGCCATCCGCTACCACGTCGATGCGCTGCGCCAGCCGAGCCGCCCGGCATTTCGAGCACGGACACCCGGCACGCAGGCGCCCGTGGGCGAGCACCTGTACCTGCCCTTGTCCCCAATCCACGCTCAATGTCGCTTGCGTGGCACTGTTACGTATCGCGACGGGTGCCTGGTTCATGACTTTTGCAGGCGCAACTGGCCGATGGCGATACGCACCGCCTTGCGCACTTCCGGGTCGGCATCGTGCTCGACGGCCAGCAATGCGGGCAGTGCCTGAGCGTCGCCCAGTTCGCCAAGCGCCAGCGCGGACTCCTTGCGCAGGTTGCTGATGGCGTGCCCAAGCAGTTCCACCAGCGCCTCACGGGCCGCGGCGAATCGCAGGCGGCCGAGCGAGCGCACCGCACGCAGCCGCACCTGCCAGTAGCTGTCGCTCAGCGCCTCCAGCAGCGCAGGGCCGGCACCCGTGTGGCCAACTTTGCCGAGGGTGGTGGCGGCCTCTTCACGCACCTGCCATTCGCGATCCTTGAGCGCCGTCTGCAGGGCTGGCAGCACGCTGTCGTCGCTGGCCAGCCCCAGCGCACCGGTGGCGGCACGGCGTACTTCGGTATCGGTATCGTCGCTGGCCAGGCGCGCCAGTTGCGGCAGCGCATCGGCCTGTTTCAACCAGCCGAGGATACCGACCGCTTCACGGCGCACGAAGGCATCGCTGTCCTGCAGCGCGGCGACGGCAGTGGGTACGCTGTCGATCAGCCGCAACTCGCGCAGGGCTCGCAAGGCACTGGCCCGCACGAACGGGTCGGCATGCCTGGCCCAGGGCAGCACCACGCGACCGGCGTCGGCGGTTTTCAACTCGCTGAGGCTCTGGGCTGCGGCGCCACGCACGCGGGCGTCGGCATCGGTCAGGGCAGCGCACAGGCCATTTACCACTTCGGGCTCCTCCCAGGCCTCCAGCAGGCGAGCCGCCTCGGCGCGCACGTCGGCAGACGCGTCCTGGGTCAGGGCATGGGTCAGCCAGGGCAAGGCGTCCGGCTCCTCCAGGTCCGCCAGTTCGATCAGGGCGATGCGGCGCACGCCGGCGTCCTCATCTTGCAGGCGTGGCAGCAGGTCGAGAATGTCGGGGTTATCGGTGCTTACATAGGTGCTCAGGTCGGTCATAGGGCAACTCGCAATGGCGGATGTTCGGTGGGCAGCCCGAGCGGGGTCAGGCGTGGCAGCTCGCGACCTTCTTCGTGGCGCAGCAGCTCCAGGCAGTGGCGCTTGAGCTGTACGAATTCCGGGCTGGTCAACAGGCCCGCATGCCGCGGACGGCGAAAGTCCAGGCGCAGGTCTTCGATGAAACGTCCAGGCCGCGGACTCATCACCAAGATGCGATCGGCCAGGAACAGGGCTTCGTCGATATCGTGGGTGACGAACACCACGGTGGTGCGCACCCTGCCCCAGATATCCAGCAGCAACTCCTGCATCTTGCTGCGGGTCTGCGCGTCCAGCGCGCCGAAGGGTTCGTCCATCAGCAACAGGCGTGGACGGTTGATCAGCACCCGGGCGATCTCGGCGCGCTGCTGCATGCCGCCGGAGAGCTGATTGGGCCAGCGCGCAGCGAAATCCTGCAGGCCGACCAGGTTGAGAAACTCACGCGCCCGCTGCTGCCGTTCAGCCTTGCCGATGCCCTGCATCTTCAGACCGAAGGCGACGTTGTCGAGCACGCTGCGCCAGGGCAACAGGGTGTGATGCTGGAACACCATGCCACGCTGCGGTGACGGGCCATCCACCGCCTGGCCGTCGACTCGCAAGCTACCGGCGCTGGGCGTCAGGTGTCCGGCCAGGGCGCCGAGCAAGGTCGACTTGCCGCAGCCGGAGGGGCCAAGAATGCACACGAATTCGCCAGCGGCGATGGAGAAGTCCAGCGCCTGCACGGCTTCGAACGCCTGCACGCCCTCGCCGAGGCGGATGGTCAGCTTCTCGATATCGATGCGTCCGGCCGACAGGCCGGTTTCATGAATGCTCATCAGCGACGCCCTCCGCTGCGATACCAGGGCGTCAGCAGGCTGCCGAGGCGCTTGACCAGCAGGCTGCTGCCCATGCCGAGCAGGCCGATCAGCA
Source organism: Pseudomonas sp. MEJ086 (assembly GCF_030209025.1). NCBI lineage: Bacteria > Pseudomonadati > Pseudomonadota > Gammaproteobacteria > Pseudomonadales > Pseudomonadaceae > Pseudomonas > Pseudomonas sp. MEJ086. The sequence continues at coordinate 213,992 of NZ_JARVSV010000007.1, forward strand.
GCATGCCGACGATGATGTCCGGGTAGTTCTGGATGGTGTACGACTCCCAGGTGTAATAGCCGATGCCGAACTGCCCGGAGATCATTTCCGCGGTGACCAGGCAGAACCAGGAGGTGCCCATGCCGATCGCCAGGCCGGTGACGATGCTCGGCGCAGCGCCCGGGAGGACCACCTCACGCAGGATCGCCAGGCGCCCTGCGCCAAGGCTGCGGGCCGACGCGATCAAACGGGCATCGACACCCTCCACCCCGTGCACGGTATTGAGCAGCACCGGAAACAGCGCACCGGTGAAGGTGATGAAGATCATCGACAGTTCCGACGAGGGAAACATCAGGATCGCCAGGGGAATCCAGGCCACGGCAGGAATCGGCCGCAGTACCTCCAGCGGCGGCAGCAGGCTGTCTTCGGCCCAGCGGGAACGGCCGATGGCGATGCCCAGGGTGACGCCCAGCAGCGCTGCGATCAGATAACCGCTGAATACCCGCCCCAGGCTGGCGCCGACGTGATCCCAGAGTCTGCTGGATTCGATCAGCGCGATGGCCGCATCGACCACCGACTTGGGCGTGGGCACGTAGATGAAGGTGAGCAGCCCCAGATCCAGGCGCGAGCTGGTCGCCACCTGCCAGAACAGCAGGCAGAACGCCAACGACGCCAGGCGCAACGGCCAACGGTGTAGAGAAGTCATCATCAGGCTCCAGTAAGGTGCTGCGCCACGGGAGGCATGGCGCAGCGGGCCGATCAGCGTGCGGCTACCAGGCGCTGGTTGGCGCTGCCGAAGTCCAGCGCTTCACCACCGTGAGCCTTGGCATAGGCTTCAGCCTGGCCCTTGAGCAGGAAGGCGTTGAGTTCGCCCTTGCCGTTGCGTACGAACCAGGCCTGGTTGGCCAGCAGCTTGATGCCGCTGTCGCTGGCCTGGGCGTAGATGGCACGGATGTCCTTGCCCTCTTCCTCGAGCTGCGCCAGCGCCTTGAAGGCCGCTTCCGGTGAGGCGTAGTGACGTACCTTGCTTTCACCACGCACCCAGATCTGCGCCACGCGCTTGAAATCGGTGATCGGCTGGCCGGTCACTGCATCATTGGCTTTCAGCGGCAGCTGTGCGTAATTGGCCAGCGCCTGCGCGTAATCACCACCTTCGGCCTTGAAGGCAGCCTTGATGTACTGATCGTCGACGAATTGCTCGACGTTCAGACCGCGGTCGGTCTTCTTCAGCAACTTGAGGGTTTCGATGGAGGTGGTGACCGCCTGGCGGTACTCGGGCTTCCAGGTCAGGTCACGGGTCTGCAACCCGAGCGGGCCGTGGAACAGGTAATTCACCTCGGCCTCGATACCGGTGACCTTCTCGATCAGCTCGCTGTACTTCTCCGGCTCGGCTGCGAACAGGCGATCCGCTTCCAGGCCGGCGCGCAGGTAGGCGGTGACCACTTCCGGGTACTTCTTGGCGTAGTCGGCATCCACCAGCGCACCATGGAAGGTGGGTGCATCCGCCTGGGAGCCGTCGTAGATCTTGCGCGCGAAGCCACGGTTGGGGAACAGTTCGGCGAACGGCACGAAGTCCGCGTGGGCCTCGATGCGATTGCTGCGCAGCGCCGAGCCGGCGATTTCCGGGGCCTGGGCGATGATGCGTACGTCCTTCTGCGGATCCCAGCCCTGGGCGGCAACGGCGCGCAGCAGCATGCCATGGGCGGTGGACGCGAACGGCACGGAAATGGTCTTGCCCTTGAGCTCGGCCAGCGATTGCACGCTGGAGGATGCCGGCACCACGATGCCGTTGCCACTGCCCTTGGTGCTGCCCGACAGCACGGTGATGAACAGGCTCTGCTTGCCGGCATCGCGGTGGGCCACACCATTGAACGAACCGGGGAAGTCAGCCATGGCGCCAAAGTCGAGCTTGCCGGCGACCATTTCGTTGGTCAGGGGCGCGCCGCTGGTGAAGTTCTTCCACTCCACTTCGTACTTGGCGTCCTTGTACTTGCCGTCGCGCGGCAGGTATTTGTCGAGCAGACCGAGCTCGCGGATCAGCAACCCGCCGGTGGCGCAGTTGATGGTGGTGTCCTGGGTGCCGATGGCGATGCGAATGGTCTCGGCCTGGGCAGTGATGCTGCCGATGGCCAGCGCGAGGCCGACCAGAGTGGTACGCAAGTGCATGGGTGTCTCCCCTCGAATCAATAGGTATTGGAATCGTCTCCGCCGGGTGGTCGGCCGGTGGGAAACGAGGGGTCTGTTGATCAGGCGTCCGGTGGTTGGCCGGATGGCGTGTTGCTTTTTTATGTTGGATATTCGGTGGATAAGCTTCGCGCTAGCTGCAGAGTCCCGAGCGTTGAAGTCCGTAGGAGCCCGCTTGCGGGCGATGCTTTCCCGTTGATCGCCCGCAAGCGGGCGCCTACAAAACTCCAGGTCGCGCTTTGTTCAACGCAGCAGATAGGGAATCTCGACGCGCACCGCATCGGTCGGGCAATCCTTCTCGCACGGCATGCAGTACCAACACTCGTCGAAAGCCATGTAGGCCTTTTGCGTCGCCGGGTTGATCGCCAGCAGATCCATCGGGCAGACGTCGACGCACACGGTGCAGCCCTTGTGGGCGATGCACTTGTCTTCGTCGATGGTCACGGGCGCATTGCTGCGAAACAGGATTTCCTGGGGCTGGAAGGCCATATCACGGTGTCCTCGGAGCCTGTGGCTCTCGTGTTTTTCTAGGATGTAGGGTGGGCCCACGGCAATCCGCTTCAGCCCACCGGGAAAGCTCAGCCTGATGCCACTTGGTGGGCCAAAGCCCATCCTGCTCACGCCGCTTCGGTCTTTACCCGCAAGCGGTTGTAGGCCTGCTGCTCTTCATCATCCAGAGCGATCAGGTAAGGTTCGACCGGCTTCTTGAAGCTGACCATCTGGCCGTGTTCGTCCTTTTTCAGGTGGCAGTGCACGAACCATTCGGCGTCATTGCGCTGCGGGTGATCGACCCGGTGGTGATACAGGCCCCAGCGGCTTTCCTTGCGAAACAGCGAGGCGCGGGCGGCCATCTCGGCGCAGTCGCGGATCACGCTAACTTCCATGGCGCGCATCAGTTCGTGGGCGTTGCTGGCCTTCAGCTCGCCCAGATCCGCTTCGATGGCAGCGAAACGCTGCAGGCCGATCTCCATCTTCCTGGTGACCTTGGGTGGCTGCAGGTAATCGTTGACGAAGCGGCGCAGCTTGTACTCCACCTGCGCCGGCGGCAGGCCGTGCTCGCGGTTCAGCGGCGCGTAGACCCGCGCCCGCTCGGCGTCGATCTGCGCCTGATCCAGTGCGCTGTGGTCGCGTTCGGCGACGAAGTCGGCAGCGTTGTTGCCCGCGAACCAGCCGTAGGTGAAGGCGCCGAGCATGTAGTTGTGCGGCACCGCTGCCATGTCTCCGGCCGAATACAGGCCCTTGACCGAGGTTTCCGCCCGCTCGTTGACCCACACGCCGGAAGCGCTGTGGCCACTGCAGAAGCCGATCTCGGAGATGTGCATCTCGACCATGCTGGAGCGGTAGTCGGTGCCACGCCCGGCATGGAACTGGCCGCGGCTGGGGCGCTCGTTGCTATGCAGGATTTCCTCGATGTTCTGGATGGTTTCCTCGGCCAGGTGATCGAGTTTGAGGAACACCGGGCCGTTGCCGCCCTCGAGTTCCTGATGGAACTCCCACATCATCTGGCCGCTCCAGTAGTCGCATTCGATGAAGCGCTCGCCCTTGTTGTTAGCGGTATAGCCCCCCAGCGGGCCGGTCACGTAGGCGCAGGCCGGGCCGTTGTAATCCTTGATCAGCGGGTTGATCTGGAAGCACTCCAGATTGGCCAGCTCGGCACCGGCGTGATACGCCATGGCGTAGCCATCGCCGGCATTGGTCGGGTTCTCGTAGGTACCCATCAGGTAGCCGGAAGACGGCAGCCCGAGACGTCCGGCCGCGCCGCAGCAAAGAATCACCGCCTTGGCCTTGATCACGTGGAAATCAGCGGTGCGGCAGTCGAAACCCATCAGGCCGTTGACCGCGCCGTCGACATCGGTCAGCAGGCGTGTGGCCACCAGGCGATTGGTTATTTCCACCCGGGCGCGCTTGAGCTGGCGATACAGCACCTTCTTGATGTCGTGCCCTTCGGGCATCGGCAGCACGTAGGCGCCCATGTGATGCACCTTCTTCACCGCGTAGTCGCCGGTTTCGTCCTTCTCGAACTTCACGCCCCAGCGGTCGAGCTGCTCGATGGTTTCGAAACTGTGGGTGGCATAGGCATACACGGCGGCCTGATTGACGATGCCGTCATTGGCCACGGTGATTTCCTTGGTGTACTGCTCGGGCGTGGCGTGGCCGGGCACGATGGCATTGTTGAGGCCATCCATGCCCATGCTGATCGCTCCGCTGCGCTTGACGTTGGCCTTGTCGACCAGCAGCACGCGCAACGCCTTGTTGCGTTCCTTGGCCTTGATCGCGGCCATGGGGCCAGCGGTACCACCGCCGATGATGACGATGTCGTATTCCTGTTCCAAGGTGTTGATGCTCATGGCTGCGCGCCCTTCTGTCGGTCGATGCGCAGGCGATACTGGAAGGCATCGCCACGGTAATAGAGGTGTTCGAAATCCAGCGGTGTGCCATCGGCGGTGTGGGTCAGGCGCTCGATACGCATGATCGGCGAGCCCTCCTCCACGGCCAGCGCCTGGGTCAGGTCGCTGTCGGCAAGCACGGCATCGATGGCCAGATCGGCATGACCCAGGGCGATGCCGCAGTCGTTTTCGAGGATCAGGAAGATGTCACGCGTGACCAGATCGGCCTTCTCCAGCTTTTCGCCCACGGCATGGGGCAGCCAGGTGATTTCCAGGGAAATCGGCTCGCGGTTGATCAGCCGCACCCGGCGGATTTCCGTGACGGTGCTGCCCTCTGCCACCTGCAGGCGCTCGGCAACCAATGCCGACGCCGGAACGTGGCGCAGGCTGCGCAACTTGTTGATCACCTCGTAGCCCATCTGCTTCATCGATTCGCCCAGGCCCTGCAGCGTGCTGACGTTCTGGAACGCCTTTGGCTTGGCCACGAAGGTGCCCTTGCCGTGGATCTTGAAGATCAGCCCTTCCTTCTGCAGGTCACCCAGCGCCTGGCGCACGGTGATGCGGCTGACGCCATAGGTCTGGCCCAGCTCGTTCTCCGAGGGCATGCGGCTGTGCGGCGCATAGGTTCCATCAAGGATGCGCGAGCGCAGCAACTCCTTGAGCTGGCTGTACAGGGGAACGGGCGAAAGCGGTATGAGCTGAGACATGTGAATCCTTTTTGATCAACTTGTCATAACAAGTAGTGACGAGAAAATAGCGAATAACCGGGCTGATCTGAAATACGATTAAGAAATAAGCTTATGGCGGAGAATTTCAGCGATCAGGATCGCCGTCGAATGCTCACGAAAAGGAAAAGGCCGTGCCCAAAATGGTTAAAGATGATTATTCTATCGAGGCATTTTTCCTGCCCTTAATATGTGAGTACCTGAGATGAAGATCGATGACATGGATGCATTCGTCGCCGTCATCCGCTGTCAATCGACCAAGCTGGCTGCCGATGCTCTGCAACTGACTCAACCGGCGATCACTCGCCGCGTGCAGAATTTCGAAGAGGATCTGGGCGCCAATCTGCTCGACCGCAATACCAAGCCGCTCAAACCGACCCCCATGGGCCTGCGTGTCTACGATCAGTGCAAGGCGATCCTGCGCGAGATCGACTCGCTGCGCGAACTGGTCGCCAGCGATGGCTCGCCCAGTGGCTCGTTGCGCCTGGGAGTGCCGCAAACCATCAGTGACGTGGTGCTGCTCGACGCCCTGCAGCAGATTCGTGAAACCTTCCCGGAACTGAAGACCCAGGTCATCAATGGCTGGGGCAGCACCCTGATCGCGCGCATGGAAAACGGTGAGCTGGATGCCGCCGCAGTACTCTTCCCGGCGGGCAAGATCTTCCCCGAAGGCATCGCCAGCCGCTCCATCGGCCGCATGCCGCTGCTGGTGGTGGCCGCCAAGGGCGCGATGCGCAAGCGCAGCTGCAAGCTCAAGGACTGCTACCAGCAGGGCTGGGTGCTCAACCCCGACGGCTGTGGTTTCCGCGCAGGCCTGCAACGCGCGCTGTCCGAACAGGGCCTGTCGTTGCAGATCAACCTGGAAACTTTCGGCACCGAACTGCAATTGGGCCTGGTCGCCAGCGGCATGGGTTTCGGCCTGGTGCCCGCGCCCCTGCTCGAGCGCAGCGGGCACCGCGAGCAACTGGACGTGATCAACGTCAGCGACTTCAAGCCGATGATCGATCTCTGGCTGCTGCACCCGCAGTACCTGGGCAACCTGCAGGACGCCGTGAACCTGTTCAGCGACGTCGCCGCGCAGCGCTTGCGCTCGCAATAGGGCCGGGCGAAGTTCCGAGCCATTATCGCGCCCTGTGATCGACGGCAGTGGCTCCTCGCCCTTTGCAACCCTCAGCGTGAGCGGCGCGAGTCGCTGACGCAGGGCCAGATCGCTGGTCGCTACTGGCCGTAAGCCGCTGGCGGCATCGACAGGCAATTCTCACGCCCCTCAAAATTCCACAAACGCATAACAACAAAATTGTTAATTCAGAAAAGCTGATAATTAGCTTAGAACCAAAAAGACTTTTACAGCGTAAAGCTATAAGAATACGGTCTCACCCAGGCCACCTCATCACCCTGGGGCGCTCAGAAATCGAACAGGCATTGCCTGCCATCTGCGCCCGTGATGAGAGACCCATGACGCAATCCGCCGACACCCTCGCCTTCCCCACCCATCGCGTATCCCCGGAGCGCGACGAGGCCCGCTTCACCCGCCAGCTCGATGAAATCACCGCGACCCTGGCCGCCAGCGCCGCGCGTTTCGATCGCAGTGGCGAATTTCCGGCCGAGAACTTCGCCCTACTGCAGCGCCACGGCCTGCTGGGGTTGACGGTGCCGAAGACGCTCGGGGGTGGTGGCGCCGATCTGCCTACCGCGCGGCGGGTGATCAGCGCGGTGGCCAAGGGTGAGCCGTCCACGGCGTTGATTCTGGTCATGCAGTACCTGCAGCACTTCCGCCTGCAGCAGAACCTCAACTGGCCCGAGCAGCTGCGTCGCCAGGTCGGTATCGATGCGGTGGAAAACGGCGCACTGATCAACGCCTTTCGCGTCGAACCCGAACTCGGCACGCCGGCGCGCGGTGGTCTGCCAGCGACCACTGCCCGGCGCACCCGCGAAGGCTGGCGCCTGAGCGGCCGCAAGATCTATTCGACCGGCAGTCACGGCCTGACCTGGTACCTAGTGTGGGCACGCAGCGACGATGCCGACCCGCTGGTTGGCGGTTACCTGGTCCATCGCGACACCCCCGGCATTCGTATCGTCGAGGACTGGGACCACTTGGGCATGCGCGCCACCTGCAGCCATGAAGTGCAGTTCGATGACGTGCTGATCCCTCTCGATCACGCCGTCAGCGTCAGCCCGTGGAGTGCACCCAGGCCGGAACTGGACGGTGAAGGCATGTTGTGGATGTCGGTATTGCTGCCCGCCATCTACGATGGCGTCGCCCAGGCGGCGCGGGACTGGCTGGTGGGCTTTCTCGAACAACGCACGCCGTCCAACCTCGGCGCACCGCTCTCCAGCCTGCCGCGCTTTCAAGAGATCGTCGGGCGCATCGATACCCTGCTGTTCGCCAACCGCACCCTGCTCGATTCGGCTGCCGCAGGCCAGGTCGAGGCAGCGCACGCCGGGCAGATCAAGCAACTGGTGAGCAGCAACGCCATACGTGCCGTGGAGCTCGCCATCGAGGCATCCGGCAACCCGGGGCTGTCACGCAAGAACCCGCTGGAGCGGCATTTCCGTGACGTGCTGTGCAGCCGCATCCATACCCCGCAGGACGACGTGGCGCTCAGCGCCGTCGGTCGTAGCGCCTTCGCCCAGGCCCGGGAGGCAGCGCAATGAGCCAGACCATCGTCAGCCAGCTGGATACCGAGGCCAATGCCTATCTGCGCGAGCGCCTGCCGCAGCAGCGCATCGTCGAAATCCCCTTTGGCCCGGAAGGCCTGGCGCAGATTCCCGCTGACGCCAGCACGCTGATCGTACGCCCCATCAACGTCCGCGGCGTCGAACTCAAGGAAGCGCCAGCCGGCTGGCCGTGGTCGTTGCAATGGGTGCAACTGGCCTCCTCGGGCATCGATTTCTACCCGCACTGGCTGTTCGACGTAGAGCAGGTTGCCAGCGCCAAGGGTGCCAACGCCAACCATGTCGCCGAATTCGCCCTGGCGGCGATCTTCAGCGCAGCCAAGCAGCTTCCGGACATCTGGGTAAAGAACGACGATTGGCATTTCACCTACCTGCAGCCGGTCAAGGGCGCGACCCTGGGTATTCTGGGCCTCGGCTCGATTGGCCAGAGCCTGGCGCACAAGGCGCTGGCCCTGGGCATGCGCGTCATCGCCCTGGGTCGCCCTGGCCACGCCATCGCCGAAATCCCCGGCATCGAGGCCGCCCGCGACATTCACCATCTGTTCGCCGAAGCCGACCACCTGGTGGTGGTTGCGCCGCTGACCGCGGATACCCGCCACCTGCTCGACCGCGACGTGCTGGGCAGCGCCAAACCTGGCCTGCACCTGATCAACCTGGCTCGTGGGGGCCTGCTCGATCAGAACGCCCTGCTCGAGGCGCTGGACAACGGCAGCATCGGCCGCGCCACACTGGATGTCACCGAACCCGAGCCGCTACCGAACGATCACCCGCTGTACCTGCATCCGCGGGTACGTATCTCACCCCACACCAGTGCCCTGTCCACCGATGGAAAGCGCAAGTTCGTCGACGATTTCGTCGCCAACTTCCAGCGTTTCCAGGCGCAAGCGCAACTGGAAAACCTCGTCGATATCGGACGCGGTTACTGAACAGACAGCCCACCAGGGCCTGGAGATTGCCATGAGTTCACTCGCTACCCTGCACAGCATTCCTTCCGTCCAGGAGCGCGTCAGCCCTGAAGAATGGGAAGTGCGCGTCAAACTGGCTGCCGCCTACCAGTTGGCTGCGCTGTTTCGCTGGACGGATCATATCTACACGCACTTCTCCGCCCGTGTGCCGGGGCCGGACGAACACTTCCTGATCAACGCCTTCGGCCTGCTGTTCGACGAGATCACCGCGTCCAACCTGGTCAAGGTGGATGTCGACGGCACCATCATCGACGACCCGCTGAACCTGGGTATCAACCAGGCCGGTTACGTGATCCACAGCGCCATCCACCGCGCGCGCCCGGATCTGCAGGCCGTGCTGCACACCCATACCCGTGATGGCGCAGCGGTATCCGCCCAGCGCGGCGGGCTGCTGCCGCTCTCGCAGCATGCCCTGGGCTTCTACAGCCGCGTGAAGTACCACGACTACGAAGGCGTGGCGCTGGATCTGGACGAGCAGGAGCGCCTGGTTGCCGACCTCGGCGACAGCAACATCTTCATCCTGCGCAACCATGGCCTGCTCACCGGCGGCATCAGCGTCGAACACGCCTTCCGCGAGCTGCATGGGCTGGAACGCGCCTGCAACATCCAGATCGCCGCACAGGCCGGCGGCAATGCCGATCTGCTGCATGCCCCCGCCGAGGCCATCGAGAAGGTTCGCCAGCAATCGGCGCGTTTTTCCGATGGCAAGGGGCCGGGCATCAAGCTGCACTGGGACGCGCTGATTCGCCAGCTCGAACGGGCTTCAGGCCAGAGCTACAAGCACTGATCAGCGGGAGACCTCCATGACCAACGCCAGCACCATCACCGTGAGCCGTACGGTACAGCCCGCTCGCCGCAGCAAATGGACCACGCCGGATTTCGTTCTGCGCCTGATCAGCCCCCTGGCCATTCTGCTGCTCTGGGAAATCGCCTCGCGGGCCGGATTGATTCCAGCCCGCGTGATCGCCGCCCCCAGCGAGATCAGCGGCACGCTCTGGGAATTGACGCGCAGCGGTGAACTGCTGCGCCACCTGCTGGTGTCCCTGCAGCGCGCCGTGACCGGCCTCGGCATCGGCGTGGCGATCGGCGTTACCGCAGCGCTGATCACCGGCCTGTCGAAACGTGGCGAAATCGCCCTCGACTCCCCCATGCAGATGCTGCGCACCATCCCGTCTCTGGCCCTGGTGCCGCTGTTCATCCTGTGGTTCGGCATTGGTGAATTCACCAAGGTGGCGCTGATCGTCATGGGCACCACCTTTCCGATCTACCTCAACCTGTTCGCCGGCATCCGCAATATCGACCCGAAGTTGATCGAAGCGGCCAATACCCTGGGGCTGAACCGTCGCGAACTCATCTGGCACGTGATTCTGCCTGGCGCCCTGCCCTCGTTCTTCGTCGGCCTGCGTTACTCCCTGGGGATTTCCTGGCTGGCTCTGGTGTTCGTCGAGCAGATCAACACCACCGCCGGTATCGGCTTCCTGGCCAGCGATGCCCGCGACTTCATGCGTACCGACGTGATCGTCATCTGCCTGCTGATCTACAGCCTGCTGGGTCTGCTCATCGACGGCCTGATTCGCACCCTGGAACGCCTGGCTCTGGCCTGGCGCCCCTCGTTCATAAGGACCTGAAGCATGAATGCGCACAGCAAGATCGACTACTCGCCGGCCGTCAGCCTGCGCGGCGTGGTGCGTCAGTTCGGGGACAACCGGGTGATCGATGAACTGAACCTGGACATCGCCCCCGGCGAATTCGTCGCCCTGCTCGGCGCCAGCGGCTCCGGCAAGACCACCCTGCTGCGCTCCCTGGCAGGCCTGGACCCCATCGACGGCGGCGAGCTGATCGCCCCGCAAGCCCGCGCGGCGGTATTTCAGGAGCCGCGGCTGATGCCCTGGAAGCGCGCCTGGAAGAACGTCACCCTCGGCCTGCGCGTGGCCAACCCCAAGCAGCGTGCTATCCAGGCGCTGACCGAAGTGGGCCTGGCCCATCGCCTGGAAGCCTTTCCCGCCACCCTGTCCGGCGGTGAATCCCAGCGAGTGGCATTGGCGCGCAGCCTGGTTCGCGAGCCCAAACTGCTGCTGCTCGACGAACCCTTCGCCGCCCTCGATGCGCTGACCCGCATCCGCATGCACCGCCTGATCATCGACCTGTGGCAAAAGCACACGCCAGCCGTTCTGCTGGTCACCCACGATGTCGACGAAGCCATTCTGCTCGCCGACCGCATCATCGTGCTGCAGGACGGGCGCATCGCCGAAGAACTGCGCGTCGACCTGGGCCGCCCGCGGGACAACGGCCAGGCCGGTTTCAACGATATCCGCACGCGCCTGCTGGCACTGCTCGGCGTGGAAAAGGACGACCCGGACAGCCTCGGTCGTGATCACAACCCCTTTCTCGCGTCGGGCTACCCGCTCAGCGCCATCGCCATCTAAGGCAGGAGGTCAGTCATGAAACGCTATCTTTCCCGCCTCGCCAGTCGCCTGCTCGACAACCTGCATGGCGACAGCGTCAGCACACTGATCGGCTGGCCGGGTGTGCCGCCGGCAGACAACGGCGAGCGAATGTGCCGCCAGCGCTGATCGTCTAACCGGATAGCCCACCGGACAGGCCACGCAAGACCTGGAGCGACCTACCACCGCCTTGTCGCCCCCACCACTGCAAGACAGCCCGCACGTGAAAACGCGCGTCAGGGTTTCGTGCGCCTTGCGTACGGCAGTGGACACCTTTCCGGGCGACGCCATATTGGCTGTCGCCCCAGCCTTTCAGACAGGGACAAGCGCCATGGCAACACCTTTTTCCAGCACACGCCTGCGCCATCTGCGCAGCGCCCCGGCTCGCGCAGGACTGACCTTCTCGGTACTTTCACTGGCCTGCCTGTTGGCGCCCAGCGTGCAGGCGCAGAGCAGCGAAACACGCCTGGAAACCGTCAACGTGATCTCCACCGGCATCCGCGGGCAGCAACGCACGGTTGCCGACAGCCCGACGCCAATCGACATCATCAACAGCGAGCAGCTGCTCAAGACCGGGCGCGCCGAACTCTCCGAAGCGATTTCCAAGCTGCTGCCCTCGTTCAACTTCGGCACCAACATCGCCGGGGTCAACTCCTCGATTCGCCCGCTGAGCAACCGTGGCCTCGGCCCGGCCTACACGCTGGTCCTGGTCAACGGCAAACGCCGTCATAACGGCGCTGCACCCGCCAATGGCAGCACCGATAACAGCGGCGCGAACGCCGTGGACATCGATCAGATCCCGGTCAGCGCCGTCTCGCACATCGAAGTGCTCAAGGACAGCGCCGCCGCCCAGTACGGCTCCGACGCCGTCGCCGGGGTGATCAACATCATCCTCAAGGGCAATACCTCTGGTGGCCATGTGGAGACCAGCTACGGGAAGCTCTTCTCCGGCCAGGGCGAAACCATCAAAACCGCCGCCGACCACGGCTTCGCGCTGGGCAACGACGGGGGCTTCGTGCACCTTTCCGCAGATGCGCGCAAGCGCGGTACGGCGACCTGGGTCGGGAAGTCGCCGAGCACCGTCCAAGCCTATTTCGAGCCTGAACGTCAGGCCGCCTGGGATCGCGTGAGCACCAAGAATGGCGACCCCGACCTGAAGGCCTTCAACCTGGCTTACAACGCCGAGCTGCCATTGGCCGATGATCTGAAACTGTACTCGTATGCGACCTACGGCGAGCGCAAAACCGAGGCGCTGAATCAGTTGCGCACGGCCAGGGGCGCGGCCTCGATCCCCGAACTGTTCCCCGACGGCTACTACCCGCTGAACAACCTCAAGGACACGGATTACCAGTTTCTGTTTGGCGGCAAAGGCAACGTGGCGGACTGGGATTGGGATCTGTCCACCACCTACGGCCGCAACAAGATCGAGCATTCCAGCGACCTGACCATCAACCCCACCTATGGCGCCGCATCGCCCACCTCCTGGGATGACCTGGCCAGCCTGCAGTTCGAACAGTGGGTCAACAATTTCGATGTCACCCGCTCTTTCGACGGGTTGTTTGGCCTGTCTCTACCGACTCAGGTCTCTGCAGGCGTGGAGCATCGCTGGGAGCGCTTCCAGACTTTCGCAGGCAGTGATCCACGTGCCTGGAGCGTCGGCCCCTACACCTTTCCAGCCGGCAGTCAGCAGAATGCCGCCAACGGCGCGCAGCCATCGGTCGGCGCCCAGGCTGTCGTGGCCATTCGCCCGGAGGATGAAGCCGACATCAAACGCAACAACCTCGCAGGCTATCTGGATTTCGGCTTCGACCTCAGTGATCGCTGGTACCTGGGCCTTGCAGGCCGCCTCGAGCACTATGACGACATCAAGGAAAACACCTTCAGCTTCAAGCTCAATTCGCGCTACGAATTGACCGACCAGGTAGCGCTACGCGGGACGGTTGGCTCGGGCTTCAGGGCGCCGTCTCTGACTCAGTTGGGCTATACCGTCTCCGATAACCGCACGGCTGCAGATGCCAACGGCAACGCGGTCCCGGCCCTGCGCTATACCGCCACGCCGGATAGCGCTCTGGGCCAAGCCTTGGGCGCATCCGATCTGAAGCCGGAAAAGTCGCGCAACCTGGGTTTGGGCGTGACCTGGCAGCCAGCCCCACGCACCAGCTTCACTGCCGACGCCTACCTGATCGACATCGACGACCGCATCGTGCTCAGCGACAACATCGCAGCGCCGGGCGGCGGCGCCGGTCCAATCGGTGACATCCTCGAGTCCGCCGGCGTGGCACGCAACACCTGGGTCAGCTACTACACCAACGCGTTCAACACCCGTACCCGAGGCATCGATCTGGTGGCCGATCACCGCAGTCAGTTCGGCGCCTGGGGCGATGTGCGCTGGAGCGCCGCATTCAACTACAACAAAACCACTGTTCGCGATAAGCGAAACAACCCGTCGTTCTTGCAGAACGCCGGTATCGAGGTGGCCGGGCATGCCTCCGAAGGCCTGGTGGTCGCCGCCACGCCACGCAGCAAATGGGTGCTGGGTGCGAACTGGAGCCTGGGCAACTTCGCCGCCAACCTGCAGACCACTCGCTACGGCAAGGTCGAAACCTGGCAGCAGAATGCCGCCCAGGATCGCACCTTCGGAGCCAAGTGGATCACCGACCTCGATCTTTCCTACCTGCTGTTCGACAGCCTGACGGTCAGCGTGGGCGGCACCAACATCTTCAACGTCAAGCCTGACAACAACGGCATCACCCAGGCGGCCTTCAAATACAACTACGGCAACCCGCCTTTCCACCCTGGTGGCGGCTTCTGGTACACCAAACTCGCTTACGACTTCTGACTGCAAGGCCGCATTGCCCAAGAGCAGTGCGGCCATTTTGCCTGGAATCCCTGCATGCACCTCATTCGAAACAGTGGGAAGAAGAGATGAAGAAAACCCGCCTTGCGACGCACCTGCTGGCCTCCTGCGCCCTTGCCCTCAGCCTGATCGGCTGCTCGCCCTCCGCTGATGAAGCCGCCAGCAAAACCCTGAACATCGCCTTCTTCGGCGACAACACCACCCTGGTCAGCGTCGATCCCTTCCAGGTGTACTGGCTGGAGCACCGCGTGCTGCTGCGCAACGTCGCCGAGTCGCTCACCGACCAGGATCCGGACAGCGGCGAGATCATCCCCTGGCTGGCCAAGAGCTGGGACGTCAGCGATGACGCCCTCAACTACACCTTCAGGTTGCGTGACGACGTCACCTTCAGCAACGGCGAACGTTTCGACGCCAACGCCGTGAAGGCCGCCTTCGACAGCAACAAGGCCCTGGCCACCGAGCTTCCCGCCACCTTCGGCGCCACCTACCTGGCAGGTTTCGACCACGCCGAAGTGGTCGACGACTTCACCGTCAGGCTGGTGCTGTCGCGGCCGAACGCCGGCTTCCTGCAGGCCACTTCCACCACCAACCTGGCGATCCTCGCCCCCGCCTCCTACGCGCTCAGCGCCAAGGAGCGCTCGCTCGGCAAGATCATCGGCACCGGCCCGTTCGTACTCGATCACTACACGCCCGAAGTCGGCGCCAAGCTGCTCAAGCGCCAGGGGTACGCCTGGGCGTCGGCCAACGTCAAGAACCGCGGCGAAGCCCATCTGGATGCCGTGGAAATCAGCTACATCCCCGAGGAGAGTGTCCGCAACGGCCTGTTCCTGCAGGGCCAGGCAGACATCCTCTGGCCACGCAATCCGTTCTCCGAAGTGGACCTCAAGCTGTTCCAGTCCAAGGGCGCGACCATCCAGAGCCGCTCCCTGCCGGGACCTGCGCTGAACCTCTACCCCAACACCCGCGGTGAGCGCCTGCTGGCCGACAAGCAGGTGCGCCTGGCGCTGCAGAAAGGCATCGACCGCAAGACCTACGCCAGCACCGTGTACAACGCCGACTTCCCGGTGGTGAAGGGCATCTACGATGTCACCACGCCCTACTTCAAGGACCAGGGCGACAAGCTCGCTTATGACCCTCAGGGTGCCGAACGACTGCTCGACGCGGCGGGATGGCACAAAGGCGCCGATGGCTATCGCAGCAAGGACGGCAAGCGCCTGAGCCTGAGTTACAACATTCAGGGTACGGAAACCGCCGGTGACGTGCTGATCCAGGATCAGCTGCGCCAGATCGGCATCGAGCTCAAACTGGCGGTGGTCACTCGCGCCGAGTGGGTAACCACCAACTCTCAGGGCAACTATGACCTGACTTCAACCTACATGACCCGCGCCGATCCGATCATCCTGCAGACCATCCTCGATCCGCGTACCGCCAACAGCTCGACCCTGGCCACCAACTTGTACGAGCCACAGACACTGGACAAGGCCCAGGCCCTGTTCGATGCCGGCATCACCGCCACGCAGACCGAACAACGTGCACAGGCCTATGGTGACCTGCAGGATCTGCTGGTCGACGAGGCATCCGCGTTTCCGATCTACGAGCGCGTCTGGCAGGCCGCCACGGCGCAACGGGTGAAGAACTTCCGCTGGACCGCCGAGGGCTTCGCGCTGCTCAACGACATCGAGGTCGGTGAACCATGAACCGCTACCTGATCGGCCGGGTCGGCCAGGCGCTGCTGGTGCTATGGGGTGCCTACAGCATCACCTACTTCATCCTCTACCTGCTGCCGGGTGACACCCTGTCGATCATGCTCAGCGCCTCGGGCATGGAGGCCGATGCGCTGTCGGCAGAAGATCTGGCCAAGGCACAAGCCTACTACGGCCTGGACAAGGGCATTTTCGAGCAGTACTTCAGCCTGCTCTGGAACGCCATCCAGGGCGACTTCGGGCAATCACTGTCGCTCAATCGCCCGGTCAGCGAGCTGCTCGCCGAGCGACTGCCGCAAACCCTGTCGCTGGCCGGCCTGGCCATCGTGTTATCGATGGTCGGCGGCATCGGCCTGGCCTACCTGACGGCCTACGTGCGCTGGCAGCCCCTGAAAGTGGCGATGGCCCGCCTGCCTTCCCTGGGTTTTTCGGTGCCGGTGTTCTGGATGGGTCTGCTGCTGATCCAGGTGTTCGCCTTCAGCCTCGGCTGGTTCCCGGCCACCGGTAGCCGCGGCTTCGACAGCCTGATCCTGCCGGCCGTGACCCTGGCGATCCCCAGCGCGGCGGTGTATGCCCAGGTACTGCAACGCGGCTTTCAGGGCGTGTGGCAGGAACCCTACATCGCCACGGCCTATGCCAAGGGCCTGAGTCGCTGGCAGGTGCAGGCCCGCCACGGTTTCAAGAACGCCGCCCTGCCGATCCTCACCCTGATCGGCCTGCAGGTGGGCAACACGGTGTCCGGCGCGGTGCTGGTGGAGACCATCTTCGCCCGCAACGGTGTCGGCCGCCTCGCTCAGGAGGCGGTACTGCGCCAGGACATTCCGGTGGTGCTGGCGATCGTCGCCGTGTCGGCCGCCGCCTTCGTGCTGGTGAACCTGATCGTCGACCTGCTCTACCCCTACCTCGATCCGCGCATCGCCCACACGCCGAAGGTGTCCTGACCATGAATGCCGATAGCCGCATTTCCTCGTTGTCCCACTCACCGGCCAGCGTGGCGTTGACCTGGCGGCGCCGCAGCCGCCTGCAACGGGCCACAGCGGCGCTACGCCCCTTGCTGCGCAAACCGGGCTTCAGCCTGGCATTGGCGGTGGTGCTGTTCGCCCTGATAGCGGCGCTGGTGCCGCAACTGCTGACAGGCTTCGACCCCTACGCGACCTCGCCGACGGACAAACTCACCGCGCCCAACGCGCTGCACTGGTTCGGCACGGATGAGCTGGGTCGCGACCTCTATACCCGCGTGGTCTATGGCTCCAGCCTGTCGGTACAAGCCGCTTTGCTGGCGGTGGGCATCGCCCTGTTCGGCGGGCTCGGCCTCGGTGTGCTGTCCGGCTTCGCCGGCGGGCGTATCGATGCGCTCATCATGCGTTTCGTCGATGTATTGCTGGCCCTGCCCGGGCTGCTGCTGGCGCTGGCCATCGTCACCGCTATCGGCTTCGGTACCATCCCGGTGGCGATTGCCGTGGGCGTGGGCATCATTCCCGGCTTCGCCCGCACCACCCGCGCCGAAGTGCTGCGGGTGAAAACCCTACCCTATGTGGAAGCGGCGCGCCTGGGTGGCGCCAGCTGGAGCCGCACTCTGCTGCGACACATTCTGCCCAACGCCTGGGGCCCGGTTGCGGTACTCGCGACCCTGGACTTCGGCGCGGCCATCCTGGCCACCGCCGGGCTGTCGTTCCTCGGCTTCGGCGCCGCGCCACCGGCCGCGGAATGGGGCACGCTGATCGCCAACGGTCGCCACTTCCTGATCACCGCCCCCTGGGTATCGCTGCTGCCCGGGCTATTCGTGGTGGCCGTGGTGTTCAGCCTCAACCATATTGCCCGCACCCTTGAGGAGACCCAGCGATGAGCAGCAGCCCACTGATCGACATTCGCGACCTGGCCGTCAGCTATCGCTCCGCCGGGCAGACCACCGATGCGGTAAAAGGCCTGTCTTTTTCCGTCGCGCAAGGGGAAACGGTGGCCATAGTCGGGGAGTCCGGTTCGGGCAAATCGACCCTGGCCAACGCCATTCTCGGCCTGCTGCCCGACAGCGCGGCGATCACCGCTGGCGAGCTGCACGTCGAGGGCGTCGACCTGAGCCACGCCAGCGAGCGGCAAAAGCGCGGCCTGCGTGGCCGGACCATCGGCCTGGTGCCACAGGACCCGATGGTCAGCCTCAACCCGACCCTGCGCATCGGCAAGCAGATCGGCGAAGCGCTGATTCTCGCCCACGACCGTCGCTACCCCGGTGTCGATGCCGACGTGATCGAACTGCTCGAGCAGGTCGGTCTGGACAAGCCGCTGTTGCGCGCCCACCAGTATCCACACGAGCTCTCCGGCGGCATGCGTCAGCGCGTGCTGATCGCCATCGCCCTGGCCGGCAACCCGCGGCTGATCATCGCCGACGAGCCGACCAGCGCCCTGGACGTCACCGTGCAACGGCGCATCCTCGACCACCTGCAACGCCTGGTCGCCGAGCGTGGCATTTCCCTGCTGATCATCACCCACGACCTGGGCGTGGCCACGGATCGTGCCGACCGCATTCTGGTGATGAAACAGGGCGAACTGGTGGAACAGGGCCCGCCTAAGCAGATCCTCACGGCGCCTCAGCATGATTACACTCGCGCCCTGATCGCCGCTGCACCGGCCTTTTCCAACCGCCGCAAGGTGCGCCCGCAAGAGCAGGCAGTGGCCGCTAGCACGCCGATCCTGAGCCTGCATAGCGTCGGCAAGCGCTTCGCCCTGCCGCGGGTCAAGGGTGAAGACAGCAGCTTCGTGGCACTGGAAAACCTCAGCCTGCAGGTCTACCCCGGCCAGACCCTGGCCATCGTCGGCGAGTCCGGCTCGGGCAAGAGCACCGCGCTGCGTATCGCGTTGGGCCTGGAGAAACCCAGCCAGGGCCGCGTGCTGTTCGAGCAGCAGGACGTCACCGACCTCAGCTGGCGCGAATTCCGCCCACTGCGCCAACGCATGCAGCTGGTGCAGCAGAACCCCTTCGCCGCCCTCGACCCGCGCTTCACCATCTTCGACAGCATCGTCGAACCACTGGTGTCTTTCGGCCTGCTCAAGGGGCCGGCACTGGAACAGGCCGCACGGGAGCTGATCAGCCGTGTGCACCTGCCGGTCAGCTACCTGGATCGCCTGCCCCGTGAGCTCTCCGGCGGCCAGCGCCAGCGCATCGCCATTGCCCGCGCTCTGGCACTCAAGCCCGACCTGTTGCTGCTCGACGAACCGGTCTCGGCACTGGACGTCTCGGTGCAGGCACAGATCCTCGACCTGCTCCTCGAACTGCAGCGCGAGCTGGGCATCGCCTACGTGCTGGTCTCCCACGACCTGTCCGTGGTGGCCAACGTCGCCGACCAGGTGCTGGTACTGCGCAACGGCAAGATGATCGAGCAAGGCCCGGTGAGCCAGGTGTTCGAACACCCCGCCAGCGACTACACCCGTGAACTGATCGCGGCCATTCCGGGCCGCCGCCCGGCCATTGCGGCGGCCTGAAGATGCTGCATTGCGGATCGCCGAAGGCAGACTGGATTCGCTACTCGCGCCCCTGCACCACGCCGATGAATCGATTCGCCCGCAAGCGGGCTCCTACGGGTTAGAACTCCGGCCGTGTAGGAGCCCGCTTGCGGGCGAT